>DYEF01000055.1 GCA_020725805.1 Bdellovibrio sp.
GGCATTTTGTTTACATAGTCCTTGCAAACATAAGGAAACAAGAGGCTTAGAGAGACAGATTGCTTTTAGATAGTAGTAAAATCAATAATCCCTGCTCTCATACACTCTAAAAATACCAAAATTTTGGGGTATATTCAGATGTTTTTCTTGAAAGACGTATTCTCCTTTGACATATAGGATTTGTGGTGTTATAAAAAAATGTCATGAAAGGGATGAAAGGAAGCAGAATAAAAAACATAAGAGAGAAGTTAGGACTCACACAGGGAGAGTTTGCCAAAATCCTTGGTGTTCATTTTACGACCATCAACAGATGGGAGAAAGAACGGTTTGACGCAGAGGAGAAGTATCTGCGGATTCTCGAATTTCTGGAGAAGATATTAAAGGAGGCCGGAAAGAAGAATACAAAAATCAGACTTGAAGAAATAAGGGAGATGGTAAAAGGAATCAAGAAGGGAAATATGGCAGATTTGTTCTCTTCGTTTCTCCCTGTCGGTATATCAAATGCTCTGTCTGTATCTCCGCTTATAAGTCTGGTGACAGGAATAGGCTTTCTGGTTTTCAAGAACAGAAATAAATAGCCGAGTTAAATCATATTAACTATATTTTTTAACGGGTCTATGATGTTTCTGAATGTGTCTTTAAGCAAGTCTGGTTTGTCTTTCATGTTTTTTAAAAACTTTTCTGCGAGTGTTGCCGGAGACGCATAAAACCCAACAATTGCCCTGAACACATCAAAGACTTTTTTCGAGGATATTGTTATATTTTGCTCTTTCAAGTGCTTAATAAACGGAATTAGTTTATTATTTAAGCAGTCGTTGTATTTAATATTTCTCTCCTGAAATATTCTCTTTCTGGTTAGATGCTCGTATGCTTTTTCATCACTTAAAATCACCTTTATAAAATAGTCTTCCATCATAAACTTTTCAATAGCTAGATGTTTTTTTAAAAACTCATCACCAACAAGTCCTGCAATAATTAATCTTTTATCAATTTCTGCTTTTTGAATATCGTTGAAGTCGGATAATCTATATATCTCCCCGAGGATTTGGCTTCTATCGTAATTATCAGCATCAACGATAATGGCGTTTTTCTCTCCGCGATTAAAAGATTCTATAAACACTTTTATAGCATTATCTTTCCCGGAGACATCTTCTATTTCCTTTCGTGGGTAAACCTCTGCGCAGTCTTTCTTTCCAAGAATATCGGACAATAAAAATTCTATGGTTTCTCTATCAAAGTCTCCTTCGGTATAAATTCTAATTTTATTCATATATAGCGAATATCTCTTCCGTTTTTAATTAATAATTCGGCTCCTTTTAGTCCACTGTGGCTCACATCCAAAACACCAGTTTCATTATCCAGAGCAAGTGTATAGAAATTTATTGAGTTTAGTTTTTCTTCTAACCCACAATCTAATAATATTTGTGCTGTCTCGAGACTATGCGTTGTTAAAAACATCTGGATATCTTTCTCATTTGATATACGAATTAAAGCCCTCATTATTTTTTTAAGAGATTCTGGATACTGAAAAGCATCAAATTCTTCAACTAACAGCACAGAAGGCTTTAATGAATAGATCAAGACGAGAATGACAAATAACATCCTTATCCCAGAACCTAGAGAGTCTATAACTATACTATATTTATCGAACGCTACCCATATGGAATTATTTATAATGTTTATACCTTCGATTTTCAAATTATAAACTGAATTTATCATCTCAATAAGAGATTTCTCTTCCCTTCTTATAATCATATCCTGATAAAACTCCTGAAGTTTTATCTCCTTTTGAAATCTAATAGAGAAGTATTGTATGCGATCAGAAATATTTTTAAATTCATCCGGATCAAACACCCTGGAAATTGAATTAATGTTTGAGGATATGCCTGCTTTGTCAAGTCTTATTGTAAGTCCCCATTTCTGTCGTGCTCTTTCTATAATTCTATCAAACAAAATCTCTACTTCAATATCATTTTCTGTATTTGCTTTATACCACCATGTTTCATTAATATTAGCTCTGTTTTTATCTCTCTCATAAGCTACTACGGATTCCGGTTGTTGATTAAGATAAAATTTATCAGGGGTTTTTCGAAACAAATAAATAGATTCAAGAATGGTTGATTTCCCACAACCGTTTGGTCCAACAAGTAGATTTATCTGAGCAAGGTCTTTTATCTTTCCATTTGCAATTCCTCTAAAATTCTTAATACTTATCTCTTTTATCTTCATATCGGCAAACTTATATTATATAAAACAGGATAATGCAACATATTTGTAATTCTCAATTATTGATGATAGATGAGAATATCACTAATCCTCCTTCAATGATTTTTTAAGTTTCTAGAAAAGTTCAGGTCTTTATATACAGAAATCCTTCTGTGTCTATCTCGCCTCTGTCGTCGGTCTTTAGCCAGCCGTCGGGAGTCACAGATGGCTTTCTTGTGCCGTTGAGGTACCCCTTGAGAAGGTTTGGTCCCCTGAGATAAATAGTCCCGTCTTCATCGATCCTCGTCTCGATCCCGTTTAAGGGAAGCCCGACAGAGCCGATCTTTCTCTTTTCGAGTGTATTCAGGTGTGTGGCGCCGGATGTCTCTGCCATACCATAGCCCGTAAGAACCGGTATCTTGAGGTTTTCGAAAAACTCTATAATCGATTTGTCCAGATTTCCTCCGCCACAGATAAAAAACCTGAGATTCTTGCCGATGTGTGTCTTGATGGTATTCTTGATAAGCTCCTTGAACTTTTTTGCAAGCTTGTTGTTCTCGAGTTTCAGGTGTGCAAGGGCCTCGAAGCCGACTTTCTTATAAAGAGGTGCGGTCTCGAATATCTGCTCGAAGGCATTCTTGAGATAAATAAAATAATCAGGATATGCCACCATAACGGTTGGCTGGACTTCCTTCATATCAGAGGCAAGTTTCTGGGCATCTACGAGATTGACTATCGCTGTCGGAAACCCGTAGGCAACCGGCAGAATCTCAGCAAGTCTCCCGAGCGTCTGCGAAAACGGCATAAAAATCATCTGTTCATCTGTAGACGAATCATAAATCATCATATTTTTTAAGGCGTTCATCTCAAAGGCCAGTCCACCCTGTGAGACAAGGGAACCTGCGCAACTTCCGCTGTTTCCGGAAGTGAACAGTACTGTTGTGACCTCGTCATCCCTGATTTCCCGTTCGTACTTTTCTATAAAATCATCTTTCGGCACCTGACACAGCACTTCGTCAAGAAATCTGTAGTCTTCAACCTTTCTGTCAAGTGTAACAATCTTATCGTCCGGAAATTCTCCTTTTACAAACGGCAGAAACCCGCTGTCGATAAACAAAAGTGAAACAAAAGAGAGGTGGTGCAGAAGACTCTCCCTGTCCATCCAGATATGAAACGGAACCGATACCCTGTCCGAGAGAAGGCAGGAGTAATCCGTAATAATCCAGTTCAGTGAATTCTTCCCCAGAATCCCGATATATGAGCCGCTTTTGACAGTACCATTGAGAAAACATATCAGCCTGTTACAGCGGTCATATATGTCTCCCCACGTATAGGATATCCATTCATTGTCAACCTTGTTTCTGAATGCCGGCTGTGAGGCGCTTGCCCTCTTGCGCTCAAGAAAATGATGTATAAAATAATCGCCCATCAGCAAATATCCATTTTAATTAAAGTTTTACTTTTGTCAAAATGAATTTTCGGTTTTGGCAAAATTTTTCAGAAACCCGCCTTCAAATTCCTCGAGAGCGTCATTTTCGATTGCCTGATGAATTTTTTCGACCAGCCTTTTGTAGAAAGCCAGATTATGAATTGTCAGAAGCCTGTGGGAAAGAATTTCGTTAATCATATACAGGTGTCTTATATAAGCCTTCGGAAAATTTCTGCAGGTGTAGCACTGACAATCCTGTTCCAGAGGTAATCTGTCCTCCGAAAATTTACTGTTGCGGATATTGAACTTACCGGAAAATGTAAAGAACTGACCGTTTCTTGCATTGCGCGTGGGCATTACG
Organism: Bdellovibrio sp.; assembly: GCA_020725805.1. Lineage (GTDB taxonomy): Bacteria > Myxococcota > SpSt-1050 > SpSt-1050 > SpSt-1050 > SpSt-1050. The sequence goes on from DYEF01000055.1 coordinate 3,996, forward strand.
CAATCGAACATGTCGATGCCGTTTTTGATATAGAAAATAATATCCTCCGGCTCACCTATTCCCATTGCATATCTCGGCATATTCTCAGGCATTCTGTGCACCATCTCGCTGACAATTCTGTATGAATCCTCTTTCTTCTCTCCGACAGCAAGTCCGCCGATAGCAAAACCATCGAAGGGAAGAGATGTAATCTGTCTTAATGACTCCTCCCTCAGGTCAGGATAAATCCCGCCCTGAAAGATTCCGAATATCGCCTGCTCATCTCCTCTTTTATGTGAGGCGAGCGAGCGTTTTGCCCATTCGAAAGTCCTTCTGGACGCCAAACGAACATATTCATATCCGGCGCCGCCCGAAGGACACTCATCAAAGGCCATAATAATATCTGCGCCAAGCGCATTCTGAATCTCAATCGAGAGCTCGGGGGTGAGTCTGTGCAGACTTCCGTCTATGTGAGACCTGAAGCTGACACCTTCGTCATCGATATCTCTCAGTTTTGCAAGAGAGAAGACCTGAAATCCGCCGGAGTCTGTCAGAAAGCACCTCTTAAAACCCGTAAAACCCCTGAGACCTCCGCAGTTCTTCACAAGTTCGTAACCGGGTCTGAGATACATATGATACGTATTTGCAAGAATAAGTGAGTAATTCAGTTCATAAAGCTCATCGGGCGAGAGCGATTTTACTGCGCCATAGGTCCCGACCGGCATAAAGACAGGGGTTTTTATCCCGAAACCGCGGACAGTAAAACTGCCAAGTCTCGAATAATTCCTCCCGCTTTTTTTCAGGACCCTGAAATTCAGATTCATTTTGCCATTATGCAGTCGCCTTTGCCGCTCTTCCAGTCATCGTATTTTACGACCTTGTAAAACTCCTTACCTCTCGCCTCCACCGGGCAGTTCAGGTGACCGTTGTCGCAGACGACCTGAAGAAACTTCATTCCGTCACACTCTGCACAGACATATTTATTGAGCTGTTCCTCACTCGGTTCACCGCTGCAGGAAGGTGTGTCAAAGTCGGTAGCGCTGCAGGCAGCAAGAAGAGACAGAAAAACAAAAAGAGTCAAAAGGATAAATGTCTTTTTCATAATTACAAGACCTCTCATAGGAACCTTCATTGTATTCAATAAATTTACCTCTGTCAAATCTAATCTGACACAACGTTACACATCGGTAACCGGCTCTCTTTGCCCCGAAATCCGCAAATCTTAGGATGAGAGACCAAGGACCAGATATAACATTCACCTTTCAGGTGACCGACATTATTGTCCTGTGTCTTTTATCTTTTTTTACAAGACCTTACTTTTTTGCGCGTGCTGAAATAAAATAGTAGGGTGGATTCAAGTACAGGAGGAAAAAATGAAAAAGGAAATAATGTTTTTGACAGTATTTGTCACCGTAGTTTTCCAGTTCTGCATTGACGGGACAAAAGAGATTCAGGAGAGTAGTAATAACAACTCTGAATACTTTAGTGTACTCAGCTCGGATATGTCGGATTGCATTGCATCAACAATTCAGAAGGAGCCATACGGCAGTCCTGAGTGCCTTATGTGGGAGCTGTCCGGAGAGAGACTAAAAATCAGCATTACAAACTTTTCGAATTACTGCTTTAAAAATGATTCTTTTGGCGGGTTCGAATACAGAACCGACCAGAACAGGTTAATACTTAATCTGATTATAACCGACAACTATGTTGGCCCTAAGGGTGTTGGGGGATTCGAGTGCGGAATTGCCTCCTGCAGCTGCTATTACAATTTTGACGTGGTAATACCAGTGCCGGATACAGGTCTTCAGATAGATGAAATTGTAATCAATAATCTGTACTGCTATCCGGCAAATGTGCCAATCTCTGTTACCAGATATAAAAACTTTTCGGTATCCGGTAAAAACCCGAAAGGTGCGGTTTGCAGATATGTCTGCAATGATTGTTATATGGGTTGCTCAAAGGATGAAGACTGCAAACCCCAAGAGGCATTTGGCGGGTGCAGGGAAGAGAAGTGTGTTATAGAAAATCCGCTTGAGGAGGAGAAAACATATAACTGAGGTAATTACTTTTCGACCTCTTCCTTTATGCGGATTCCGTATTTGCGCATAAGGGCGTGGAAGTTTGGTCTGAGCATTCCGACCAGCTCTGCCGCCTTTGTAACATTCCAGCCGGCCCTGTTTAAGGCATCGAGGATAAAATCCTTTTCGACCTGCGAATATACCGCCTCCCTGAGCCTCCTCTTTACCTCCTGAAGTTCATCGACTGTCTTCGGAACGACATTTGCCGAGGGTGTCCCCTCCGGTTTTGTCTCTCTTATCTCCTCCGGAAGGTCGGTAAGTCTTACAATCTCTGAATCTGCCGTTGCGGCAATCCTGTCCACAATATTTCTGAGCTCCCTGATATTGCCGGGGAATTTGTACGAGAGCAGTCTCGCCATCGCCTCGTTAGAAAAAGCCCTGACTTTGGTCTTGAGTTCCTCCTGTGCAACCGAGAGAAAATACATGGCCAGAATCGGGATGTCCTCTGTCCGTTCCCTTAAGGGCGGAAGGTTTACAGGAATGACATTCAGTCTGTAAAAGAGGTCTTCCCTGAATTGTCCCTTCTCTATCATTACCGACAAGTCTTTATTTGTTGCGGCAATTATTCTTACATCTACCTCGACCTCCTTCTCGCTTCCGACCGGCCTTATCCGCCTCGTCTCGATTGCCCGCAGAAGTTTCCCCTGAAGTTCGAGCGATGTATTGGAGATTTCATCCAGAAAGAGGGTCCCGCCGTTTGCCATTACAAAATACCCGGGCCGGTCATACGTCGCACCCGTAAACGCACCTTTGACGTGCCCGAACAACTCTGATTCTATGAGTGACGGGGCGAGGGAAGAGAGGTCCACTCCTACAAAAGGCTTATCCTTTCTGAGGCTGTTCTGGTGAATCGCCTGAGCAATCAGTTCCTTACCTGTGCCTGACTCGCCGTAGATAGTTACAGTGAAATCCGTCGGGGCGATCTTCAGTATCTGGTTTATCACATCTTCCATTATCTTCGAACGGTAGATTATCCTTGTGGATTTTTTCATCTGCTCTATCTCGGCCTTCAGCCTCTCGTTCTCTTTTCTGAGATTCCTGTCTTCGATTGCCTTATTAACCGAGACCAGCAGTTCATCGGGTGAAAACGGCTTCGGAACATAGTCAAATGCACCCTTTTTTATTGCCTCGATACTCGTCTGAATCGTTGCATAGCCGGTTATTATAATAATTGAGATATCTGTCCTCTTGCTTCTGATTCTCTCGAGCACATCGAGACCAGAGGTGTCTTTCAGTTTCAAATCGAGCAGTACGAGGTCATAATCGCCGTTTATTGCCTTCTCGGCGCCTTCATTTCCGGACTGAATCATATCTACGAAGTGACCTGCCTCTTCGAGAATCTTCTTGCAACTGATACATATTGCCTTTTCATCGTCTATCACAAGAACCCTGATATTATCTGCCATACTTGCCTCCTTATTATGGCTCCTGTGTTGGAAGCACAACCGTTACTTTCGTTCCTTTTCCCTCTGTGCTCTCTATCTCTATAGTCCCCTCGTGTTTACGGATGATGCCGAGTGACACAGAAAGCCCGAGGCCTGTCCCTTTACCGCTGCCCTTGGTGGTAAAAAACGGTTCAAATACCCTGTTGATGTGTTCTTTGGGTATTCCCTTCCCGTTGTCGCTGACCACCACGTGGGCAAAACCGGAAGACGAATCTTCTTCCGTAATGATTTCTATCCTGCCGTTCTTCTCACACGCCTCGGCGGCGTTCAGAATCAGGTTTACAAGTACCTGCTGAATCTGTTTGGGGTCCACATACACATAAAGAGGATTTTCACACAACTTCAGTTCCGTTAAGATATTCCCCATAGACTCGTATTTTTCCGTCAGATGAAGAGAATTTCTGACAATCTCATTCAAATCGACAATCTCCTTCTCCATCGGGCGCTCACGGGCAAAGTCGAGAAGCGATTTCACGATATTCTTGCACCTCGTAGTCTCTTCGACGACTATCTTCAGGTCTTCTGCCCTCGGGTCGTCCGGAGGAAGATGCTTCAGCATAAGGCTTGAGAGAGAGAGAATCGCCGTAAGCGGGTTGTTAATTTCGTGAGCAACGCCGGCGGCCAGTCTTCCGATCGAGACCTGCTTTTCGACTCTGGAGAGTCTCTCTTCTGTCATCTCCTGTAATTTCAGGTCTCTCTCCTTGATTGCCTTTAACATTGTGTTGAAGGATTTTGAGAGTCTTACAATCTCGTTGACCGACTCTATCCTTACCTTGTAGCTGTAGTCTCCCTGTGCAACCCTGTCCATTGCGTCCGCAAGACGTTCGACGGGTTTTACAAGCCACATCGAAAAGAGAAAGGTCATCAGAAAACCGAAGAGCATACCGGCCACAATCAGTCCCGCAAAGAGAGTCGAGGTCCTTTTACGCACATCACCGTAAACCTCCTCGGGCGTGCCTATACCAAGCATTCCTATTACATCTCCCTTAAAATCCAGAAGCGGAGAATATGCGGCAAAGAATGTAGTATTGAGGACCTTCGGCCTTCCGACAAAACTCTTCTTCTTTTTAAGCACAACTGCCGAGACAGAATCGTCAGCCCTTGAGTCCACCGCATCTGTACCGATTGTGGTCAAAATCCTTCTGTCACCAAGAAATATGGAAATCTGATAATTCTGCTTGCCGAGATTAGAAGCAAGTATTTTTAATCTGTCTGCAAGTTCGCTCTTGTGATTTATCTCGATACCGGCAATTATTGTATCACCGAATCTGTTTTTGATTCCGGAAACCACGGATAACAGATCTCTCCCAAAACCGAACAGAACAGAGCCTGCCTTTGAAGGAATAACGATATTCGAAGAGACGGCACCGGTATTGTTTTTTACATAATCAAGAAAACCGGAAATATGCGTACCGGAAATAACAGACGAATCGAGTTTTCCAAACGATAAATCGTCCTGCTTTGAACTCTTTTTCTTCATAAAGTAAACATCACCGTCACGGTAACCGACAATCAGAAAGTCCACAGGAATATCAGAGACAAAATCGTTCTGGAACACCTCTCTGATTCCGTCCAGATCTTCCTTCTCAGCCATAATTCTGCTCAGAAGACGCAATTTGTCGACTATGGAACTATACGTATGCTCAACCAGTTTCAGGTCAACCGCCATTTTTGAATAAGCCAGCTCCTCCACTTTCGTTGTAAAGACCGTAATACCGATAAAAATCGTCGCTGACGCAGAAGAGATAATCAGAATTACAAAAGCCAGAAAGAGCCTGGTGCGAAGAGACATCCTGTTAAACAAAATCCTGAGTTCGAAGAAAATTCTTTTTAGTCTGTTGTTGTTCAATAACACCTCCGGGACTCCTGTTTAATATACAATTTTATCCCCAAGAAGTCAAAACAAATGTATAAAAAGCTGATACATGTATAAAAAACACAAACACCTCTCTTTACCCAGAAATAGCCATATGAGCTACCGTCTATTACCATCTATAACTGGCACCAACCAAAAAGTTTCCGTTAATGTGATGGGTGTAATACTGTTATTACTGGTCTTATATTGTCCTTAATATATATTAGCGCAAATTCCTAAATCCGGCAAACAAATCTACTGTTTCTAAATTAATGTTATCTTTTCCTGTATATGCTGTACCTGGCACCGGATGAAAAGCAGATTAGTCGCGAAAACATAGCGTTATATCAATAAGTTAAAGGGGTGGCCCACCTGTTACAAATTTCTTCGGAATTTTTCTACCCGGGAAATCTTTCTACCCGGCACTACTTATAATACACCCCTACATTCTTACTTACTAAAGGAGTGTAATTTATCCATAATACCGCTATGAACATATAAACGTAAAGACCGGCAGGTAAACAACATAAACCAAAACACTACTCTTAACTGGCATTTTTTGGAAAACCGGGCACTTCTCGGTCAAATTCGCCTGTATTACAAAATTATACACTTTTAAAATAAACCTCTCCATTCAAAAGCTCTTCAAAGCTACCCGGCACCACAAAAACCAAACAATATCAATCAGTTAGCATTTGCGGGCATACTTCTCAAAAAACTGGCACGGGAATTGAGTGTATTAAAACCGAACACCTTAAGGAGGTAGTTATGAGTAAGAAAGCTATCGCATATGTAAGTGACATCATCCTTGGCAGAACGGGCGAGGTAATCTCAAAGGCCTACCAGAAACAGGAGATCGAAAACTACGCAAAGGAAAAAGGGATTGAGATAATCAAGTGGTTCGAAGATGATATTTACAATGAAGATGTGATTTCCCGTCCGGCCGTTCAGGACATTCTCTCCTTCGACCAGGAATATGACATTATCCTTGTTGAAAGGATATGGTCTTTCTCGAGGAGATGGCAGACCCTTGCATCACTCTTCGCCGAACTCGACAGAAGAGGAGTCAAGGTAGAGTGTGCAACGCTGATGTGGGACTGTGTATCCCAGATGGCAAGGAGGAGATACTCCGACAGTTCCTGCAAGAACATCAAACCCAGAGAACTGGTAACAAGAGATGAAGTACCTGCTGTAAAGATAAGAAAGCCCGAAAAGATCCACTTTGCCAATCTTGTCACCAAAGATGCCGGCAACAAATAGCCGACTTCTTCCAAATCCGGAATACGACAACCGCCCCCGTGGCGGTGTCGATATGAAAGGAGAAAAAAATGAGCGATTTACACCTTGCACAGCGAGAGATAATGTGGAACATCACCTCGCCGATAGTGATGTATATTTTGTTCATTCTCGCTCTTGCCGTATTTTCCTACGGGGTCTATAAAAGGGTAAAATTTTACCTCGGTGGACAGCCCGACAACGAGAGACTGCAGAATCTGCCTCTAAGGCTCTTCATTATGTCGAAGGAGATGCTGAAGAGGCTTTTTATAATGGCCAAAGAGACTCTGATGCAAAACAGGGTCAGAAACTCGATCTTCCCGGGAATCTTCCACAGCTTTATTTTCTACTCATTTGCCATCCTGATCATCACAACTGCAATTGTGGCGCTTGATTATGACTTCGGGACGAGCTTCTTCAACGGATACATATACGTATTTTTCACCGTCCTCTCCGAACTCGCCGGGCTTCTTGTACTCGTCGGAGTTCTGATGGCAGCATACAGAAGATATATCAGAAAGCCGGAGACAATCGATACAAAGGCAGGAGATACCGTTGCCCTCCTGCTGCTCGCATTCATCATTATAACCGGTTTTCTCGTGGAGGGACTCAGAATCGCCACCGCCGGGGACAAATGGGCGTTTCTATCCTTTGCCGGTCTTGCCACATCCAAACTCTTCACAGGCATCACGGAAGAGTCAGGCAGAATGCTCCATAAGGCCTTCTGGTGGATTCACGCCGCACTGGCAATGGGCTGGATTGCCACTATACCGTTTACAAAATTCTTTCACATATTAACACTGCCCGCAAATATATTCTTTGCAAAACTCAAACCCCGGGGAGAACTCAAAAGAGTCGACATCGAAGCCCTGATGACCTCCGAAGACTTCAATGAAGAGACCTTCAAAATAGGTATCGACAAGGCAACCGACTTTACGTGGAAGCAGAGACTCGATTTCGACGCCTGCATATCCTGCGGCAGATGTGAAGAGGTCTGCCCGGCATATCTTGCCAAACAGCCATTCTCTCCGAAGCAGATGATTGCACACTTCAAGAATGCTGTTATAAAGGCCGAAGAAATTATAAAACAGGCAAATCCGACAGCAGCAAGAAGCCTTGGTGCCGCAGCAGCCGAGACAGCCGAGGCCGCAAAACCCGAGATCCCCGAAATAATCCCGTCCGAGATAAACGAGGAATTCATCTGGTTGTGCAGAACCTGTACTGCCTGTATGGAGGTCTGCCCGGCATTCGTCGAACACGTAGATGATATGATAGAGCTACGAAGGAACGAGGTGATAATGAAAGGGCGGATGCCTTCCGAAGCGGCGCGTACACTCAAGCGTCTCGAGAGCATCGGAAATCCGTTTGCACCGCAGAGTGACAGAGTAAACTGGATCGAACAGCTGAACGTCAGAGTTGTCAACGCCGGCGAGGAAGTGGATGTGCTTTACTGGATAGGCTGCTGTACGACATTTGACCCCACCAAACAGAAGATTGCAACCGACCTGTCAAAAATATTAAAAAAGTGCGGAATAGACTTTGGTGTACTCGGAGAAGATGAGAAGTGCTGCGGAGACCCCGCACGCCTTATGGGACAGGAACAGCTCTTTCAGGACCTCGCAAAGCAGCAGATCGAACTCATCAGGTCCCGCAAATTCAAGATTCTTCTCACAAACTGCCCTCACTGCTATAATGTCCTGAAACATGAATACAGACAGTTTGGTGCAGACTTCAACGTCGTTCACCACAGCGAATTTCTCCACGAAATGATCTGGGCAAAGAAACTCATACCTCAGATCGGTGAGAAGGGAAAGTATGCCTACCACGACCCCTGCTACCTCGGCAGATACCAGAAGATATACGATTCTCCCCGCGAAGTTATCAAATCCGTTCCCGGCGCAGAACTCGTCGAGATGAAGAATCACAGGGAAAAATCACTCTGCTGCGGAGGAGGAGGAGGCCATTTCTGGATGGATATCAAAAAGGGAGAAAGGATAAACAACCTCAGGGTCACTCAGGCGAAAGACGCAGGAGCCGACACAATTATTACATCCTGTGCATTCTGTCAGCAGATGCTCGATGACTCTGTAAAGGTTCTGAATATGGACGAAGACATCAGGGTTGTGGATATTTCGACCCTCGTTTTAAGAAGTCTGGGTGAAAATTAAGCTGGTGCGTCAACACCGCATAAGGGTGCCATACCTTATCTGGGTTCAGTATGGCATCCTTTTTTTATTTAAATAATTTTCAAGAAATGCGATGAATGTCTGCTGTTTTGTTCAGGAGAAACATATGAAGGCAGAACTTTTAACCAGATATAAAGACCATACAATAATCGATATGCACTCACACTTTCTTATCAACGCATTCCTTCTTAACAAAAGCTTCTTTGTTAGAGGGAAGACCCCGTTCTTCTGGAACCCACTCAGGAATTTCTATGACTACAAACGGGCCGTTGAGGGCGGTGTAAAAGGTATAACTTTTAATATTTATGTGCCATATTTCCCGAAAATTCTCGGCGGCAGAATGGGTGGCGTGGAAAGGTTCGTAAAAATCTTCAACAATATAATTTCCGCATCTGAAGGAAAAATAATACATTGCAGGACAGCAGAAGAGGTCTTAGGGTGCGTTGCAACCCATAAAATGGCTGCTATCCTTGCCATAGAGGGTGGCAATATCGTGGGAGAGAACCTGAACAATCTCTACAAACTCAGGGAATACGGGGTAAGAATGATCACGCTCGTTCATTTCATTACAACCCATATCGGTGACGCCGTATTCGGAAGGGAGATACACGGCGGTCTGTCGGGATTCGGAAAAGAGATGGTAAGAATGATGCAAAAGCTCGGCATAATTGTCGACCTCGCACACGCAACAGATAAAGCCTTCTTCGATGCAATAAGAATAACGGAAGCACCGGTTGTCTCCTCACACACAGGAGTAAGGGCTCTCAAACCCGATGACCAGCGCGGTCTTTCAGACGAGCAGTTGTTAGCCATAAGAGAGAACAACGGGCTTGCGGGCGTGATATTCTTTCCGTGGTATCTGAAAAAGATGAAGATATTCTGCAAACTTGACCTTGTAATAGACCACATCTGCTACATTGCCGACAAAATCGGAGTTGACTATGTAGGTATAGGTTCGGATATGGATTCGAACATCTGGCTCCCGCTCGATTTTAAGGATGCCTCATACTTCCCGCTCATTCCTTACAAGCTCGAACAGCGCGGATTCAGAAGGGAAGAGATTGAGAAGATAATGGGGTTAAATTACCTGAGAGTCTTAAGGGATTGCGGGAAAGACACGAAATAACTTGCAAAACAATTTAGCATATGATAATATGGGGTCTGTCTCTAACAAAGGAGATAATATGTCGTGGATGAATGTATTGGGTAAGATTTTTCATTGCACAGAGTGCCCGTACAATTTAAAAATCGATTATGAGCCGTTATACACAGAGAAAGGGCCGACACATATGACACAAATCGGGGATGACAATATCAATCTGTGGTTTAGGTTACACGAAAAATATAATGACTCGGAAGACGTATTCGTCTGCGGAGAAGCCCCCGAGGAAGATTACTTTGTTTACCTGCATGAGGAACTTTTGTGCGAAAAATGTGCTATCACTTTAATGAAAAAGGACCCGAAACTTGCGAAACAATGTGAGAAATATAATGAACTCATGAATAATGTAATATCGATATTTATGCTGCTCGAAAATTACAAAGAGACAGTAGAGAACATAAAGTCATCAGAGATTGATAATTTTATTGACAATATCTTTATCGACCGTTTTCACGACATAAATCCGGAATTATTTTCCAAAACAATCGGCAGTAAAACATTTAAGCTCAGAGGTAAAAGAGAAGAATTAATACTAAAATATATACAGGGAGCCAAAGATGACATAATAAATCATCTGAAAAGCATATTCAGACAAAACAAAAACATTCAGTATTTTTACGACAACTTCAGAAAATATTCGAAGGAGCATTTTTCCAGAGTCAACGAGCTCTCCCGGCAAAAATATGACAAGGTTTACTACAAGACAGATATATCCGAACCGGAAAATCTGAATAACCACATCTCTTATTACTTTTCAAACAGAACTCCTGTTAAGACAACTCCGCAGATATTCTTCTATCAACCGATTACGGTAGATAATGATGAGTTAATATCTATGGCCAGCAGCCTGACCCCAGAAATGATGTTTAACATAGACGAAGAAGCGACAATCGAAAGAATAAAAGACAGACTTTACGAAATAGCCGATATAAAAGACCTATCGAGACCTAAACAGCGGATTTAGTTTTATTATTACGCCGTCGTCGCGGGGGATGGTGTATGTAATTTTCTTGTTTTCAATCTTAATATCTGTTGTCTCGAAGAACTCTGCCCTATCCCAGTCATACAAATATGACTTGTCAATCGTAAAAGGAAATTCTAAAGAGAACTCTGTTGCCCTTGCACCGGGATTCGAGCCGATTATATAGATTGTCTTTGTTTTGCTATACCACTTCACCAGTATATGTGCCCTGCCCTTTCCGTCATACCCGGGCTCACCCATAAACTTTGTGTCATACCCGAGGTCCATCTCGGGTGATATCAGAGCCCCTTCATAGACTTCTGGATTTGAAAGTGCCTTAAAGAAAGACCTTACTATGTCTGCCTCTGGTTTTCTGCAATAAAAGTACCCGAAGAAGATTACACCTGTACCACCGGCGGCAATTGTTGATGTTATCTCCTTTCTCAGATATGCCCTTGTAGGAAACTTCCCTGCCGCCCAGAGGTCACTCGCGCCGTTAAAACAGACACTTCTGCCGATGTCGTCATTGAATGCGTGACCCTGCATCCACGCCCAAACCACCGTGCCGAATTTCGGGTCTGCGCCCTTTTCTCCGAGAGAACGGCTCCTTGCGGAATGAATCATATCCCACGCTGCGGAGAAATAACTCCTGTGGTCCGGGTCATCAATTGATAGCCAGTAATCGTAGTCTTCCCCCTTCTTACCCTTCTGCCCTGTTATGGGATTCAGCTCCTCGTCGAACCTGTTCTCCACATAGGTATAACTGTCACCTATCATCATTGTAGTAGATTGAGCAAAGGCATCTGCCTGTTCACCTGAAGTCATATCTCCCTTTCCGTCTCCGGTCCCCTTAATCCTCCAGGTCGGGTGCCAGGCAAACCACGGCATCTCCTCATAAGGAGGCATAAGCGGCTGGGACTCCTTCGAATACTCCCCTTCTCTCAGTCTGAATTTTGCAAACTTATCCCTGAGACTGGAGATAGCCTTCTCTCTGTCAGAATCCATATCTGCCTCTCCGCCTCCGTTATAAATAATCGGTATCGACTTCCACTCCTTTGGGTCGGCACCGTTGTACTGCTCGAGCCACCTCCCATAGAGTTTCGGAGTCGTGCTGAGTTTATTCTCCCCGCTCCACGCATACACGAAATTCGCCCCTGATTCTGCTGCCAGAAGATTCAGTTCCTCAGCATTATCATAATATCCGTATGCTTTACCGGTTGAATCCTTATAACACTGGTTCTTACCGGAGACACCATCCCACGGGCCATTAGAGTGTGAATCATATCCTATGGCAAAGAAGTTCTTCGTCTCCCCCGTTGACCTGTCCTTTACCTTCACAAAGACGAGTTCGTCCTTTAACCTGAGCAGTCTTTCGGAAAAATATACAGGTTCATAGGTATCTGCCGGCGAGACATCCCCGACAAGGATATCCGAAGAAGCATCTGTAGAGAAAGAATCAGACCCCTCAAAATCCCTCCCTGCGCAATTTGCCAGCAGTATTGCAGATAGAAGAAGAAACAGCATCCTCATAAAAGCCTCCTGTCACCGCCAATGTATATACCAGCATAACCTGCAATGTCAACAGTAAGTGAGACTTGGTCTCTCTTTGCGGCCAGAAGTTCTGGGGTAAAAAGACCAAATGTGACAGAAAGAGAAAAAACGAGTAGGTGTTTTACCTTATTGAATTTTTACGTTTGCTGTAATATTAGGGAATATTGTCTTTCAGGGGAGAGAGCCTTGGCCAAAATAGACATGTTCCTGAAAAAAGCCATAGAACTCGGGGCGTCCGATTTTCACATTACAACAAACTCTCCTCCTGTCTACAGAATTCTGGGTGAAGTAAAACGTCTGCCTTATCAAAGCCTGACTATCGATATAACAAAGGCCCTTATCTCCGAGATAATACCCGAGCAACACAGAGAAGGATTTCTGCGTAACGGTCACATAGACTTTGCCTACGAAATTCAGGGAGTAGGAAGATTCAGGACTAATGTATTCCGCTCCCACAACGGCATAGATGCGTCGTTCAGGGTCATTCCGAACAGGATACCGACACTCGAAGAACTAAATCTCCCGCAGACATTAAGCCGTATAACACAGTACCATCAGGGGATTGTCCTTATAACCGGTCCGACCGGTCACGGGAAGACTACGACAATGTCCTCCCTCATCAATATGATAAACGCCACAAGACCTCATCACATAATAACAATTGAACAGCCTGTGGAATATCTCTTTGTTTCGGAGAAGGCAGTCGTAAACCAGAGGGAGGTCGGTATCCACACAAGGTCCTTCAGTAATGCGCTCAGGGCGGCCCTCAGGGAAGACCCCGATATTATCGTTGTCAGTGAGATGAGAGACCTCGAGACCATATCACTTGCCCTCACAGCGGCCGAGACCGGCCATCTGGTCTTCGGAACAATGATGACATCTAACGCCATTAAGACCATCGACAGAATAATCGACGCCTTCCCGGCAGACCAGCAGCCTCAGATCAGAACCTCTTTTTCGGACGCACTCAAGTGCATAATCTCACAGCGGCTGATTCCGAGAATTGATGCAAAAGGCCGGGTTCCGGCAGTCGAGCTTCTGATAAATACCATTCCGGTAGCAAACCTGATAAGAGAAGGCAAAACGTTCCAGATAGGCTCGATGATGATAACAGGTAAGTCTGCCGGTATGATAAGACTTGACGATTCACTTGCAATGCTCGTAAAGAACAAGGTAATATCTCAGGATTCTGCGTTCCAGTACTCGCAGGATATACAGGTCTTAAAACAGTTAATTGGTCAGTAAGGGGTTTTTCAGGTGAGAGAATTAGACAGACTTCTTAAGAAGATGGTCGAAATGAAGGCCTCGGACCTTCACATAGTAGTCGGGCTCAAACCGGTCATCAGGCTGCACGGCGACCTTGTCCAGATGCAGGACGAAAATATTATTACTCCGGAAATCAGCAAAGCCATTATCTACGAAGTAATGAACGAGAATCAGAAGAAGATATTCGAATCGAATCTGGACTTTGATTTTGCCCACGAGATACCCGGTCTCTCGAGATTCAGGTGTAACGTACTGAATACTACAAGAGGGGTACAGGGTGTCTTCCGTATAATACCGACCCGCATAAAGAGCGTACAGGAGCTGGGTCTGCCGGAGACTCTGTTGAAACTTGCCGAACTGAAACAGGGACTTGTACTTGTAACAGGCCCGACAGGTTCAGGTAAGTCCACCACACTTGCCGCCATTATTGACCACATCAACCAGAACCGCGAGGCACATATAATAACAATTGAGGACCCTATCGAATTCGTCCACCAGAACAAGAAATCCGTTGTAACACACCGCGAGGTGGGAACACACGTATCCTCTTTTGTTGAGGCAATTAAGGCGGCCGGAAGGGAAGACCCCGATATCATTCTCGTCGGCGAGATGCGGGATACCGAGACGATATCGATTGCTATCTCCACCGCCTCTTTCGGAATACTCGTATTCGGGACACTCCACACAAATTCGGCAGCGGCCACGATCGACAGAATAATCGACAGTTATTCACCCGAAGAACAGCCTCAGGTCAGGAATATGCTCTCTGATTCACTAAAGGGTGTCGTCTCCCAGCAATTACTCAAGACCGCCGACGGCAACGGAAGAATCGCAGCCGTTGAGATTCTCTTTGCCACACCAGCCCTCTCAAACCTCATAAGAGAGGGAAAGACGTTTCAGGTTCCATCCCTCATCCAGACAGGACAACAGCTGGGGATGCAGAGTATGGACCAGTGTTTGTACAACTATGTTAAGAAGGGAGTTATTACTCCGGAGGCGGCATTCGAAAAGGCTCTTGATAAACCGCAGTTTATAAAAACTCTTGAAAAAGAAGGAATTAAGGTTAATATTTTCTGACAGAGGTCCAGATGACACACACCGGATATACCATTCAGATGAAAATAAAAAATATTAAAGTTCATTTGCTAAACGGAGCCCAGACAGAAGGACAGGTATTTGTCTCGGAGTATTCGCCGCTCCATGCCGGAGACGAAAAGATCTCCGAATACTTCGAACAGAATTCATCATTTTTACCATTCAAAACAGGGACAGACCTCATTCTCCTGTCGAAAAACTTCATTGTATTTGCTGAATACCAGAGCGAGGAAGATTATTCGATTTACAACAAAGTCGAGACCGAAATAACACTCTTCGGAGGAAAAACATTCTCGGTCTTTATCCCCATATTCGTTCCGAATCCGGGCGCCCGTCTCTCCGACCAGATCAACCAGACAGAAAAATTTCTGTTATGCAGTGATGAATCCGGCGGTGTAACATACCTCTTCAATAAAAACCATATTGTATCGCTGAAAGAAAAGAGATAAGCCGGGCCTCTCCCCGGACAGCACAGACCGGAAAATTCTTCACAAATCAATCTTTACTGAACTTCCTTTTATCTCCTGCGATGGCTTCAGAAGTTTCCTGCTGTTATTTTCATCGGTCGAGTAAATATCGTATTTTCCCTCGGGAAGTCGCAGATAAAACATACCGGTCTCCGCAGTCCTGCCGATAGTCATCAGATAGAGCCCTTTCAGCGGGTCGAGGAATATAACCGATTTCACAGACTTGTCCTGAATATTCAGTGTTACCTCACAGACAGGAACATCCTTCGACTCTATCGCAACATCTGACACGACACCTTCCCTGACATCTAACTGATATTCGCCGTCAGAGACAAAACCACCGACAGAGGTCTGGTCAATTTTGTAATATCCTCCGAAAGATATGCTGAGTCTGTCTCCGACCACCGCCTCAACAACAGTATCAAACCAGTAATTTCCGAGTTTTGCATCGGCATACCTGATAAACAGCGACAATTCCTGACTCTCTGTCTTTTCACCTCTTACAAGAACTTTTGCAACTGCAAAGTACGAATCTATAGATAGTTCACTGCTCTCTGTATCGGAGCCAATTTCAGTTTGCAGCTGCCGGCTTAAAGGAATCCTGACACCTATTTTCACCACACCTTCATCCGAACCAAAACAGGAGAACAGAAGAATTGGAATCAGAATTAAGGCTGTTTTCTTCATCTTTTACCTCCTGACCTTTGCAAACGGGAGGAGAATTTTGATTCTCAAAAGTGATTTGCTACCTGAAATCACGTCGGTTATATCCGAGCCACCGTTTTTACTCTTACTATCAGTTGTTTCTCCAAGACTGTCCCAGTAATCTCCGCCCTCCCTTATACCGGTACCGGCCTCCGCCTTCTTCTCTCCGCCGACTCTCTCTCCAACCTCCTTTGTTAAAACCCTTTCGAGAGCCCCGTTCTTAATGCTGCTTTCGAGCAGGGCCTCTCCTGTCAGCCCCGTTCCTCTCTCGAGCATTGCCACCTGTGTCTTACCCTTTTTAATCTGAAAGCTCTCTGTGTAATCCTGAAGGGCCTGCTGGTCTATATCGGCGAGTTCGAAACCCTTCGAAGAGTCTGCACACTTTCCGCCAGAAAGCGTTAACTCCTTATCCGTGGTTTTGAGCAGAACCTCTCCGCTAATAACGCCGATAAATTCCTTCTCCCCGCTCTCGACTATGAATTTTGTCCCTCTCACACCTGCGATTGATGACTTCGTCTTCACCTCGAATCTGCTGTCGCTCTTCGAAAATGCCTTGTTGACATAAAAAAGTACCTTCCCCCTTATGACTCCCAGAAGGGATTTGCGGCTCTTCTTTTCCATATCGACGACATAATCATCAATCAGAAACTCCGAATTCGGCGCAATTACGAGGAGTGAATCATCCATCATCATAATCTTGACTCTGGACACCTTCCCCGTAACTATTTTGGAGCCCTTTTCCACGAACATACCTATGCTTATCTTCTTTTCCTTCCCCTGAGAAATAATCTGAGCCTCGTTCTCCACATCGGAGACCACCCCGACAGAGAGCTGGTCGGCAAATACCGAAAGAGGCACAATAAGAAAAATTAAGGATATAATCAATTTCTTCATAACCCTGAACCTCCGGCACTAAAAAGAACCTTCAAAAACCATTCCAGAATTGTACACAAAAAACCACATAAAATCAATCCGTTACAAAAAAGCTCTGAACTCTTCGGGGCTCATCATATTACACTGTCGAAAAGTTTCACAATACATTTATCCTTCATTATCCCTATCTTTATACCGGACTGCCTTATAAAAAAGCAGTTTTCCTCAGACATTCCTAATAATAAAATCCGGTCTGTGCACAAAAAAGACATCTGTCATACGAATAAGTCTTCAGGGACGAGTCTACGGAAGAACAGGAGGCTGTTGCACCAACAAAAATATTCTTCGTAACAAAGTATTCGGCTTTTGCGGAAAAGAGAATTATGTTGTCGTTTCTCTCGTCTTTATTGTCGAAATAATTCCTGTGCTCATACAGGCCGGAGAGAACCAGACTGAAATCCCTGAAGAACCTAAACTGTAAACCCGCGGTTGCCCCTGCCGTAAAGAAATCATAGATATTCAGTCTTGCATCCTCGAGACCAAAAACAGGACCGAGGTAAAGACTGCCTTTTTTCAGAACAGGGAACGAGGAAACAAGGACCAGTCTGTGGCTGAACCCGCTCCTGTTGTGGTCATAAAATTCATCAAAGGAGAACATATAACGTGCTACACCTGTGGTTCTGCCAAACCTGTGGTTGACCTCTCCGAAGAGCGCATTCGACTGATAAAAAGTACCGAATGAATCAAAACCTACCCTCTCACCACCTGCAAAGAAGAGATTATTATATTCATAACCGAAATCCAGAAAGGTAGACCTGTCATCGTTTGTATAGAATTTATAGCCGGTTTTCGGATTCAGCAGAAGACGGTCGAATTGTTTTGCCGTCTCGCTGAAGTAGAAGTTCTTCGATATACCGAGCCCCAGATAGAGTCTCTTCTTTCCGGTTATCAGCGGGTTGTACACAATATCCGCAGAGACCTCCGAGAATGCAGAATCCTTTGCAATATCCTCGTCCTTCTCCGCCCCGGTAAGATATATCCCGTTCGTATCATAACCGGCTCCGGCAGAAAATTCCAGAGAGAACCTCTTATACTGTTCCCTCATAACGGCGGCTCTGCCGTAAAGTCCGCTTACAATCTGGTCGGAGAGCTGACTGAGTCTCTCCTTTTCGAGGTTTTTCAGAATATCCTCCGCCTCTCCTCCTCTGCCCTGTGACAGAAAAATTTCCGAAAGCATTACCGATGCCGGTATCATCTGCTCGTCTTTTCTCTGAATGACCTTCCTGAGCTGAGATTCCGCCTTATCCTTTTCGCCGAGTCTGTAATATGTCTCCGCAAGGTGATAGCCGGCAAGGCTGTCATCGGGATGTTCCACAAGGTACATTTCGATAAATTTTGTTGCTCCCCTGTAATCACCTGATGATTTCAGAATGATTCCGTAATCCCTCATCAGGTCCGTTGCAGGCGCCTGACCTTCTCCGATTATCTTTTCGAAGTATGCCTTTGCCTCTGAATATCTGCCGTTTATGTAGTACACCTGTGCGACTATCATCATTGCATCCGTGTTTTTCGGGTCCGCCTTTAGTACTTTTTCGGCTAACTGAACGGCATTGTCGTAATTTTTCCAGATGAACTGTAGTTTTGCCTTCTCGAGCAGGACGTCTGTTTCGAGTTCCTCCCCGGACAGACCGAAAACCACTGCAAGAGAAAGAAAGACTGAAAAGACAGGGATTCTCTTATATATCAAGGTTCGTCGCCTCCAGTGCGTATTTTTCTATAAACTCCCTTCTCTGTTCAACCTGTTCACCCATAAGGACCGTAAACAACCAGTCTGCCTCGACCGCATCGGAAATATTGATTCTGAGAACGGTCCTGTTCTCCGGATTCATCGTAGTCTCCCAGAGCTGCTCGGGGTTCATTTCACCGAGACCTTTGTATCTGGTGATCTGCTGTCCCTTCTTCGTCTCCTGAATCACGGCCTCATAGACGTCCTCAAAACTCTGAAGCTCGAAGCTCCTCTGTTTGTAAAAGACGGTATACGGTGGTTTTCCGAATGAAAAAACCTGCCTGTAAAGATTCTTAAGATGTTCGAATTCCGGCTGCACTGTATAGTTTTTGTCAATGAGCGTCTCCCGACTTGCACCGAAATACTTCGTTATGAATTTAACCTTCTTGGATGAATGCTCGAAGTCCTCTTCTATGGTAAAACTCACCGGTGCCCTCTCTCTGGCCTTCTCGACTATACCCGAGGCGATCTCGTTGCAGAAACTCTCAAGTGTCAACTGGTCTGAAAAAATATCATCTCCGTCGAGCATCCTTCTGATAAAAGACTCGATGACATACCGGTCCTTTCTCCTGTCTATCTTTCTGAGAGCCTTCGTAAGCTGGGATGTACAGAGCAGCCAGTTTTTCATCTCTTTGCCGCTCAGCAGTCTGTCGGAGTTTCCGGCCTTTATTCCGGCATCTGTCATAGCAATGTTCAGAAGATAGTTTTCGAGCTCCGCATCGTCTCTCAGATAGACACTCTGTCTCCCCTTCTGAACCCTGTAGAGCGGCGGCTGTGCCACATAGAGATAACCGCGTTCTATTATCTCCTTGAAGTGCCTGTAGAAGAGTGTGAGAAGAAGCGTCTTGATATGTGACCCGTCGACATCGGCATCGGTCATAATTATAATCTTGTGATATCTGAGCTTGTCGATATTGTACTCACCCTGTCCTATTCCTGTCCCGAGTGAGGCTATAAGTGTTGCGATTTCCTGTGAGGCAAGCAGTTTATCAAAGCGTGCTTTCTCCACATTGAGGATCTTTCCCCTGAGCGGAAGTATTGCCTGATTTCTCCTGTCCCTTCCCTGCTTTGCCGAACCACCGGCAGAATCTCCCTCGACGATGAAGAGTTCGGCAAACTCCGCCTTCCTCTCCTGACAGTCCGCGAGCTTCCCCGGCAGAGAGAGTTTGCCAAGCGCCTTCTTTCTCTCAATCTCCCTTGCCCTGCTCGCCGCATAACGTGCCCGTGCCGCATCTACCGCCTTCTGAATAATCGTCCGCGCCGTAGAAGGATTTTCCATCAGGTAGGTCAGGAGCTTGTCGTTGACAAAGGATTCGACAATACCCTTTACCTCTGAATTTCCGAGTTTTGCCTTTGTCTGTCCCTCGAACTGGGGTTCCTTTATCCTTATCGAAACAACAGCTGTCAGTCCCTCCCTAACATCATCTCCCGAAAGGCTTATGTCCTTGAGGTCCTTTGTAAGGTTGTTATTCGTTGCGTATGTGTTGATAGTTCTTGTAAGAGCTGACTTGAAGCCGATGAGATGCGTACCGCCCTCGACCGTGTTAATGTTGTTTACAAAGGAGAAAATATTTTCGTTGAAACCGTCATTGTACTGCATTGCGATATCGACGTATATATCCTCTGCCTGACCGGAAATGGATATCACATCCTTGTGAAGAGGTGTCTTGTTCTTGTTGAGATACTCGACAAATGAGCTGATACCGCCGTCGTACTTGAATTCTACCTTCTTGTCCTCTCTTTCGTCGTTGAGGATTATTCTTATCCCGCTGTTTAGGAAAGCGAGCTCCCTCATCCTCTGGGCAAGGATATCGAAACTGTACTCCGTGACGGTAAATATCGTCGAATCCGGCTTGAATGTTATCTTTGTTCCCCTGCGCTCAGTTACTCCCACAACCTTAAGGTCTGTAAGCGGATTTCCTCTTGAGTATGTCTGCTGATAGACCTTTCCGTCCCTGTAAATCTCGAGGTCCAGTCTCTCGGAGAGGGCATTAACAACGCTCACACCTACTCCGTGAAGACCTCCGGAGACCTTGTATGTCTTGTCGTCGAACTTTCCTCCGGCATGGAGAACCGTCAGAACGATCTCCGCTGCGGGTCTGTTCTTCTCCTTGTGTATATCGACCGGAATACCCCTTCCGTTATCGATAACCGTTACTGAATTGTCGATATGAATTATAACCTCTATCTCGCTGCAGAATCCGGCCATCGCCTCGTCAATCGAATTGTCCACAACCTCGTAAACAAGGTGGTGAAGTCCCATAGAGCCCGTCGAGCCGATATACATTGCAGGACGCTTTCTTACAGCATCCAGACCCTCCAGTATTTTTATTTTATCCGCATTATAATCGCTACCAACCTGATTGTTCATATGTCCCTCTCGGAAAATCCTTATGGCATCCTGACCGGCATCACAACATTCAGAAAATTTTCATCCTGTGCAGTCTTTATGAGAACGGCAGAAAGCTCATCGAGGAGTTTCATCTCGATTACTTCGTCATCTGCTACCTCAAGAATGTCCATAATAAATCTCGCATTGAAACCCATGTCCATCTTCGTCCCCCTGTACTCGGCCTCGACGAACTCCTTTCCTTCTCCCTCATTTGGTGATTCGGACGATACCACTATTCCCTCGTCGGAGAAGGATATTCTCACAATATTCGACCTCTCTGCAGATACGATAACCATTCTGGAGAGTGCATCATAGAATCTCTGTCTGTTTATCCTGAGTATTTTGTCATTGTCTCTGGGCATAACCTGATTATAATCGGGGAATGTCCCTTCGAGAACCTTCATCATCAGTGTCTTTGTCTCGGTCTTGAATACTGCCATCTTGTCATCAATATTAACCTTAATGTCTTCTTCAGTCTCCTCGAGAATCCTCTGGAGTTCCTGCATACCTTTGCGTGGCAGGACGAGACTGTTCTCTCCCTTCTTTCTGACCTTCATACTGACAGGTTCCTTTACGAGAGAGAGCCTGTGTCCGTCCGTCGCTACCAGCTTCAGATAATTCTCCTCTGAAAAATCGAACAATATACCGCCGAGTATCTTCTTGACATCCTCTATCGAGACCGCAAATATGGTCTTTTTAAGCAGTTTGAGAAGAGTCTTCGATTTTACAGAGACGTAATCGCCCTTCTTCGGTTTTTCAATCGTCGGATACTCTTCAGGATGCAGCCCTGCAATCTTATACTGGACCGAGCTCGATTTTAGTTCAAGCCAGTTGTTGTCCATACGTCTCATCTGAATTTCACCGGGAGGAAACTTTCTTATTATATCAAAAAGTATCTTTGCACTTACAACCGCACGGCCTGCTGTCTCTACATTTGCACTTATCTGGTTTATCGAGCTGATATCCATATTTGTACTGTATAGCTCGAGCTTATCGTCCGACGCCGAAAAGAGAATATTGCTCAGAATCGGGTTGGTTGTCCTTTTATCTATTATCCCCTGAGTAAAATTTATAGCCTTCTCTATTTCTGCCTTCTGCAAAGTAATTTTCATATTGTAGTCCTCCTTAAATTCAGTCTGTTTAATATATAATAAAGATTAGTATAAGTAAAGTATGTTTGTTTGTTTAAATTGATTTTAAGTGCTTGAAAATGCTGTATAATTTTTGGTACAGGTCTGTTTAAATGACTTTTGCAGGATAATGGCTTTTTGTATGTTTTTTCACCTGATATAAAGTGATACAGAAAAGCAGTAAAACATAAAACATTTTTAACACAAGAAAAAAACAGGATATAAACATTTTTCAGACAATATTTATTCATATTGAGAGAATACTCTGTTCGATAGATTTTATTGTATCGGAGAAACTATCATCCTCACCAATCATCTTTTCGACCTTGTTTACTGAGAAAATTATAACACTGTGGTTGCTCTTTCCGAAGATAGAGCTGATTTCACTGAGAGAGAGATTCAGGAGTTTTCTGATGAGATATACCGATACCTGTCTTGCCAGCACAATATTCCTGCTCTTTCTGCCTGATGTGATACTGCTTCTGTCTATGTTGTAGAATTTTGCAACCGTATCTATAATGAGTTCGTGTGTTATCCTGTTCTTTTCGACCCTGAAGAAATCCCTGAGAGATTCCTTAACAAGGGCCATATCTATTTTGTGTTTTGTGAGATTCGAGAATGCCTCGATGTGGTTGAGGGCGCTCTCGAGCTCCCTTACGTTTGACTTTATATTGGATGCAACGTATTCGATGATTTCGTCATTCAGACTGAGACCGAGCAGTTTTGATTTGAATCTTAGTATCTCCTTTCTGACCTGAAGTTCGGGCGGTTTTATCTCACAGGTGAGACCCCAAGTTATTCTCGAGATGAGTTTTTCATCCAGATTCTCGATTTTTGAGGGGTGAATATTGGAGACTATGACGATCTGTTTCTTCTTCTCGAGCAGATAATTTATTATGTTGAAAAGTTCTTCCTGTGTCGCCTCCTTTTTACCGCCGATGAAATGAATATCATCGAGCAGCAGTAACTCGCAGTTCTTTCTGTATTTATCCCTGAACCGGGGCATATCGTCGTTCTTTGCAGAATAGACGAATTCGTTCATAAGCTGTTCGGATGAAATATGCACGAGATTCCCCTTGAACTTTGCAAACCAGAGGTGTCCTATGGCGTTTAAGAGATGTGTCTTTCCGAGGCCAGACTTCCCGTATATAACAAGGGGATTGTACTTTAGAGCCGGTTTCTCGGCGACACTTCTTGCGGCATAATATGCGAGTTCATTCGATTTTCCCACCACGAATCTTTCGAAGGTATATTTCGGATTTAAAAGCGGGTGAGATGTCTTGACGGGTTCCGCAGATTTTTCAGGACGGATACTTTCGGACGCCTTCTCCTCCTTCTCCTTTATTACTATTGACGGTATCGATGAACTGCCGGTGATCTTTGCTATCTCCTCGAGAAGAACCTTTGAGTAATTGTTTATGAAGAATTCCTTGAAAAACTTGTTTGGTACGGAGATTTCGACTGTATTTTCCCTCATTGAGACGAACTCGAGGCTGTTGAACCAGACCTGGAATGTGGTCGGATTGATTCTCTCCTTGAGATTATTTATTGCCTTCTCAAAAATGTGTATACCGGTATTCATTTTCTTCTACCGCAAACCAGAAATTTTATTGCGGGAATAAACTTATATGTATATGAAAAGAATAAGTCAAACATTTTTTAATACTGCAAAAACCATAGAATCTGAAATTACTTGAATTTTCAAAAGAATGATATATTCTAACAACGCTATGATGAGACTGCTATTTATATCCGTATTCTTTTTTGCAGGCATTGCAGGTTCGCTGTATGCCGACGACCCGCTCGACCACATCACCGGCACAGAGGAGTGGGACAGGGAAGAGGAATTGAAAAAGCAGGCTCTCATTCTTGCACAGCAGAAGAAGATGGCATCTGATGAATTTTATAGAACCAAGTCCAGAGTATCGTCGATGCTTTCGGAATGGCAGAAAGATCTCTCCAGGTTTCAGGAGACGAAAAGGAGTATTGCTGATATCCTCTTTCAGGAGGAGGCAAAGAGTTATCAGCAGGTAAATGTAAAGGAGAAACTCCCGGCAAAGGAGATAAAGAGGATACCGGCGAAGAGCGACGGTTTCAGTATCGAGACCGGAGGCCCGATAATAGAGAAGACACCGCCTGCAGGCCCGCCTGTTGTGAGCCAGCCTCCGGCACAGGTCACTCCGCAGGTCGTTACGCCCGTCGCACCACCGAAGAAGGAGGAACCTCCCGAGCCCACACCGGAGGAGATATTGAAGAAGCAGGGAAAATTTGATGAAAAGGGACAGTTTGTTGACGAAGAGCTCAAGAACGAATCCGGCTCCAAGGGGAAGAAAGAGAAAGATATAGACTACGACAGCCCGTAAGGATAGTCCACGGTCCACGGACAAGTCAGAGCTGAAGAGCCGAAGGCTGAAGAACAATAGTGGTCCACAGATATTCCGCAGAGAATTAAAAAGCGCTGGTTATAAATTATTGCTAGGGTGGCTGGGTAGCGAAGTATCGAAGCCTCCGCCAAAACAGGGACATTTCAATACAGCTTATCCTACTCAATGTCCTTTTAATATTAAGGTCGCTGAGTAAAAGAGTATATCGAAGCGACAGACGACAGTTCACAAACAGGATAGAGCTGAAGGAAAAAGTGCTGAAGTTTTGATGGGAGAACTTATAAGGATTTTTTGAAAACTTATGGAAATCTGAGTTAGATATCAGAGCCGTATCACTTTTATCCGTCTGATGGGTTTATGTCAAAGTATTGCGCAAATCAGAATGACAGAGGAGTTGGAGCGGACACAAAGAGTAATATCAATGTGTCCAGTGATTCCGGCGGATGTAGTATATTGGAATTGAGGTAAAGCGGGTTTGGAAAGGGATAAATCCGTGAATTGAGGTTTTCCGGCAGGAATTTCTGCCCGGGCGGCTGCCAGACTGTTGTTTTTGAGAAGAGAGAGACCAGATAAATTTGGAAAGATGGCGGGACACAGGTTAACAGGTTATTCTGTGGTCTCTTTGTCTGTGGTTTTTATGTTGATGATACCTCTGGTTTTGTGTTATCCTTGCCTACAGACAAAAGGAGAAATCTTATGAGAAGAAGTATATATGTTTTTATCTCTCTTTTATTAATTGCATATTCCTGTTCGGATGACACAGATAGAATTTCGAGTGATACATCAGACAGAGATGCCCTTCTATATGATTCTGTTTCTGATGGAGTCGAAGTAGCTGATAAAATTGGCGGTGATTACTATTTGCCCGATGAGTTATCAGATAATGACATAGAATCTGATGACGGATTCGTTCCTGATGCAGATACAGAACTACCTGACGGGGGAATTGATGTTGTGAGCAAGGATATCACCAAACCAAGGGTGGTTTACAGGGCTGCAGACGACTCACTGCCAATGGGTGAGAATCTGTTGAAGAATCCTGATTTTGAGAAGATTGAATCAAACGTCTTTGCTGACTGGAAGCCTTACAGAGGTGGTTATTCTGTCTCCGAAGGAAGAAGTGGTTACGGAGTCCTCCTTCAAAGGAACGAGGGTGATACTGAACAGTACGGAATATATCAGACGGTTACATTAAACCAGAAGGTCAAAAAGGCACTCTTCTTTGCAGGCTGGAGCAAGACCGAGAATCTTTCGGGTGTTTCTGATGCGGCGGCTTCAATCTATCTGGATATCAAGTATATAACAAAGGACGAAGACCCTATAAACGGGTGTGACCCGAATATTGTGCCAAACTGCGCTCTTTACGGTCAGATCCCAAATCCCAAGTTCGATACAGGGACTCACGATTATCAGAAGAGATACGGCTATGCAGTGCCGCTTTACCCTGTAAAGACCGTCTCTTTTTACCTCCTTCTGAGAGGTGAACACTACGGTAAGATGTGGTTCGATGATGTGGAGTTGCGCGAGGTCGAGTATGAGATTGCAGGTTTTGTTTCTGCAAAGATAGCAGTAGTTCCGCCGCCAGCCGGATACAAGTCAGCCGAAGAGGTTTTAGTTGAGACAGGCGACTCGCTGATACTCCGTTTTTCTGAAAACGGGGGAGTTATAAATGGTCTGTATGCGGGTGGAAAAGACTTAAAAGGTTCTTCCAGAGATTATCTGAGCGGGATAATAATCCACGAAATAGGGAAGAGTGAGTGGGTACACACAGGAGGTCTGTTTGAAAAGACGGGTAATAATTACACATTAAAGACCGATATGAAAGATTACGATATTCAACTTACTGCAAGTTTTGATATCGGCAAAGATACCATTGGCGTACACATTGAACTGGAAGGGGTGGACTCTAAAAACAAATCTTTTACGGTTTATTTCTCTTTGCCCGTTGATATTACGGATTCGTTCTGGGGAAGAGATATCAGACGGGAGCTCCCCACAAATTCGGCGGATGAATTCTCCGATACAGTTACATTCTGGTATGACAGGCTTGGTTATACAGGGAGGTTTTCGAGTTATCCCATAGGAAGTGTATACAACAAGGAAGGCGGGATTGTCCTCGGACTACCTCCTGAATCATATAGGATACACAGGGTCTTTTATAACAGATCATTAAAACAGCTGGTAATAGCAGTTGATATGGCTATCGCTCCAAAGACAAAGAAGTTTCCGGATAAGGCCTTTGCAGACTTTATTTTATACAGGACGGAGAATATCGGCTCTGAAAACGGATTCAGGGTTGCATTTGACGGATTTTATAAGAGGTTCCCACAAGCATTTGAGAGAAGAATCCCTCCAGAAAAGGAGGGTATTTGGGTCGCCTTTGCAGACCTCTCAAAGGTCATCAACGGAGAGGGCGAAAGCATCAGGGACTTTAACATAGGAATACACGAAACAGGGAATCTCAAGCATATTGAATTTGACGAAGCAAACGATATTTTAACGTTCAGATACATAATAGAGCCGGGCTCAACGTGGCTCAGGATTCCGGATGAAAGCGTGGATGTGGAGAATTATGAAAGCGTAATCGATTACCTGAGTAAACTTTACACATCCGGTTCGGACAGGGAGAAGAAGACCGCAGAGAAGACCTTCTCATCAGGGATTTTCGATGAGAATCAGAGATTCGTATACACACCGTATCAGAGCGGACCAACGTGGTGTTCGGGTAAATGTGCGCTCTTCTATCTGAGTGCTGACCCTGATATAAGTATTCCGCCCTACACGCTTAATCAGGCGACATACTCAGTAAATGAGGTTACACTCGGTGTTTATAAAAATTATCCCGGACTCGACGGAGAGTATATAGATAGTTTTCTGATGTGGGCGACATACCTGAATCAGAGAGAGGCACACTTTGAGGTAACCGACACCCCGCTTGTATTCAAGACCGAAAAGCCAAACCAGGTTGGAATACCTCTGATATTCTCCACGATAAAATTTACCGAGTGGCTCAAAAGACAGCTTCCTTTGGGAAAGAATCTGATAGCAAACGGGGTACTTGCCGGAAAGGTTATGTGGGGGTATAACCTCTTCGATTTTATGGGACAGGAGATAAAGTGGGTAAAGGAAAGTACAAACGGATACGAGCTTGTGCCCGAATCTGATGAGTATCTCTCTTATAGACGCTCTCTTTCGTATCAAAGACCTTACGGATTCCTTATGAATGTGGATTTCAATAATATGAGTTATGAGATGGTGGAGAAGTACATAAGGGTATGCCTCTTTTACGGAATCTATCCCTCGATGTTCAGTCGTAACGCCTCCGAGGATAATTATTTCACTTTGCCGCAGTTTTATCAGAGGGACAGGGGACTCTTCAAAAAGTATATACCGCTGATTAAAGAGATGAATAAGGCTGGCTGGGAAGCTCTTACACAGGCATACACATACGATAAGGATGTCTATATAGAGAGATTCGGGGATATCAAAAAAGGGTTGTACTACACAATAAGAAATGTAAGTGATACACAGAAATATGTAATTATTACACTGGTCAGAAATGCTCTGGGGATAAATGGAGATTTTACTGTCAAAGAGATACTCGATTCGGGAGAAATTAAGCAGATTAAGTCAAATGAGAGCAGTTTTGATTTCACAATTCAACCACAGAGTATAAAACTTGTTAAGATAGAGAGTATATCCGGTCAGTAACAATCGATTTCCGGAGGATTATTTTTCAGAAAGAAAAGAACGACTGCAACAGGGATTGAAAAATCATTACTTCTTTAATACCCTGACTCTGCTTATCTTATACCATCTGTCCGGATCCGATGGGTTCTTTATTGCGGGTTTAATATATTTAGGGTTTGGGTGCTGATACTCTTTGCCATTGCTCTGGACAGAGAGGAGTATGTCATACTCGCCCTCGGGGAGTTCGGGCGGAACTGCAACTTCTACCACAATCTCCTTCTCTCCGGGTAAAAAGCCTTTCATAGAAATAATCGGCTCGGATGTCCATTTGATAACAATATTCGAGACGACTCTTTCGAATTTTATCTGAACAGAATAATCCCAATACAGCGGTGCAACGCCTTTATTCTCCCAGAGCATAGTGAGACTGAATCTCTCTCCTGCTTTTATCTCCTCTCCGTGTTCTACTCCCTATATGAACATTCGGATTTCGATTTTACTTTTATGTTCTCAAAAAATCAACTCACACAGTTTAAACCGTTCAAACTATTCAAACCGTTTAAATCGCTCTCTAACATTGGTTGCGTTTTATGAATTCTGTTGGTAGGATAAGGCAGGAAAGGAGGTACTTCGTGAGCAGGTATTTTATTCTATCTATCCTTGTTCTTTTTCTCTTCTGTCACTGTGATTGTATGAATGGTGAGTGGGGATTTATTGATAAAAACGGGAATGTAGTTGTAGATTTCAGGTATGACGAGGTAAAGTCGTATTCCGGAGGAGTTGCCGTAGTTTACAAGGATGGGAAGGCAGGACTTGTAGATTACAATGGCAAAGAGATACTGAAACCCGCATTCTCCGATATATATGATTTCGTCGGAAAATATGGTTACTTCGTTATAAGAAAAGAAGTAGATGGGAGAATTGATGAGTCTTATGGGTTCCTTGAGAATAGCGGAAAGGTTGTAGTTGAGCCGGTCTACGGATATGTAAAGTTTATCTACTCCGATATAGCTGCTGTAAGAAATAAAAATGGTTCAAAGTACTTTCTTCTCAAAATCGGAGAGAACAAGAAGATTACGGACGAAATCTTTGACGATATAAATAATTTCTCTGAAGACAGGGCAGCGTTTAAGTCTAATGAGAAGTACGGCGTAGTAGATGTGTCAGGAAGAATCATAGTTGAGCCGAAGTATAATGACATCCGTGATTACAAAGACGGATATGCTATTGCGAGAACAAACAAAAAAGATGGGGTATTGGACAAAGAAGGGAATGTCTTACTGGATTTTATATATGATGAGATTGTGGGAATTGAAAAGGATTACATAACGTTTAAGAGCGATGTAAAATACGGAATAATGAATATCAGAGACAAGAGTGTATTTATCGAGCCAAAATACAATATGCTCTCTGTGGTAAAAGACTCATTTGCGGTATTCTGTAACGGGAGTTGCACGAAATGCGACGAACAGATATGCAGTATCGACAGCAGATTTACCGATTTTGGGAGGGAGATTTACATAGGAGACGAGGTCGGATATGTCAGTTTGAAGGGAGAAATAACCGTATTCAATGATATCAACATTGCTTCTGTGTTCAGTCAGAAGCGGGCTGTTGTATGTAACTGGAAGGACAGATACAGTTCTGCGAGTTGCTATCTTATAGACGAAAATCTCAAGAGAGTCGGTTCTGATAATTACGAGGTGATAAAGGATTTTTATAATGAAAGGGCAGTGGTATGCAATGACTGCAGATATGGCTATGGAGATTTCTATTTTATTGATTTATCTGGCTCGAGGATCAATAATGAACCATTTATACAGGCAAAGAACTTTTCAGAGGGGCTTGCTGCGGTCGTCAGGGATCAGCCGGGGCTTACAGACTGGAATTTTATAGATACGAATGGAAGAATTGTGATAGATGACGAATATAACATAGCCTTTTCATTTAAGGAAGGAAGGGCTGCCGTCTGCAAAGGCTTATGCGAGAGGCTCGGAGGCGGACATTAATAGTTTTATATTGTCTGTTTATAAAAGGTAGTGTAAAATATGTTTTCGACCGGAGGTACAATATGCGCAAGATTATTTTTGCAATTATTCTGTCTTTTCTCTTTGGTGCCTGTGGCAGTTCGGTTACTGATATCTCAAAGGATATACTGTTAGGGGATATTTCTTTTTTGGATACCGGAACCGTTAAGGATTACAGTGAGCCGGCCGATACAATAACGGACTGTATCGTTTGTGACTTTGGTCAGAATACGGATGTAGGAATAACCGACGAATCGGCAAATGATGTTCTTTTGACTGATAGCGAGACAGAGGATGCAGAGACAGACGCTCCTGTTCTGCCCGATGCAATATCAGAGGACATTACCGGGGATTTCTTATCGTTTGATGGCGGAACAGATGATATAATCGTTGATGCCTCAGAAGATGTGGTAAATACGGATGCCGGGACGGACGGAGGAGCAGATGTCTATGAGGATGCGGGCTCCGGTTATTGTACTCTGGGAGATAAGAGGGATTATAAATGCCCGGACGGAGAGTTGATCGACTATTGTGTATGTGAGAACAGGGGATGCAAACCGCGATGCGACAAGATTGGAACCGAGAGTGAAGGCTGGTATGACTGCAGCGGACAACTTATAAAATGGGATTTTTGTGCAAAGTGCAGTGCCTACTGCGGGGCCCTCGGCTCGAAATCAGAGGGGTGGTATTCTGACTGCTCAGGTCTGATTAAATGGGATCAGTGTGCACCTGACTGGTTCTGCCTTGAATCCCCGGAATCGAGATGCGGCCTCCCCTGTACGGATTCCTGCGACTGCCCGAAGGAGAAACCATTCTGTATAAACGGGCATTGTGATAATTCAGCGGTTATCAGCTGCAGCAGCGATAATATGTGCCCCTGCGGATCTTACTGTATGAAGTCTTTCTGTGTGGAGGGGACGGAGAAGTGCTATACCAGCTGTGATTGCAAGCAGGGATATATATGCGTCAACAATGTCTGCAAGGAAAAACTAAGCAGCGACTGTTCGAACGAACCCTGTCCCTGCAACTCTTACTGCGCGAAGAATCCGTTTGGTGTGGATACCTGTCAGAAGGGCTGTCTTGATAACTGTGATTGTCCTTCTGCGGCACCGATATGTTCGGGCGGAATGTGTATATCTGAACTGATCTTCGATTGTAAGGGAGACGACAGAAATTGTCCCTGCAATCAGATTTGTATATACGGGAAATGTGTAAAGTCAGACGAGCTTTGTGGCAACTCCTGTGAGTGTCTGAATCCTTTAAGACAGGTTTGTATTAATAATGTTTGCACAGACGGGATAAGCGGCTGCAGCAACGACTCAGAGTGTCCCTGCGGTATGACCTGTATAAAAGGAAATTGTTACTCTGCTGATGCCTGCAGAAACTCGTGTGACTGTAAAGAAAAAGAGATATGCAGGAGCGGCAAATGTGAACCTTACGATTCGAATGCCGGGTGTAAGACCGATACAGATTGTCCCTGTAATCAGGTCTGTGCCTCAGGTGTCTGTATAATCAGTGAACCCCTCCCCTGCAAATACTCTTGTGATTGCCCGAAGAATATGATATGTAAGAGCGGAACCTGTGAGCAGTATGTCGTCTATAAATGCCTGAATGATAATGACTGCCTATGCGGTAATTACTGTGATCTGTCGTCGGGAAATGTAGGTTATTGCACCTCCGGCTGTAATGACCCGTGTGACTGTCCGGCCGAGAAACCATATTGTGTCAAAGGACAGTGCCAGACAGGCGGTATAATACCTGTTGCCTGCAAGACAGACAGCGATTGCAGATGCAGAGAGGTCTGTAAGGGTGGAGAATGCCTGCCGATCAAGTAGGCTTTGATGTTGTATAGGGCCTTTTTGGTTGCTGTGATTTACTTGCCCGCTTTAAGGCTGCCTATCTCCACGCTGTCCGTATACATATAATAGCCGAACCCGCCGATGACGTAGATTGTACCACCAACGTTTACAACGCTGTGTGAAGCTCTTGGATTTTTGATGGAGTCGTAATATGTCCACATATTTGTCGTCTGGTCATAGGCCATTGTTTTATCCAGATATAAATCTGCTCCGTCTTTGCCGCCGATTATTACGAACTTGCCGTCGAATTCTATGCCTGCATTTCCGATTTCATAGGCGGCAACCGGCATAGGTTCTGCGTCTCTCCATTCATTCTTCTCTGTGTCATAGATTTCGTGAGAAGCGAGCGGTTTTTTACTCTCCTGATATCCGCCGGCCACGTGAAATTTTCCGTTTACAAAGGCGCAGGCAAAGTCAGCTCTGGGCTGTTTCATCGGAGCAAGCTCGGTCCATTCTCCCGTTGCCGGGTCGTATCTGTAAAACCTGCTGACAGCTGTATTGCTGTTAATAGCCTTTTCTCCTCCGGCAACATAGAGTTTGCCGTCATATATTGCTGCACAGCTCTTCCCTACAGCGTCTCCCGGATACGGTTCCTTCTTGCTCCACTCCTGCGTTTCTGTATTGAACACATAGTGATCAGTATATGGCGTAAACCAGTAGTGCCCGTTTACAATGTGTATTGACTTTCCTATTACACCGCCGGCTCTCATACTCATATCATTATTAAAACCTTCCGGCAGATCTGCGAGCGGATTCCATTTACCTTCGGATATATCAAGAACCTCTCTTTTGTATTTGCTTGTTCCGAAGATCGCAAGAAGATATATCTTACCGCCTGCAAATGCAGCAATACCTTCGGCGTGTTTGTCGAGTGTCGAGGGACCGTCCTGCCATTCAATTCTGGATTCGAAACCGACATCTGCAGTACTGCCGGTATCATTGTTTGCTCCCGCATCGCCACCGGTATCCTCAGTGCCTGTATCTGTAACCGAAGAGGTGTCTCCGCCTGTATCTCCCGTATTTACATCATCTGATGCATCGGGACTGATCGGGGAATCACTACCAGTAATATCTGAAGCAGCGGTGTCATTCGGGATCGCGTCGCCAGATAAGGTGTCTTTTGTCTTATCTTCATCCGATTGACAGGATACGGCATAGAAAAGTAGTGCAAAAGAGATCAAAGTTGACAGGAAAATAAATGCTTTTCTCCTCATAAAACCTCCTTTTGATACAGGGTAAAATACCCACACAGTATCTGGAAAATAGCACGGATATCTTTTTTGTCAACGGAAAACATAACGCAGAGCGTCATTTTGCAGACTCTCTCTGACCGTTCTCCTGAATATTCTGTTTAATCCGGCAGATTCTGATGTTAAATATTCTGTTTTGTCTCACCGGCAGGTTTGACGGACAACCTGTTTAGGATATTGATATTTTCAGAAATATTCAGAATGTCGAAGAAGAGACATTTGTATACTCTCTTTAGTTGGGAGATTCTCTCTCTGATTTCACTTAATGATTTTATGTTTTCTGTGAGTTTCAGCAATTCATCTGATTCAGAGATAAAATCACCGGTAAGCGTCTTAAGCGCCGTTACGGAGAGCTTCATCTGGTCGAAAATTGATTTCGGGTCTTTAAGAGTGGAGCAGGAATCCTCTGTTGACCTGTTCAGAGAGGAAGAGATGAGTCCGTCAGAGGCTAACCACAATAGTTCGTTTAATCTGCTTATATGATACGAATCGCTGAAATTGTGCTCAATCGCCAAGGAAACTTTATTGAATAATTCGCCTATCTTTCTGAATCTCAGTATTTCCTCTTCACTTGTTTTATATGAGAAATTTTTCTGGTATAAATCGGATTCGACCCTTGCTATTTCGGAATCATTCAGCAGAGAAGAGATCTCCCTGATTCTCTCTCTTATTGCTTCAATCTCTTCCCTGATTATTATCAGGTAGACCTCAAATTCATAATCAGAATCCGAATAGTTGTCGCCGAAAATCGAAAGCAGTCCGGAATCCTCCATAATATCGATGGTAATGGCATTAACTGTTGTTGTGTAAGGAATTTTCGTTTTCATTGTAAACCTCCTCTGGTTTTACGGGGACCACATATCAGTCTCCCGCTGTACATCTATTATAAGGATTGAAAGAACATAAATTGCGTATAGTTTTTATTTTTTGATCTTTTCATAAATGCAGATTCAACACAGACAGAGTTTCGGAATTTTCGAAAATACTCAGCAGGATTTCATAAAGAATAATACCCTGTCTTTTCCCGTGTAAAATGCCAGGTTTATACCCGGCACCGAAAAACACAATAAATTCAAGGTGTTATAACTCTAACTGGCACCGCAAGAGGTAGCTGTCAGGCGGCAACCAAGCCATACATATATAATATTGTATAGTAATGTATTTGTTTAGTTCGGGTTG
Organism: Bdellovibrio sp.; assembly: GCA_020725805.1. Classification (GTDB taxonomy): domain Bacteria; phylum Myxococcota; class SpSt-1050; order SpSt-1050; family SpSt-1050; genus SpSt-1050. Next base: position 38,591 of record DYEF01000055.1, read on the forward strand.
TTTCATATGAAACATTTCAGGGTCTTTTTTCGGGGTTGTATAGTTTTTCGTACTTTAACCAGCCGTTTTTGGATAATTCGATTACATCCTTACAGGACGATGTATTGCTCATCTTGGCCGCCCTGAAGTAGCTTCTGTTGGGATTGCTGTATTTTTCTATGTAAGGTTTGTAGTAGAGTATTTCCGGTTTAGTGTCGATGATCGAGAGTTCATTACTGAAGTCTATCAGTCCCTGAAGGTGCCGGGAGTCGGTTACGTTCACGTTGAGTGTTGTCCAGAAGCGCTGAACACTGTAGATCTCTCCGCTAATCAGCCCTGTTAAAAAGACTGTTACTCCGGGTTTGTTGTCTCTGTCGTCGTCTGACTGGTTATCCGGATGTTCCCTGTCCGGCAGCGGGTCATTATAAATATCCCTCAGTTTTGCCCCAAAGAGGATATGAACTTTATCCGTATAAAAGGAATTACCCGGTTTTAGTTCAGGCGGCCTTTTGACATATACACTAGCCACAGGCATATTGATTATATAATTGTCTGGAATTATCATTCTGGCTATATCTTCGTAGTCGGGATTGTTGTCATCAAAATTCTCGAATTGTAACTGGCACCAGCGTTTGTGGATTTCGATATCCTCATTTTTCTGTACTATTTTTACCAGCAGAAGGCTTTTGAGGACCGTGTTCTGAACATTGATAAACGGCACATTCTTGATTGTCATCGCTGCATTAATTGCAAACCCCCATACGCCTTCATACTGGTGTGCCGGATATGCCGGATTATTCTCTTTCCCCCAGTCGATACCGCCTATTTGTGGTGTACATTCGCCCAAGCCGGCTTCCTGAGAATCTTCATTCTGAATACTTTTTTCCGGTTCTGATAACTGGCACTCATACTGCCATCCGTGTATGTAGCAGTCGCTACTTGAATTGCATTTCCGGAAGCATACACCCTCAGACTTATTGCAGGCATATCCCATACCAAGCCTCTTACAGGAGCTGTCATCAGTGCAGTTCAGGGTGCAGAAGTTTTTGTGACAGGAGAAATTATTTGAATTGAAGAAGTTTATGCATTCTGTATCCGTCTGGCATACCCTGTCGCTCGTCTCTACGCAGTTTCTGTCCTTGTCTCCTTCGGGGACGCATCTCCCGCAGGGGGAACATTCGTAGTTCATCCCCGTTTCGGAATATCTGGCATTACAGTCTTTTGAGGTCGAGCATTCTACAGAACAAACCTTCTTTTCATCACAGAATCTTCCGGTCCCGCAGTCAAAATCGGTCTCACACTTCTGGTACCCGAGCAGTTCCTCGCTTATAATGTTTCCGTCCTTTGTTTCACATGAAACAGATAACAGGGCGATAAAGAAGAAAAGTATAGTAAATCTCAATCCCATATTGATTCCTCAAAGGTAATGGGTTTATATCCTATATGTTAAGATTACATATCAGCAAAAAGGATTCCTATCCGTTTTTTAATGCCGGATCTTTTCGGTCTTAGCAAAGTGTCGAATTTTGTAATTATTATAAACAGATTTTTGCCAAAGAAATTTTTACGGCAAGTTTTTTCCGGCCTAAAGAATCTTTTTTCAGAAAAATCAAATCAAAAAGGGTACGCGGAGGTATTTTATGAATATAAAATTCATTTTTGGATTGTTCTTGCTTTTTTCAGCTTCCTTAACCGCATATGCTGCCGAATGGGAGCTCGATAAATCTCATTCGGGCGTATATTTTTCGGTAAAGCACCTTGGAATTTCGAACGTAAAAGGGGAGTTTACCAACTTTGAAGTGAAGGTTACCGGAGAGAAGGAGACGGTTGAGAAGTCCGAAGTATTTGCCAGAATCTATGTCGATAGCATTAATACGCGCGAGCCCAAAAGGGACGAGCATCTGAAATCTGCCGATTTCTTTGATGTGATGAAGTATCCGTACATAGAATTCAGGTCTAAAAAGATAACGAAGGTATCTGAAACAAAGCTCAGACTGACCGGCGACCTTACAATGCACGGGGTAACCAAGGAGATTTCGATGGATGTCGAGAGCCCGGGATATGAGATAGTCGATCCGTGGGGAAAGACAAGGGCGGGCTTTAATGCAAAGACCACAATAAACAGGAAGGATTTCGGAATCAACTGGAACAAGACACTTGATAAGGGTGGTCTTGTAGTCGGAAATGAGGTCGATATTATCATTGAGCTGGAACTTATCAGGAAGACGAATAAATAGTGCACAAAATACAAAATAGTATTCGGAATATAAAATCAGCGGTTCACCGGTGCCAGGCATTGTTGCAACTCTTTGATATCGTTGTGTTTTTGGTGTAAGCACAGAAAGAAGCAGACTAATAAACAGGTTTATCAGGGTGCAGGATTGATATCTATAAAGCAATAATTGAGGGTTAAATCTGTAAGGCTGCTTCTGAAACACTAAAGTTCGCTCTAATCCAAACATATTGACCGGAACATGGGCTTGGGATCCGCATTACGTTTGTTGAAAGCTCTGTCGCGCAAGGAGTTCCGGAAAGGAAAGTATTGTTGAATTCACAAGTGCCAGGTATGGTTCTAATGTGTTGATTTTATTTGGTTTTTACTCTGCTTGCATTGAGCCCGATAAGCTTAATCTTTAACTGGCACCGGAACAAGCTGGCCCTAACATACTGTTACGAGAACCACAACGCAACACCTGTATTGTATGTGACATCTGTTGCTTATGGCTTTTTTGGTATCATCCTGAAATCTTTAATCTTTTTAATAGGTTAGGATCTATAGTTAATATGTTGGCGTACAATATTATTACGCTATATTTTACTCGAATTGCTATAACATACTTAGATATTTAGACATTTTGCGTTGCAGAAACCCTCAATAACATAAGTAATATAATATAACTATAATAAATAGACGATTGGGCGCATAATTCATTATCCAAAATATCAAAATATATTATATTCTGCTTTTCCAAATTTTATTTATTAATTATACGCTTCGGGCGGCCATGCTACGGTAACCGGAAAAATTACGAAGAATCTGCAGTCTCATATAACGTTTTGCTCCTGCATAGGGATGAAACCTTATTACCGTTTCGGGATGAAATTTTTTTATTTGACATATCAGGCTTTTGGTAGCATTTAAGGGGCACTTTCGGAGGTCTTCTTTAATGAAGAAGGTCATTCTCTTTATCATCATTTCTGCCTTTGCGATACTGGCTCTCAACTTTTATGCAAATACCGAAGAGTCCGATTTAAGAGATAGAATTTCCGTTTCTAATCAGAAATAGCCATAAAACCTGCAATCAGTTTATTGATACCGTTGTTTGGAGTCTTTTAAAAGGTAGCTGGTGAATCGTTGTTGTAATATTTTACCAGAGAAATGCCCAGTACATTTTCATGTTTGCAAAACAAAAGATTTTGTCTTTATTCTCCAATGATTTTTATCAGCACGCGTTTTCTTCTTCTCCCGTCGAACTCTCCGTAAAAGATCTGCTCCCACGGGCCAAAATCGAGCCTTCCGTTTGTTACTGCAACTACAACTTCTCTTCCCATAATCTGCCTCTTCAGGTGGGCATCTCCGTTATCCTCGCCGGTTCTGTTGTGTAAATAATTACTTGTGGGCTCGTGAGGAGCGATCTTCTCAAGCCATTTTTTGTAATCCTGATGAAGGCCGGATTCGTCATCATTTATAAAGACCGAAGCAGTTATATGCATTGCATTTACCAGACATAAACCTTCTTTTATTCCGCTCTCAAAAAGTGCCTTTTCGACCTCGCCTGTTATATTAATAAATTCCATTCTCTCCTTAGTGTTGAACCAGAGCTCCTTTCTGAAAGATTTCATATTAAACCTCCTTAACCGGAATAGTAATTAGCATATACGGCGGGACTCTTCAATTGGTATATTTTCATAATCAATCGCCTTTTTATTTTTTGAAAAATTTTGATAAAACCCTTGTAGTCTCAGTAATTTTGTATTATCCCGATTTTTATGTCTGATTTTGCAAGACCAAAGATACTTCTGAGCAGATGTCTCGGCGTAAGTCCGGTTCGTTTTAACGGCGGAATCATAAACGATGAGTTTGTGGAGCGAATAAAACGCTTTGCTGACTATACCGATATATGCGCTGAGGTGGATATCGGACTCGTGGTTCCGCGGCCCAGAATGATAATCCGCAAAACCGGTTCAGAGTTCAGGTTTGTGGAATACGAGAGCGGGAAGGATTTTACAGAGAGCATCATCAGGTATTGTAACAGAATTTCCGGGCTTTCGGAAGAATACGACGGGGCGATTCTCAAGGCAAAACCCCCTTCCTGCGGAATTGACAATGCAAATTTTTATAACGAGCGGAACAACAAAGGCAAGACCGACGGATTTCTGGGACGTTCTCTTAAGGCTCTGCCGAACTTTCCTCTCTCTGACGAGGGAAGGCTCAGGGACGAAGGGCTCAGATACAGATTTCTTGTCTCTGTCTTCTCTCTCGCAGATCTGAGGTTTTCCCGAATAAAGAGTAGTGGTGACCTTGTGGATTTTCACACCAGATATAAGTATCTGCTTATGACCTTCTCTCCGAAAAATCTGAAAATTCTGGGTAATATCGTCGCAGGCGGTGATATTCCGGTAAGAGAGAAGGTTCTTCAGTACAAAGTATATTTCTCTGAGGCATTTTCGAAGACAGCTTCTGTTAAAAGACACTACAATACTATTCTGCACATATTCGGATATTTCTCCAAAAGACTGAGACCATCGGAGAGAACGAATTTTATTCGTCTGACAGAAAACTATCTGAAAGGCAAGAAACCCCTTTCTGTAGTGGTCGAACTTCTGCGGGGATATGCCTTAAGATTCGAGAATGATTATCTTCTGCGTCAGAGATATCTGAACCCGTATCCGGAAGAACTCGATAATTGAATTTTCTGTTATAGTTAATAATTGAAAAATATTTTATTGGTGATAATCTCGCTTCTATGAGAACCGCAATATTGATTTTTGTACTGCCGTTTATTTTGTGTACGTCGAGATTTACGTATGAAGATGCGGCCAAAAGAGGTACTATAGATGCATATTACCGCTTTGTCTCCGAAAATCCTGATGCGCCGGAGACCGAACAGGCGATATCCAATATAAGGGATATTCTCTTTACGGCGGCGCTCCAGAAGAAGGACATTGTCCTTATCAAACGGTTTCTGTCGGATTTTCCCAATGACCCGCGTGCAAAGACCCTCCTCGATCTTCTCGACGAGATAAGGTTTGAGGAGGCAAGAAAGAAGAACACAAAAGCCGCGTACGAAATTTTTATCCGTACTGCCGCAAACGGTAAACTCAGAGACGAGGCAAGAAATCTAATACAGGATATCGAATACAGCGAGATAAAAGATTCGGATGATATACCGAAACTTGAGGCCTTTCTGAAAAGAAACAAATCGGGGATTCGCTTTCAGGAGGTAAAAAGCCGGCTTGAGAAGATACTCTTCGAAAAGATAAAAAAGGGCGATGTCTATTTTGCAGAGCCTTTTCTAAGACGTTTTCCGGACAGCGAAAAAGAGGCCGAAATAACAGAGATTCTTCTGGCCGATATTACAGATAGACTTGATAATCTGTGTCTGTTCGAATGGGCTGAAAAATTGGCCGGACAGACAGGTGCTAAAATTAAGAATCCGGCATATTTGAATGCGGTCAAGGAAAAGAGCGAGGTCTGCACAAAAAATTATGCCGTTTTTTCTTCTCTTGCTTCTCAAAGTCTGAAGAAGGGAGAAGAGAAGAGAATATTTTTTGAAAACTATCCGTCAGATTACAGGGCAAACGCACTGACTCTGCTGAAAAACTACCATAAAAATCTGGAACATATCATAAAGATTCAGGACGATATTGCATCTGAAGACGCAGAGAAGAGGAGAATGGCATATCTCGAACTGAAGTATTATCCCTTCTCTCTGAAGACCGCATCCCTCTTTGCCGGTAATATAATAAACGGCACAATTCTCGAAAAGCTGGAGCTTGCAGATATCTTAAGGGAAAGGCTGAGAGATGAAAATGACAGGCGGATATTCAACTTTCTCTTCTTTGTCAACAGAGATAAGCCCGTATATCCGATATACCGTACCTTCTTCTTCGAATATCCGGAGGATTTTGAATCCGATAATCTCTTTTTGAACAAGACCTTTTCCGATGCGAAGGAAGATATCTTTCTTCAGTTTATGCTCATCGACTATGCCTATCAGAGGGGGTATAATTCATTTATAAGGTCGGTAATGAACGACCACCTCAAACAGCTCTTTACTCTCACCTCAGAATATCAGTCCCTCTGCCAGCAGGAGTGCTCAAAGAAGATACTCTTCGAACTAAAGGGCGTAAGCCAGATGCTCTTACGGGAGGAAGAGATGGCAAAGGTTCTGTTCGGGGAGAACTCGGATGTCTTTGGCATAATAAAGGAGAAGAGATCAGAACTCTCCAAAACACTCGACAAACACAAATTCATACTCGAACAGCCTTTTATACAAAATCCGTCCGAGAAGTTGTCGTTTGTCAGTCTCGTTTCTGTAAGGGAGAAGACTTTACTGAAATTCGTCTGTCAGGCAGAGCCAAACAGGGAGAAGAGAGATAAAATAAGAGAGCTGATTAAGAAAAAGGATTAGAAAAGACCCTGTTTTTACGAATTATCAGTGCTTGTGGTAGTGTGTGTGGTCTATCTCTTTATGTCTGTGTCTGTGTCTGTGGACGAGGTTTGCCTTTATCAGCAGCTCTTCGTTATTGAGGAGGGAATTAATCTCGCCGTCATATAGAATTTCGTGGCTCTCCGAAAGAAGGATGGTCCTCTCTCCCAACTCCGGCGCCATCGAGAGATTGTGTGTGCTTATAACCGTTGTAATATCAAGTTCGTATAAGAGGTCTATTACCTCGCCCTGACTCTTCGGGTCGAGGTTTGCCATTGGTTCATCAAGCAGCACGAGATTAGGTCTGATTGCCAGAATTGCGGCAAGGGCGAGTTTCTGTTTCTCTCCGCCGGAGAGTTCGAAGGGCGGAGACTCCCTGTATTTTGTTAGTCCGAAAGTATTCAGAAGCTCTTCAACCCTCTCTTTTATCTCCTTTTCATCCTTTTTCATCTGCCTCATTCCGAATGCGACCTCGTCATATACAGTCGGATTGAAGAGCATTACATCGGGCGACTGAAAGAGCATCACCACACTACTTCTAAAACTTCTTCTGTTTTCGGGATTTTTGAAATAATCACTGTTGATCAGTAAACCCCTGAAAAAAAACTCTCCGCTCTCAGCAAATATAAGCCCGTTCATAATCTTGAGCAATGTGCTCTTGCCACACCCGTTGACTCCAAGAAGAACTACTCTCTCCCGCTCAGAAATCTTCAGGTTGATATTCCTGAGTATCGTTTTTCCGTTGTAACCAAAGGATAGATTCTTTATTTCAACCATCAAGAAAGCCTCTCGAACGCATCGCAAGAGAGGTCTCTTTAGCATTGTACAGCGATTTAGTAAAGAAGAGATTTATTACCCGCTCGATGAGAATTTTTATATGTGTCTTCTCTCTGACAATTATCCTGCTTGCGTGTGCCTCTTTAAGGTCTGAATATGTCCTGATATAATTCTGAATCTGGCTGTATGAGAGTGTAAACAGATACGAAAATGTCTCCGAAAAAGATAGTGCGAGGGGAAGATTGGTGTGAGATGCAAAAAAGAATGTGAGACAGGTTATTGTGAGGACACGGAGGTTGATGAGCAGGATATAGCCGGTGTCAATATCCGACCTGAAAAATGTGAATAGCAGGTAGGATAGCGATATTACTACATTGAAGACGATAAAACTGAAAAGAATCCTTTTGAAGGACCTTCTGAAAAACGAAAGGTCACTGATAATAAGTATTAGAAGAAGTGCCAGATAGAAAATTTCCGAATGAATTATCGTAAGCAGCAGGACGGCTGACAGATATAATAATAGTTTAATTCTTTCCTTCAAAGAGTTTCTCCCTGTCAAACCTTCTGACGACCTTTAAGGCAATAAGGGTAAGCATTCCTTCCGCAATACCTACAAATATATGCGGGATAATCATTGCTGGGAGTGTGACCGTAAGACCAAAGGGGAAGAAGAGAGGTTTGCCGCTCGTATCTGTTGCAATGAGTGGCTGTATCCCTAATATTACTGCCAGAACAGTTGCCGAAAGGATAATTGCAAAAAATGAAGATAGAAATATTCCAATGTTCTTATGTCTGCTGAAAGGTTTGAGTATGAAACAGATTGTATAACTTCCTATAAAACCGATTGCGAGAACATTTACTGGTAGAGTGGTTATTCCACCGTTTCCGAAGAGAAGTGCCTGAATCAGCAATACAAGACTTGTGCACAGAAAGGATATCTCTGGTCCGAAGAGGACGGTGAGTGTGCCGATTCCGAGGGCGTGGGCGGTCGTTCCTCCGGGAAGCGGGACTACCACCATCATCAGGACAAATGAGAAGGCAGTCGCGGCGCTCAGAAACGGGAGGGTCTCTGAACTCAGAAAATTCTTCATTTTTCTGACAGAGTACGCCCACAAGCCCACAGATACGGCATATGCAGGGATATATACCTTTGGAGAGATGAACCCGTCAGGTATGTGCATAGATAATCCTTCTTTCAGGTTGCCCGTGTATTCTTTTCATTCTCTTTTCTCACAGAAGGGCCGAGAACGTAAAAACAATTCTTACATTCTCCTTCCCCTCGGCCCCCTGCTGGTCGTCTGATTCGTTGAGTATTGTGTAGACCGGAAACTTGGTACCGAGTCCGATGCTCACATTATTGACATAAGCCCTCAGTCCCGGAAGAATATAAAAGATGTGTCCACCAGTTGCCTCAGCCCCTTTGCCGTTCTCGATATCTCTTCCCAGATTCAGATATGTCCCCTCGAGATTTGCATCGAGCCTGAATTTCTTCTCTGTGACAGTGAAAAGTCTGTAATTGAGGGCTGTATTTATTCTGAATTCCGGACCGAATTCGAGTCTTGTCCCATCTCTGTATTCATTCTCGAAAAACTTGATATAACTGATATCAAACACGTAGGTAAACCTCTCTGCAAAACCCTTATTGGTAGCAAAGCCGAAAGATGCCGATGGTTTACCGAATCCAAGAGCCATTCCGGGGTCGATATTCCCCTCCGCATCAGCAATATTTGCAAATCCGGTCGGAATTGTTACACCGCCGTAAAGGGCGAAATGCCAGTCCATCATATCATCCAGACTCTCGTTAGGAGGAGTGAGCCTGAGTCCTTCGTCATACTTGAAACCGAAAGTGGCAAATATGGACGGGTCGGCGAATCCGGCGGTATTGTAGGAATTGTTCTCCACAACCTTTACATTGAACGGTGCAAAGACATAGAGCGAGAGATAAGATGTCAATCCATAACCCAGTCCATACATCATAAATGCACTGTAATCGCCCTCGTCGTCTCTCTCTTTCGTAAGTTTTTTGAAGTTTGCATAGTCCAGTTTGTAATACATAAGGACGGACTTTGCAGGCAGAGACTGTGATGTAGATGTCTCGAGCGGTGCACCGGGACCTTCGAGTCCGACGGCACCGACCGCCGCAACACCGTGGTGTGCATTCGCAGACACCGAAACGAATACAAAAAGAATCAGACAGAAGCTAATTACTACCTTTTTCACGTTCCTTCCTCCTGACAAAGATGTTAAGGACCGAAAAAATTATTAATATCAGTCCGGCTCCGAATACAGGTTTTGCAAATCTTTCAAAAAACCCTATTTTCTTTTCTTTGAGAATAAGCCCTTCCTTTACATCTATCCCGAATGTTGTGCCGTGCCCGTCATCCGAGAAGGCCTTTATCTGCCATTTCCCGGGGCTGTCCGGTACGAAGGCAATTCTTCCCGATTCGTTTGTCCTTCCTACCTGATATGCGGCTTTCTCGTTGCCCGGTTTGTAGATCTCATAGGATTCATAGGCAAACTTCGTCCCGTCTGCGTAATATATATCAACTATGTATGCGCTCCCCTGTTCGACCGAGTAGTGTACATCGTGGGCATAAAGCGAAAACGGAACAAGAAACAAACCCAGAAATAGAAAGATCCTTTTCATATCATTATTCCTTTACTATAAAGTTGAGGTTAGTTGTAATTATCCGCTCGTCAGTCTTTACCCCGTCCTCTTTTTCGGTAACTGATGCGGAAATCACCTGAAAACCCGGTTTTTTGACTGTAATATTTATATTTCCGTCCGGATCCGTTGTCCCTCGAGGCTTATCATCATAGGCTACAACCACATCCTTTGCAGGCTTGCCTTTATAGAAAAGCCTGAGTCTCAGTTTGTCTCCTGTTTTTATCTTCGAGAGATCCGATGTGGGGACGATTTCGAGGTCGTCCGATAAAGGTTGCTGAGCCTTTAGAGTGAGATTTTTGACATACTTTACCGACTCGAAGGAGAGCCAGCTCTTTACCACCTGTTTTTCGTTTTCCTTTGATACATTTTTTGTCCCATATACCGTCTTTGTCCAGTAACCAGAGCTAAACATTACGAACACAGCATCACAGTCTTTTGAAAAGGTTATCGGGTATTTATTCTCAGTTGAGATATCTTCTACCTTATGACCCTTCTGACATTTTATATATTTTACATACTCTGGTTTATACTCAATAACTGATTCCCCACTATGAGAGGAGTGTTTATGTCCATAGAGTAGTTTATAAGTTCCATTTTCCTCCTCAATCCAGAGGTCGTGTGCGAAGACATTATTAAGACATAGAAACAGAGACAGACCCAGAATCAGCCTTTTCATAGCACCTCCTGTTTGTGTGTGCCACCAGATGGGAGCAAAATATATAAATTCGTGCTACCTGTCAAGAGGAAAATTCAAATATTATATGGCATATTTTAGCTAAATCGTGCTACGGCTGACGGACACCAATGCGACAATCTTTTCCTTTTGCATCGTTTATTCCTGTGCCGTGTCTTTTGTTGTTCGCTGTCTCAGGGGGACAGGTAATATCTTATGCTACAGATATTTACAATACAGTGTTCGTTGGTTAAAGAGAGAAAAGCAAAACATCCTGTTATGTCAGAAGAGATAAGCAAGAAGCATCAGGGAGCCATTGCTGTTTTTAAAGATAAATCCGCAAGAATATGCATAAAATATTAATAAGAAAAAAATCAGGAGAAAAAAGTGCATATTTACAACAACCTCTTTTTGTGCTTCTAATGGAATCCGTTTTGTTTCAGGGAGGTCAGAAATGTTCAGAAATTTTATGGCTCTGTTGATTTCGCTACTTCTTTTCTCTTCCTGTCTTGATATATTGCCGGAGGACGAGGGTAAGAACTGTCCGGACGGCTCAAGGTGCTGCAAGACCGAAAACGGCATTATGGTCGTAGGTATAACCGTACCGGTCGACTGCGAGTGCCCGAAGAATACCACTTATATACTGACCGATAAGAAGTTTAATGTAAAACAGTGCGACTGCAACGAATGTGATTAAAATCAGGTTAGTTTACTGATATTATTGGTTTTATTTGGTGCCAGTTACTAGTCTTTTTAATAATTATAGACAAGTAGAATTCTGATAATATTTCAATATACTTTTTCTATATAATCATTGTATAAATTTATAGTCTCTTTTGCATCATATATATAAAGTTCTTTAAAAGTATCTTTTGTCGATTCATTTAACTCAGTAAACATATATATTAATACCTCAGCATAAGGTTTATTAAAAGAGTATGTCTCTCCACCGGTCTGAACTTCATAATATTTGTAATTCCCCGTATAATCTCTTTTTATCTCCCCTTGTCTAATAATGGGTGTCTTATAAGAATATGTTGAATAATTACTACTTAATGATAAAACAACAAAGTACTTTTTGTTATTTTCCAATGTCAATTCTGCACATCTGTAAATAAGATAAGTTTGAACAGTATCCATTGATGTGAAAGCATTAGCGGAGAAAAATACTTTCCATATATCCCTTTTTACCTGTAATTCAGAATACCCTCCACTAAAACCTGCTCTTTGATATGGGGTTGCACAAGAGATGAAAAATAATATAAAATTAATTAAGATAAAGAAAAGTTGAGCAGAATATCTGTTTTGATTTTTCATGTAAACCACGTTTATTGGGGATATTAGAAATTGTCAAGAATTAAAAAATAGCGCATATTGGTGTGAAAAAAGTAGATATTTAAAAAAATTCTGATAAAAATAGTGTCAGTGTATAACATTAACTAACTTAATAAAATTTTATGCCCAGAGTATATATAATCGACGCAGGATATGAAAATGTAAAAGAGAAATTAAAACCGGTTCTGTGTAATTATTTACATAGTGCGGGGCCGAAATCTGTCCTGCTCAAGCCGAATCTTTTAGCCGGCGCTCCGCCCGGTAAGGCGGTCTGTACCCATCCTCTCTTTGTTAAGGCTGTTGCAGATATTGCCGAGGAGATGGGCATAAAGGTGGCGGTCTCCGATAATCCGGGAGTGAGCGGATACGGTTCATCTTTAAAGGCTGCTAAAGATTCGGGTCTTTTTGAACTGGTGGGAGAAAAATTTGAAAATCCTGCACAATCTCCCGAAAGAGCAGGTGTCAAATCCGGATATACAGACTCGTTTGTTGTCAGCGGTAATATATTACACGCAGAATATGTAATAAATTTACCAAAGTTCAAGACGCACTCCCTGACCCTTTTTTCAGGTGCGGTAAAGAATATGTTCGGGATTTTAGTTGGGGGAGAGAAGGCGAGGGCCCATTCGATTGGAAAGAGCAGGGACGAGTTTGCGGAGCTTCTGGTAGATATCTATAATATCCGCGTTCCGGAACTGACGGTTATGGATGCAATCTGGGGAATGGAGGGCTCCGGTCCCTCAAACGGAAGCATGAGAGAGATCAACAAGATTCTTGCATCGGATAATGGTTTTGCCGTCGATGCCGTCTGTGCAAATATGATGGGACTTAAGCCGGAGGAGATTCCGTATCTGAGAGTGGCCAAAGAGAGAAATCTGATTGATTACGAAGAAATAGAGATAATCGGAAATCCGGAGGTGCTTAAAGATTTCAGGATTCCTCCTACATTTATGAAGAGAAATTTTGCGGGGAGCGCCTTTATCGGCTTTGTTAATTCCTTTATATTCGAGCATTTTATAAAAGGTCCGGCAAGGCTGAAACTGAAGAGGAAGAGGTGTACGAAGTGTTATGTGTGCCTGAGGCAGTGTCCGGTCAAGGCAATCAGTAAGGATAAAGAGGAATTTCCGCTTATCGATAAAAAGAAATGCATCGGTTGCTATTGCTGTGATGAACTCTGTCCGGAGAATGCGTGGAGACATACGGGGATAATGAGAATACTGGCAAAATAGGTTAAAATTAAAATAGTCTGCTGTCCATAGTCCACGGAAAGATAGGCTCTGGAGGATTAAAGGCTGTTAATTTTTTTATGTAGTAAACAGCGCATAGTTTGTTCCGACATTAAACCGAATTTATTCTCTGTGATGCCTGAAAAATGATATTATAGGAATGAATGATTAATCATCTAATGTGCGGTAACCGAAGTGCAAACAGGTTTTGATACATCTGTTCTTTGAGATGTGATTTCTGAGCACTTCTTCAAATTTCTTATCCGGCGGGTATATTTTGAGATTTAGAATTGCCCCCCGTGTATCGTCGAATATACATTCTTCAATAACGAAAAATCTGCCGTCAAATTTTATTGGAATTTTTGAATCGATAACGACTGTTTTCACAGAAGCCTCCTGTCAGGCACCTGTAAGCCGGCATCGTCAGACCTTTATTACGGCAGGTGGAGGATTACGCTGTAAATGTTTGTCGGATTCGCCTGACCTTCTATCCATTTATATTCCGGTCCGTCGGGAGGGGATGAGTAATTGAATATCCAGTAATCGTTTTCGGACAGCTTAACATAAGAGGCAAAACAGGTATCTCCCTTCGAGGGCAGGTCTATCAGGAATTTTACCGTAAGTTCGGATGGGTTTACCTCCCAGACAGAACACCTCTTCGGGGCAAATGAATATTCTATCTCGTATTTGTTTCTCTGCTCAACAAAACTGAGCTCTCGTAGTCCGAGGTCGTAATTTCCGCTCTCTGTAAGATTCCTCCTCCCTACGAGAATTATTTTATCCTTGTGGTTAAAAAGTAGCGGCGAGTCGTATTTTTTGGGGTCGCTCTTGCAGATAGTTTTCGGATTATCTCCGGAGTTTATTCTGCATATCTTAGAGCCCCAGCCGTCCTCGTCTCCGAGTTCGTTTCGTGTAACGGCGATGTATTCGTTTTCGCCGTATTTTACAATGTCTGTCTCCGAGACTCCTCCCTTGAGGAGCTCGGGAAACTCCTTGAGATATGGTTCGAAATTCTTTCCGTCATTGGTTCTGTACCAGAAGACCTTGATAGAATCAGTCGGCTCGGAGTAGATGTTCTCTCCTCCGGTGTAACCGATTAATGTTGGAGTGCCGTCGAAAGTCTTTCCGCGCCACGGGATGAATGTGTCTTTAAAGACCCATTCGGGTCTGCTCCACTTTCCATCTTCTCCCCTTTTGATTACCATTGCACCTTCGGGCTCGAATTTTACAGGGTTAGTGCCAAGGACGGCAAAATACATATATAGTTCATTGTTTACTATAAGAAATCTCGGTTCCCTTACATCTCTCTTGAGCGATATCTTCTTCTCGAACTCAAATTTTACAAAGTCGCTGGTCGAGACGACAAACATCTCTGTCTCTGTGCTCGCAAAGTGAGAAGGGGCGGTCCTGAATGAAAGAAAGAGTCTGCAGTTGTATTCGATCACGTCCAGATTATTGTTTGAAAACTGAGTATAGACCTGTTCGGGTATCATATCAGAGGGGACCACCTGCCTTAAATCATAAAGTGTTATTGTATCTGATTTCTGAAGACTGAGACTGAACTTTTCTGCAAGGTTGCATCTGTTCTCTGCCCCACCCGTATCTGCAGGATTTTCTGTTGTGATATCTCTCTGCCCGCACGCCAAAAGCAGAAGAAGGCACAGGCTTGCGCAGGTAATCTTCATAATATACCTCTCTTCAGAAGATTGACAGAACTCTGTTTATATTTACCATCTTTTTTTATGTCTTACAATATCCGTCATAAAAATAGAGTCCTTACTCTCCCCCTGGAATAAGGACTATCTGCTACTGAGATATGTTATTTTACTTTAGCACAGATTTTGAATCTATATCCTAAAGCGGCAATACACCCTTCACCATCTGCCGTTTTGCATTCGGAGTCATCGTGGCATTCTCTGAAACATTCATTGTATCCGTTTCCGGGGGCACACACCAGCCCGCATTTACAGTCTGTCTGATATTTGCA
Source organism: Bdellovibrio sp. (assembly GCA_020725805.1). Classification (GTDB taxonomy): domain Bacteria; phylum Myxococcota; class SpSt-1050; order SpSt-1050; family SpSt-1050; genus SpSt-1050. The sequence continues at coordinate 53,889 of DYEF01000055.1, forward strand.
GGATTCACCCTCATTCTGGTTCCCGCAGGGCATACAGAGAAATTTATCGAGATCCCTTTCTTCAGCATAGTAGTAATAACAACTGTATCCGTCTCCGCATTCACTTCTCTTAGTACACTCCTTGAAACATCCGGTTTTTTCGTTGTATTTTGCACAGAAGAAACCTTCTTTGCACTGGTCGAGCAGAACTTTGTTTTTGCACAGGTCTTCCTGAATCACATCACCATTTAGTCCTCCGTCCTGACTCTGTGAAGCGTCTTGCTTGTTCTTGTTTGAGTCTTCATCTGATGAACAGGAAAAGACTGTTAATAAGACTAATGAAAATACAATTGCCAAGATACTCCTCATTTCTTACCTCCTTTAATCAGGGATTGTTGGCTTTGCTGAACCACCCGCGCCTGTTGAACGGATACGTGGGCGGAACCTTTGGTTTTAGGAAGTTGCTTATTGTGTCATAGACATAAGAAGGGGATGTTCTGATAAGGAATGCGTCGAAGATTGTCTGGTGTATTATTCCGATATTGCGACTGTAACTCATTTGTGATGTTATGTCGTTCGGGTTAGAAGATGTCCAGTATTTGGTTGCTTTGTTGTATATGGTCTGTCTGTAGAGTCCGTTTGTGTATCTGAGGAAATCCATATTAATTGAAATTTTATTAGCTTCGTTTGCAGGACCCTGCAAATAAATCATCGATAAAATATTTTCCACTCCTGCTTCATTTGCCCAGACTGTCGGGTCCTGACCAATGGATCTGTTAACCATAGGCCAGGTAGAGGTAGAGATTACTATATCGGGATCTACGGCCTTAACGGCAACTACAACCTCTTTCAAAAAGCTTGTCAGTGCATCAACCTCCCACTGATTGATCATCCAGTTAGAGGCCCCTGTAATGTCGACTCCGTATATTTGCTTGAATTTGTTTTTGCAGTAGTTGCAGTAGCAGTGATTCAATTTGTTGTCAGATGTCTCAATGAGTCTTATATAATCAAATATTATGCCGTCTAACTCCCCTTTGTATTTGTTTGCCATTTCCAAAACTATGCTTTTTATAAAATCCAGATATGAGTTCGGTTTATGGTAGCATGCTGTTCCTTCGGCCTCTCCGCTTGATGAATCATATGGCTTTCCGTCAGGGGCAATCGCAAGCCAGTCTGATGGTATATTGCCCTGAGGTCTTCCTACGATAAACCAGGCGTGAACTTCTATTCCTTTGCTATGAGCCTTCTCCAAAAGATATTTGAGCGTATCAAACGACTTGTTTAATACACGATCAGGATACTTGTCTGAATGATACCACAAAAATGCACCATCATCGTATATGAGAGGATAAATAACGTTGAAATTTGCATCTGCAATATAGTTAATAAGATTTTCGATCTCGGTCTTGCTTCTGAACCAGCTGTCGTCAAGTGTGGTAATAAATATGCCTCTCGTCTCGTGAGTTAAGCTACTTCCTCCCTGGTTTACGGTAATTCTCACTGATTCGACAGTCTGTTTGTCTCCGTCATCTGCTTTCAGGGTCAACAAATAAGTGCCGTTACCCGGAAAACTAACTATGGGATTTGGTATTGTGTCAGAACTAAATGTAGCTCCTCCCTGAGCAGCCCATTTCAGTGAGAGTGGGGCTGTTCCGAGTCCGTCATCAGCTACCTGTGTGTTGAGTTTGAGGCTGTTTACGGGAATGGTCAGGTCCGGTCCTATATATATCTTTGGGGACTGGTTGACCAGAATGTTGGAGTGCATCAGTTCAAGAAGTTGCGGACGGCTTACTTCACGCGAATAATATCTGAATTCATCTATATATCCTTTGAAACCCTCACCGATTCTCGCTTTGCTGATATTTATCCCGCCTGTCCAAGTTGACTCTTCCCCTACAATCCACTCAATCCCGTCGATGTATGCCCTCAGCACCTTACCGTCGCTTGCCATTGCAACAAATACCCAGTGTCCGGGTTTTGCATCTCCTATACTGCCCAGTCGGTTTTGCGGTGGCCAGCCTGAAGGATCCTCAGGTACGACGTCCTGACCGTTTTTCGAGAGATATACAAATATTGCCTCCTTTGAAGAACTCCAGATAATCTTCAGGGAGTTATTATCGCTGCTGTCGCTCAGTTCAAAGAGCATTCCGTCTCCGCTGCCGCTCTCTGCCAGCGCCCAGAACATTACAGTACCAGAATTGCCGGAAAAGATACTGCTGCCACCGGTCAGTTCCAGATAACTGCCTCCGTTGAAGTGAGCTGCTCCGCTCCCATGTCTTGAATTCGAAGTATAAGTTACATTATGCAATATAGCGTTGTTCCCCTTGCCTGAATCATCCCTTCCGAGGTTCGATGAGTCATTGAAGGAGAAGTATACTGAGGCATCATCTTTGATATTTGGTGCAATTACCGTAACACCATCAGAGCTGACTGTATTTCCTGTAAGGCCGGCCATATTGACAGCTCTGACGTTTGCATAATAGGTCTTTCCCACAATCAGTGAGAGTGAGCAGGCAGTGTAGTCAAGAACATTTCCAGCGTTTGTGAATTTTACTATATCATCTTTGCCGGCAGCAGTGCCGAACGCAACTTCGTAATGGTCGATGCCACTCTCGGGATCTGTTGCAGCATCCCAGCTGGCAGAGAGACAGTATGTTCCTGTCTGAGTATCGATATCAGACCCTGTCGAATCTCTGACCGTTGCAGGTCCGACAGGAGGTGTGTTGTCAACTACCTGACCGTTGTCTTCCCCTCCTGAATCGTAACCCGTGTCTGTTATGCTCTCTGCAGCATCAGCATCCTTCGGTATTTCAATATCCTGTCCTTCATCACCGCTATCTTTAACTGTTGCAGGTGTATCTGTCATATCGTCCGGTAAGAGAATAGCATCGTCACTGAATCCGGCATCATCTTCAGCCTGAATGTCGCCGGGGTTCTCCGAATCTTCCACGGTTGCATCTTCTCCGGGAATGTTAATAATGTCGTTATTCTTCCCTGTATCCTTTGTGGTAACCTCTTTTACACTGGAAGAACAGCCTGTGTAACTTACCAGTAATGCAAGAGATAGAGATATCAGGATAAATATTCTTCCTGTTTTGGAAAACATTCTTTTCATACTGTAACCTCCATAAAAAATTAACGGTACATAATGTATTCTGCCCGCCAATCCGGTTTTAGACAAGGCTGTTACGCTTTTCGAAAAGGACAATAAATTAATTTTTTGGGAAATATTATTATTTTGACTTCTGTTTTGTGCTCTTTTCTCTGAATATCTTAGGAGATACACCTTCCCATTTTCTAAAGGCGGAGATGAAAGAAGGTGTACTGGAATAACCTAGAAGATATGCAATCTCTTTGATACCCTTGTTTGTAGTCTTTAATAACCTTATTGACTCGTTTTTTCTGACCTCGTTAAGAATTTCCCTGAATGTGGTTTTATTTTTGTGCAGTAATCTTCTTATAGTTCGTGTCGAGAGACCTATCTCTCTTGCAATATCCTTCTCCTTTATGTTAAGACGCTCGCCTGTGATAATTCGCCTTTTTATAAGACCTGATATTGTGTCGTTTGCAGCAACTTCCCTGGAAATTGTTTCACATTGCTTTTCACACAATATCTTTAATCTTTCGTCATATGTAAGAACTCTTGTGTTTAGTACTGAGGGACCCAGTGTAAAAGTGATTTTATCCTTAATCTCTACTATCTTTACGGCAGAAAATATGCTGTTGTTGCCGGTGAGGTCTTCGGTTATTATTGAGAGACATCCAAGAATAATATCACGTAGTTCCTTCCAGAGTGAGCCGATATCGGTAACCGGTTCGACAACGACAACAGCCTCTTCTCTCTTCTGTTTTAGTGTTACCAAAAGAAAATTCATTCTCGAACTGAAATATAACGCATCATATTTTAATACCTCATAGACATCTTTACAGCTTCTTGCCAGATATCCGAAAAATCCGTGTTTTGTTATATCGAGTGTCCTTCCGAATTCGAAGAAAAATCCTTCGTCCCGGACAATCTTTTTGATATCATTTAATAAATTAAAGAATCTCTCGGCAGCAATCCACTGATTGTTATCTGACAATTCACCATCAAGGATATGTCTTCTGAAGATCTTTTCGGTATTGGTCAGTTTTTTCCTTATGCAAAACCTGTAAAGCTCTATCACATATTCTGAAACAATAACACTCTGCATATATCTAAACTAACATCGGATCAGTGACATCGCAAGAATAAATTGAATTTTCTGCTCCCTAATCAGTTTTTAATGAAACATAAACTGTTTTAAGTTATATTATGTTCCGGTATAACGATTTCGTTCCTTTTTATCTATATTTTTCTTCGATAGCGAGGAGAGTTATGTATATACGGTTGTTTTTTAGTGTTTTTTACATCTTTTTTCTATTTGGGTCCGTGCAGGTGTTCGAGATAAAGATTCAGGTAACCGGTGACGAGATTACATATATCTTTCAGACAACGACAGGGACCTTAAATGACCTGAATGTTGTTAATAAATCCGGCTTAAAGTTCAAACCTGATAATTTCGGCGGGATAAAGGTATTCGTCCTCGCCGGAGAAGAGCTGAGGGTCTGGTAGGGGAAACATACTGTATCGATTCTGGAGCAGAGGTTCGAAAACGGTATTTATGATGCAAAAATCAGATACTTCTACAAGGGAGGTAATCTGGATTTTTCCCTAAGAATCTATCAGCGGGAAAAGAGTCTGGTCTTTGAATATACCGAACTCTCTTCTCCGGGCAAGGTCAGATTATTTGGTTTTGACAGGAGTGAGCAGACACCGTATCCGAAGATTGTCACCCTCCCTTACGGACATAATGTCCTCTATTCGAATGGACTCTTTGTCTCAGGCGTTCTGGACCATTCTTTTTCAAATGCCTCTAAGATAAACTCCTTTTACTCCCTCTGTGAGCAGAATGATTACCTCTTTGCCCTTCATACGAACTATGTGGATTTCTATGAAAACTCCGACGACTGGAATAAGACTGAATTCGATAAAGTGAGGAAGACCCTAAGAGATAATCTGACCCGTCTGAGAATCAGGTACAAAAGCGGTCTGACTCTTTATTTAAATTATACAAATACTGACTGGAATATTACGAGTGATAGTGATTTTTACAGGCTTCCGCCCAGTGGCTTTCTGGCTTCGGTTCCCGGCGAGTTTCTGGCATATTATGCGGCAAAAGACGGTGAAGATGTAAAATATTACATATGCCCGGCAGAGTATCTCTGTTCTACCTGCATCGAATCACCGGATGCCGGGGTTGACGTATTGCCCTTGGATGTTCAGGAGGATGCCGGCACTGACGCCGATGATAAGGATACCGGAACCTATACGGACATAACGACGGATATTCCGGAAGAGATAAATGACATACAAAACGGCGACGTCGGTAGTGCAGATGTAATGTATGACATTACATACACTGATACTGGTTATACTGATACATATCTTACGGATTTTACAGGCTTTGATGCTGTTATAACGGATGCTGATAAATTACCTGATTATATCCAAACCGATACACAAAGCGAAGACCGTGTTGCAGAAGATTCGGCAGTTGCGGATATTTTACCTGTATTTATGAAAGGTGGGTTGTCCTCCATATTTTTTTGTGGTCAAATGCCAC
>DYEF01000056.1 GCA_020725805.1 Bdellovibrio sp.
ATGACATCAAATTGCGTTCCAGATTTTTGGCAGGCACCGGTTGAATAGCAGAGAGAGGGAGAAAAGAAAAGGGATATGGGATAATGGGAGGTGAGTGGTAATATGCAGTGAAATCAACAGGTTAGAACTAATTCTACCTGGTAGAACTAATTCTACCTGGCACCGGGGGTCCACTTAGGGGGTCTGTGAATGACTTGCTTAACTGAAAGTATTTGAAATTCAGAACGCTATATGTTAAAAGTACGTATCTCTCTTTTATACTCAGGAGGTGTTTTAATATGCTTAAATATCTTGTAACGTTAATATTGTTGGGTTCACTGTTAATCTCTGCCTGTGACTGTGGTGGTGAGCCTGAATGGAAACTTGATGATATTAACACTGTTACAGATGTAGCTTCCGATATTTCCTCGGATGCTGTTTTGGATGTAATATCTGATGCAAAACCTTCTGATACGTTTGAAGATATATCGGATACAGGTGATGTTGATACGGGCGATATCTTAAGCGATGTGTTGGCTGATATCCTAACAGATGCCGAGGATGTTATAGATATTCAGGAAGACATAGCTGATATTTCAGAAGATGTTGCAGATGCTTCTGATACGAGCCTGAATGATGCCTCAAACGATGTATCCGGGGATATCTCTTCAGATATTCTGAATGATGCAGAAAATGATGTGGTACAGCCGGATGCATTAACGGATATTACTGAAGACATAATCAGTAGTGATGTATCAGAAGATATTTCCGGTGATACCGGGATAGTGGCAACTACAATTAAAGAGTGTCCGAAATCGCCCAATAATCTTACAACTATTACTTTTGAGTTTGCAAATCCGCTCACGACGTCTTTTGAGTGCAAATTAAATGATTCCAACTGGGCACTTTGCAATTCACCTTACGAGATACCGAATAGTCAGATTACAGATCTGCCCGATGGTGATAACACATTTATGGTAAGGGCGATTATCAACGGCAATCCGGAAGATGTTCCGGCAGATTGTAGATGGGTCAAGGATACAATTGCTCCGGATACACTCTTTTCATCCCAACCCGACTTTGAATGTAAAAACTATGTCTCTCTTGAAGTTGAGGCAACAGAAGAGGGTTGCAAATTCGAGTATTCACTAGACGGCTCTGGCTGGATTCAGACGGATATACCGATTGAACTTAATAATCTTTCAGAAGGTGAACATACAATAAGAATCAGAGCGATTGATAAGGCCGGCAACGTAGATGATACACCGCTTGAGTACAGGTTTAGGACGGATACTGTATCACCTGACGTTACGATTCTCAGCAGACCGGATGCCTTTATTAATAAGAACTTTGCCAGTTTTACCTTTACCTCCTCAGATACGGCTGCAGTCTTTATGTGTTCGTTCGACTGGAGTGCCTTCTATGAGTGTCAATCGCCACAGCTATACACAAATCTTTCTGAACAGGTACATATATTCAGGATTTATTCAAAAGACACCTGCAATAATCAGTCTCAGATTCAGGAATATGTCTTTACTGTGGATATAACACCCCCTGAGAGTACGATAACCTCAAAACCGGCTCTGGTTTCAAACAACCCGAATCCGTCTTTTGCGTTTATCTGCTCCGAAGAATCAACTTCGGAGTGTAAACTAGATAACGGTAATTTCTCTTTGTGCGCTTCGCCTGTGGGATATAATAATCTGCAGGATGGTGAACACAGGTTCGAGGTCAGATGTACTGACAAGGCAGGCAATACTGACCAGTCTCCGGCACAATATATCTGGACGATAGATACTCTTCCCCCTGAAACAACACTTCTTTCGAAACCGTCCAGTCCTTCACAGTTCAAAAATGCGACATTTGAATTTTCCTGTTCGGAGAGCGGAACAGCCGAATGCTCTCTTGACAACTCTGCCTACACCTCCTGCACCTCTCCCAAAACCTATACTAACATTAATGACGGCAATCACAATTTCTCCGTCAGGTGTGTAGATGAGGCAGGAAACCGTGACCCGTCTCCGTCGACTTATAGCTGGCTTATTGATACGACGCCCCCTGTTACAACAATTACCGAGGGACCACAGAGTTATACAAAGAGTACATCGGCAACATTTAGATTCAGCTGTAATGAAGGTGGTGCACTCGAGTGCAGATTGGATTCCCAGAACTGGTCCCCCTGCACATCCCCCAAAGTTTATATAAATCTCGTAAACGGGGCGCATACCTTTTCGGCAAGGTGCACTGATAATGCAGGGAATGTTGAGACATCTCCGCCGGTATTTAACTGGATCGTGGATACAATTCCTCCCGAAACATCTATTGTCAGTCATCCTCCTGCTGTATCGAAATCAACGACAGCAGATTTTGTATTCGGTTCGAATGAATCGGATGTAACATACGAATGTTCACTCAATGACGGGGCATATTCACCCTGCCTTGCGAATCAGCAGTTTGTCAATCTATCGGAAGGACAGAATAAGGTCTGTGTAAGAGCAACGGACAGGGCCGGTAATACGGATTCGACGCCTGCCTGCTATCAGTGGACTATCGATGTAACTCCTCCGGATACTATAATTACCTCCAACCCGCCTTCTCTTACAAACCAGACCGTTGCTACATTTACATTTGATTCGAATGAAAGCGGTACTACTTTCGAGTGTTCACTTGATAACTCTGCATTTGTTGCCTGCACTTCTCCCCGAGTATATTCGGGACTAAGCCACGGGGTTCACAATTTCAGGGTAAGGGCAGTGGACGTGGCCGGCAATACCGACCCGACACCTGCGGAATATATCTGGGAAGTCGATATAGAAGCACCCAAGAGCACGATACTGACATATCCTCCGAATCCTTCAAATTCAGCAAATGCAACATTCACCTTCTCTTCCAATGACCCCAATGCGACCTATGAATGTTCACTCGATGGTCTCCCGTTCTCCCCCTGTACATCGCCAAAATCATATTTTTCGCTTGCAGAGGGGAGTCACGTCTTCAGAGTGAGGGCAAAAGATACACTTGGGAATACCGAACTTAACCCGGCTACATATACATGGGATATAGACCTTACATCCCCCGATACTGCCATTACGTCATTTCCGCCGGATCCGACTAACAATCCCGCCCCCTCGTTCTTTTTTGTTTCGAGCGAGGGAGGTTCGACTTTTGAATGTTCGTACGATTTCGGTGCATATTTTGTCTGCACCTCTCCTCATATCTGGAGCAACATATCAGAGGGATTGAGGTACTTTTCGGTCAGGGCAAAGGACAAGGCCGGTAATATTGACCCGACTCCCGCACAGTATAGTTTTAATGTTGACCTGACAGAACCCGAGACATATATAGTAAACAAGCCGGCAAATCCGACCAGACAGACCTCTGCAACGTTTACTTTCTACTCGAATGAATCTGACAGCACGTTTGAATGCAAACTTGATTCAGGTAACTACTTGCCCTGCACAAGTCCTGTGATTTACAATTCTCTTGCAGACGGAATGCATACCTTCTATGTGAGGGCAACAGACCTTGCCGGCAATAAAGATTCAACTCCTTCTGAGTATGAGTGGAAGATTGATACAGTCCCGCCCGAAACGACTATTCTGACGGGGCCGCCCTCTGTAACCAGCAGCAAGAATGCACAGTTTACCTTTGAATGCACTGATGACACGCTACCCTGCACATTCGAATGTTCGCTCGACGGAGCTGCCTTTACACTCTGTACCTCGCCTGTTCAATATACAAATCTCACCGACGGTAATCATACATTCAGGGTGAGAGGAATTGATGCCGCCCAGAACACAGACCCGACACCGGCACAGTACAGCTGGAGAGTGGATACAATACCTCCTCAGGCATTTATTGACAGTATGCCCGGTAATCCGAGCCTCGTTACAGATGCAACATTTACCTTCCACTGTAATGAGACAGCCACGACGGAATGCTCTCTCGACGGAGCACCTTACTCCTCCTGTACATCCCCAAAATCCTATTCAGGACTATCTGTTGGAACACATACATTTGCTGTCAGATGTATCGACCTTGCAAATAATGTCTCCTCTCCTGTACAATACAGCTGGGATATAATGCTGTTTAAGGTCGAACGGGTCGATGCACCGAGATTCTTCACAAATTTCTTTAATCGTGCGATAAAGACCGATTCAAATAATATTCCTCACATTGTCTACGGAGGCGATAATCTGTATCATGCATATCTTTCAGGCTCGAATTTTGTCACGGAGGTAATAGACAACAGCCCCGGACTCGGAGAGTATGCATCGCTTTTTATTGATAAAAATGATTATATGCACATCAGCTATTACAACCCAACCAATTTGTCACTTATGTATGCGACTAACTCGGGTGGTGTGTGGTCGAAAACTACAATAGATTCGGGAAATAATGTGGGAATGTACTCTTCCATAGCAGTGGACAATAACGGTTTTGTTCATATTGCCTATTATGATGCAACAACATACGACCTCAAATATGCTACAAATCTGAGCGGTGTATGGGTCACTCAGGTAGTCGAATCACAGTTTATATCGGGGGAGTACTGCAGTATAGCGGTCGATTCTCTGAATAATCCCCACATTGCATATTACAAGAGAGGTTTTACTCCAAATAAAGGAGTGTTGCAGTATGCCACAAAAGTCGGAGCCGTATGGAGCATACAGACCCTCGATGATCAGGGAGACGGAGTGTATGTTGGTCAGTTTACCTCGATATTCATCGATAGATTCGGTAATATCCACATCAGCTATTTCGATGCAACCCAGTATGACCTGAGATATGTAAGCAATATCAGCGGAGTTTGGAGCACACCGGTAATAGTGGAATCCACCAGTGATGTCGGGAGATACAATTCGCTGGTCGTTGACAACAACGGATTTGTGCATATTACGTATTACAACAATTCGAATGGTACCTTGAGATATGCCAACAATGTGTCCGGTTCATTCGTCCCCTCTCTTGTTGACAACTCGGCAAGTGTCGGTATACACAACTCCCTTGCCATTGACAAAAACGGTATTTTGCATGCGTCATACTATGATTCCACCAATGCCAAGGTTAAATATGCAATGAGACTTACGACCGGGAACTGGACGAATTTCAGATTCGTAGATACAGCAGGCTCTGTCGGACAGTATCCGTCTATTTATCTGGATTCGCTGAAAAGACCTCACATTTGTTATTATGATGCCTTCTTTGGCGGTGAACTGAAGTATGCATATAAGGCATCCGGTGTATGGAATCTCTCTACCATTGATAACGGGGGAGTATCGAATTACAATGTGGGCAGGTATTGTAATATCAAAACCGACAGTTCAAACAAGGTTCATATCAGTTATCTCGATATATCCAGAGGGAATATCAAGTATATTACAAACAGTTCGGGCGGATGGGTATCCGAAAATCCTGACAATATAAATACGGTGGGACAATTCCAGACATCTCTTGCGGTAGATTCAAACGGGAAAATCCACATAAGTTATTATGATAGTGCAAACGGAGGAGAACTCAGATATTCGAATAATATAAATGGCTACTGGGTCTCGGCCGTTGTGGATGACGGAGGAGCGACAAATACCAATGTCGGACAATATAATTCGATAGCGGTTGATAAAAACGGCTTTGTGCATATTTCTTACTATGATGCTACAAATGCCGATTTAAAATATGCTACGAATGTCTCAGGAAGTTTTGTAACCTATACGATTGACTCGGCAGGGAGCGTCGGTTCTTATACAGCTATTGCCCTTGATTCAAATGGTTATCCTGTAATAAGTTATTATGATGCAGCGCCAAACTATAATCTGAAAGTAGCATCCTTTGACGGGACAAACTGGACTGTATCCGTTGCCGACTCGCACGTAAATAATGTGGGATTGTATACATCAATTTCAGTGGATGGAAACAATAAGATTCATATAGCCTATTATGATGCAACAATTTACAAAGTGAAGTATGCAACAAACAAATATGGAAGCTGGCAGAACTTCACGATTGACACCGAAGGCAGATTAGGTACAAACGGCTATACAACAGGAATCTTTGCAACCCAGACAGGAATGGTTCACATATTATACTATGATTACCTTATGAGAGACCTGAAGTACGCTACAAATGAAAATTGAGAGCTCCTGCTAATCAGTACCAGTTATGCACGGTTGTGGTGCCAGGTAGAATGCGGTGCCGATTGAGGTGCCTGGTACATCCTTAATTGCTTGATATTATTGCTTTTTCTGGTGTCATCTATGAAAGTGGGTGGTCAAGAGAAAATTCGTTTATTATCCATAATCAAATTGG
>DYEF01000057.1 GCA_020725805.1 Bdellovibrio sp.
CCAGCTAAGATTTAGTTTTGCGGAGGATTTATGAAAAATTTTGGGGTATTTCCAGTTTTTTGAATATTCCTGTTGACTATTCGGGATTTATGCATATTATTTTAATGCCTTATGGTGTAGGAGGATTGTCCGGTATGCCATTTTATGAATATCAGTGTGAAAAATGCAGTGAAATCTATGAACTCTTCATCCGGAACGGCGAAAAGGTGCCAGATGTATGTGAGGTATGCGGAGGAAGACTCCACAAGATTATTTCCGTGAGTTCCTTCCAGCTCAAGGGTTCCGGCTGGTATATGACGGATTATGCAAAGAAGAATTCTCCTTCGGAGAGTCATTCGAATAATGGTTCTGCCGGCAACAGGAAGGAAGCCCCGGGTCCGTCCGGAGATACCACGACATCATCAAAGGAAACAGGTAAAGAGACAAAGCCGGTCAAGCCAAAAGAGGGTAATGCGGCACCCCCTAAGTAAGACTTTGCATTAAAATTTCGGATACTGTAACTCTGCAAATTGGCGCCGGATTTTTGCTGCTATCCGGCATTACCGGTGCCGGGTATGTTGTAACCCATTGATTTTATTGACAAAAATAATAACGGGGATTTTCAGGTCTAATCCATACTCCCGGATGACTGTACCCTTATTCCTGATCGGGAAGATAGTCGGGTTTATGTATCTGCCACCCTAAAGGTCTATCTGTCTGCCTGGCACCGAAAAAATCAATAAAATCAATTAGATAACGGATACAAATCTATTCAGACCCTGTAAGGTTTAATTCTACCCGGCACTCAAAGGGTCAGGGAAGATTCTTACTTTCAAAAGCCGAAGGTTTCTTCTTTTGGGGGAGAAAATGACCCCACCGGGAGTCGAACCCGGGTCTTAGCCGTGAGAGGGCTACGTCCTAGGCCACTAGACGATGGGGCCGTAAATGGCTGGGAGACTAGGATTCGAACCTAGATAGACGGATCCAGAGTCCGTCGTCCTGCCGTTAGACGATCTCCCAGTATCTTTGCGCGGAATGATGAATATACGAGTTTCGCGCTTGTTCTCGTATATGTTTATTCCCTCCCACTTGGAGGAGGGGTTATTGTTCTTTATGTGTATTGCTCTCAGATCCGAGCGGATAATTATCTTCTTGAACTCGTAATTCTGGCTTGCTCCGGTAAGTTTCTTGTAGAATTTTAGAGTCTCCGCATAGTTTCTGGAGCTCCTGTATCTGCATTTCTCTATCTTAACCGAACCTTCCGGAAGCGGTGCGATATTGCAGTCATCCTTTTCCGCAAAGGCCGTTCCGGCAGAAAGAGAGAACAGAGCAATTATGTAAAAAAGCCTACTCAGCATAGGAAGGGGAGATATATACTCTCATTATGAAAAGGTCAAGAAAAATTTATTTTTACTTGATTTTTTGGCACATTGGTTATATTGTAAAGACAGTTATGAGAACCAGCAATACTTTTGACATAACCGTATTAGGTCAGAAAATCAAGATTGCTACGGACAGCGATGCCGAACATATCGGTATGGTCGTGGATTTTGTTGAAAGGAAGTTTGAAGAGGCAAAGGGCAGTATAAAAGGTATAAATACCCAGAGCCTTCTGATTATGACACTTCTCAATGTTGCTGATGAGCTTATAAGACTCAGGAAGAACAAGGCACAGGAGCTTGATAACGTAATTTCAAAAATGCGAAGGATTTTAGAGGTAATCGAATACAATGACTCACAGAGAAGAGCATAATTTATCCCCTGCCGTGCAGGTAAGAAATACACTGTTTGTGAACCAACATCACAGTTTTAGGGAATGCCCTCTGTCCGTGGTGTGCAGGCCCGTTTCGGGCGGGAAGCCTAAAGCGGATACCGGTGTGCCCACCTATCTTTATGATAGGTTCCATAATGGGTATTTCTACCGCACAGATGGCGGGGGTTCTTTTATTAATCCGTCCGGAAACCCTCCGGACTTTATATATACTGGTTTGCAGAGGAGTTATGGCGTAAGAGAATAAGACACCTGTCAAAAAAGGTTAACGATATTAATTATGATTCTGATTATTAAACCGGTAAATAAAAGAGCATACCTGAAAAGACCGGCGTTATTCTGATTTTGAATCTATAGGTCCCTTATTCTCTTCGCAAAATTATTTTTTATATAAAGGAGGTTCAAAGTGATTTATCTGGCAGTAGGAATTGCCGCACTGGTGATAGGATTTATTGCCGGTATGGTAATCGAACACACGAAGAATCAGAAGGCCCGTAACGGGGCTCTGAGAAAGGCTGAGGATATTATTAATGACGCAAAGAAGGAGGCCGATAATATCGTCAAAAATGCCCGTCTTGATATCAAGGAGCTTGAGATAAGGTCCAGGACCGAATTCGAAAAGGAGACGAGGGAGAAGAAGGAGGAGTTGCTTCAGATCGAGAAGAGGCTGAGACAGAAGGAAGAGAATCTCGAGAAGAAGGTCGATTTTCTGGACAACAGGGAGGAAGAGCTGAAGAGGAGGGAGAAGAACATAACAAGAAGGGAACAGATCGTTGCTGAAAACGAGAAGAAGTACAATGAGCTTCTGGACAGTGCAAAGACCCAGCTCGAGCGTGTGGCAGGTCTTTCAAGAGATGAGGCAAAGAAGGAGCTTATCCAGTCATTGACAGATGAGGCCAAGCTCGAGGCAGCAAAGATGGTCAAGCAGATAGAACAGGAGGCCAAGGATGAGGCCGAGAAGAAGGCGAAGGAGATAATTGCCCTTGCAATTCAGAGATATGCCGGTGATTATGTCGCAGAACGGACTGTAACCGTAATCGATCTTCCGGACGAAGACCTCAAGGGAAGACTGATAGGCCGTGAGGGAAGGAATATAAGGGCTATTGAACAGGCAACCGGTGTGGACCTGATTATTGATGACACCCCCGAGGCGGTGATTATTTCATCCTTCGACCCGATAAGGAGAGAAGTGGCGAGAATAGCACTCGAAAAACTCATCGCAGACGGGAGAATTCACCCCGCAAGAATTGAAGAGGTAGTCTCCAAGACGAGAACAGAGGTGGAGAATGCGGCACGGCAGGCGGGAGAACAGGCTGTCTTCGACCTCGGTATTCACGGAATTCACCCGGAGCTGGTAAAACTGATAGGAAGGCTGAAATACAGATACTCCTACGGGCAGAATCAGTGGAAACACTCCATTGAGGTCGGATTCCTTGCAGGTGTTATGGCATCTGAACTTGGTCTGAATGTCAAGCAGGCAAGGAGGGCCGGGCTGCTCCACGATATAGGAAAAGCCGTCGACCACGAGGTAGAGGGCTCACATGCATCTATCGGTGCCGAACTTGCAAAGAAATACGGTGAATCACCAAAGATAATCCACGCAATCAAGGCACATCACGAGGAGGAGAAGCCCGATTCGGTGCTGGATGTAATAGTTCAGGCAGCCGATGCACTTTCGGGCGCAAGACCAGGTGCGAGACACGAGGTTCTGGAAACATATGTGAAACGTCTTGAGGATATGGAGAAGATCTGTACTGAGTTCGAGGGTGTGGAGAAGGCATTTGCAATTCAGGCAGGAAGGGAGATAAGGGTAATCGTCCACAATCAGAAGGTTACCGATGAACAGCTCACGATTCTTGCCAAGGATATTTCAAAGAAGATTCAGGAGACACTCGCATACCCCGGTCAGATTAAGGTAGTTGTAATCAGGGAGAGCCGCGCGATTGAATATGCAAAGTAGGTTTTTATGTCGGTTATCAGAGGAATCCTTTTCGGAGATATAATAGGTCGTGGCGGAAGGGAGACTGTAAAGAAGTTTCTCTCTTCCGTGCCGGACGGGGAAAAGTTCGATATCGTAATTGCAAACGGGGAGAATGCATCGGGCGGACTCGGTATTACACCGAAGACGGCCTTTGAACTCAGGGATATGGGTATCGATGTAATAACGAGCGGTAACCATATATGGCGCAAGCGGGAGATGTATAACGAGATGCACAGGGTTCAGCATCTCATCAGACCGGCAAACTATCCTCCCGGGCTCCCCGGTTCGGGTTTTGTTGTGATAAGGAAGAAAGATACCGATATTGCGGTGATAAACCTCGAAGGAAGAACGTATATAAATCAGCTGATAGACTGCCCGTTCAGGACCGGTGACCAGATACTCGAACAGCTGTCGGGTGTCAGAATCAGGATAATCGATTTTCACGCTGAGGCGACAAGTGAGAAGAGGGCGCTTGGGTTCTACTTTGATTCGAGAGTCTCTATGATAGCGGGTACGCACACTCATGTTCAGACTTCGGATGAAGATATTCTGGAAGGCGGTACGGGATACATTACTGATGTAGGTATGGTTGGTCCGCTCTATTCCGTCATAGGGCTGAAAAAGGAACTTGCCGTGGACAAATTCCTTACGAACAGACCAAACAGGTACGAGACGGGAGAGGGGGTTCAGATTCTGAACGCAGTCGCATTTGAGATTTCTATCGAGACCGGCAGATGCCTGAAAATAGAGAGAATCATAAGGAGGTACTGAGAAGATGTCGAACGCCGAAACCGTGATTAACAGTCTGTTAAGAGGTGTTGTAGATATCGTATCAAGGGACGAACTGGTCAAAAGGCTTGAAGAATCCAGAAGAAACGGAAAACCGCTCATTGTAAAGGCGGGATTCGACCCAACGGCGCCGGACCTGCATCTGGGGCATACAATAGTTCTTCAGAAGATGAGACAATTTCAGGAGTTCGGCCACAGGGTGGTATTTGTGATAGGCGATTTTACTGCAATGATAGGAGACCCGACCGGCAAGAATATTACAAGGCCGCCGCTGACCCGTGAACAGGTGCTCGAATCAGCAAAGACGTATACGGAGCAGGTGTATAAGATTCTTGACAGGGAGAAGACCGAGATAAGATTCAATTCGGAGTGGCTGTCGGCGCTCGGAGCCGAAGGAATAATCAGACTTGCGGCAAAATACAATGTCGCAAGGATGCTCGAGAGGGATGATTTTAAAAAGAGATACACTTCAGGCGTCTCGATATCGGTACACGAGTTTCTCTATCCGCTCCTGCAGGCCTATGATTCGGTGGCGCTGCGTGCCGATATAGAACTCGGAGGTAGTGACCAGCTCTTCAATCTTCTGGTAGGCAGGGAGATTCAGAAGGAGTATGGCCAGACCGAGCAGATTGTTATAACGATGCCGCTTCTGGAAGGTCTCGATGCGAAACTTGTCGACGGGAAGCTCACAGGGAACAAGATGAGTAAATCACTTGGTAACTATGTGGGAATAAACGAGCCCCCTGACACAATGTTCGGAAAACTCATGTCAATAAGCGATGAACTTATGTGGAGATATTACGAACTTATGAGCAGACTCCCGCTCGATGAGATTTCCAGAATGAGAGAAGATTGCCTCTCTGGCAGGATGAATCCTATGGAGGCAAAGAAGTCTCTGGCAAAGGAGATAGTGGCAAGATTCCATACAGACGAGGAGGCTGAGAAGGCGCTTTTGAATTTTACTGAGGTCTTTTCCAGAAAGAATGTGCCTGAGAAGATGGATGAATTCGAAGTAAAAACGGAGGAGAACGGTCAGATATGGGTTTGTAAGGCGCTCGCCTCCGTAAAGGCGGTCAAATCTACGAGTGATGCAAAACGTCTGATCGAACAGGGCGGACTGTATATCAATAACGAGAGGGTTATGGATCCGAAACTGGGTCTTAAGAGCGGTTCCTATATTGTTAAGGTCGGCAAGAAACTTTTCATAAAACTCAATGTTATTTAGGAGGAAGCCTTGAGCAGAAAGAGAGATGATTTTGAGTCGAAACTGAAAAGACTCGAAGAGATAACGGAGAGGCTCGAGAGCGGCAGCCTCGGGCTGGAGCAGTCTCTTGAGGCTTACAAAGAGGGGATAGAACTCGCAAGAACGCTTGTGGTAACTCTCAGGGAGGCAGAGAAGAAGATTCAGCTTATACAGAAGGAAGGTATCTCTGAATTCGATGATGTAAGGGAGTTTGAAAAGAGGCTCGATGAATCCAGAAACGAGGATGATGAGAAATAAACTTGTTGCAATAATCGATGATGACGTGCTGTTTGCCGAGAGACTTGCAGCTCTTCTCGGCGGTCTCGGGCTGCAGACAGTCATTGTCGGCGGCGGACTCGAGCTGATATCGGTGCTGAGTATCGACAGACCGCATTTTCTGTTAATCGATACAATGCTCAACTGGATCAATCCCTACGAGCTTATCGATTCCATAAGGAAAAATTCTGAACTCAGGGATATAAAGGTCTTTCTTATGACGCAGCAGAAAGATTTTGAGAGAACTTGTGACAGATACCCTGATATTTTATGTATATACAAACCCTCCGAGAGCAGTTTACTTGTGGAGAAACTGAGAGAGGAGATCGTAAAGAATGAGTCTGCTTGAGAAAATAAATAATCTGGATGACCTCAGAAATATTCCTGTCGAACAGCTTCCGCAGCTTGCCTCCGAAATCCGTTCGCTCATTATAGATGTCGTATCAAAGAACGGCGGGCATCTGGCAAGCTCCCTTGGTGTGGTGGAACTAACCATTGCCCTTCATTATATATTCGATATCCGGCAGGACAGAATAATCTGGGATACCGGACACCAGTCGTATGCCCATAAAATCCTGACAGGCAGGAGGGAACGGTTTCATACATTGAGACAGTACAGGGGTATCAGCGGTTTTACCAATATCAGTGAGAGTATTTATGATGTATTCGGTACAGGTCACGCCTCTACTTCCATATCGGCGGCTCTCGGGGTTTCGGAGGGGCTGAGACTTAAGGGAGTGAGCGGACGCACTGTCGCTGTTATCGGCGACGGAGGGATGAGTTCGGGTCTCGCCTTTGAAGGTCTCAACAACGCAGGTCATATGGAGAAGGACCTGATTGTGATTCTCAACGACAATGAGATGTCAATCGGTCCCAATACAGGGGCTCTTTCCAGATGGATTTCCAGAAAGTTTGCCTCTGATTCCTTTGCACAGACAAGGCAGAAGATAAAGAATCTTCTCGGTAAAATCCCTTCGTTTACCAATGAGGGTATCATGCTCGCCAGAAGGGTAATCAATTCTTCTAAGGTTCTGCTGACACCCGGTATTCTGTTCGAGGGTCTGAATTTTCAGTATATAGGTCCGCTCGACGGACATAATATCTTCGAACTTCTGGAATTTCTGACGGAGATAAAGAAGCTGGATGGTCCCATACTCGTCCATGTCTGTACGCAGAAAGGGAAGGGTTATCAGTTCGCAGAACTCAATCCGGAGAAGTTTCACGGCATATCCTCTTTCAATATCAGTACAGGTGATAAACTTCAGGGCTCTTCCGCATCCAGAGCATTTACAGATATCTTTTCGGACGTAATCACTGATGTGGCATCGAAGGATGATTCGGTAATTGCTATTACGGCCGCAATGACTGACGGATGCGGGCTCAAGAAGTTCAGGAGCAGATTCCCGGACAGGTTCTATGATGTCGGAATCGCGGAACCGCACGCCGTTACATTTGCAGCGGGACTTGCCACACAGGGGTTAAAGCCGGTAGTCTGTATCTATTCCACATTTTTACAGCGCGCATTCGATATGATAATTCACGATGTGGCCTTGCAGAATCTGAATGTGATATTTGCCATCGACAGGGCAGGTATAGTGGGAGAGGACGGGCCGACTCATAACGGCTGTTTCGACCTCTCTTATCTCTCTCTCATCCCCAATATCAGGATACTGGCCCCCTGTGACGAGGAAGAGATGCATCAGGCATTCGAATATGCAGTCAATACAGGCGGACCGGTAGCGATAAGATATCCGAGAGCAGCTGCGGAAAAATACGGCATTAATATCAGACATTCCCCTCTTGAAACGGCAAAGGGAGAGATTGTATACGGATTGAGGGAGCCGGGTTCGGATGTCCTGATTGTTACATTGGGCTCGATGGTCTATGAATCCGTTCGTGCAGCCAGACTCCTCGAGAAGAATAACATCAAGGTAACGGTTTTTAACTCACGCTTTGCCAAACCCCTCGACAGGGATTTGATTGCGAAACTCGCAAGGTATTCTGATAATATTGTTACAGTCGAAGAGAATACGATAGCCGGCGGATTCGGTTCGTATGTCAACCGGATTCTCATTGAGGAGAATCTGAAAAACAGAAATATCCTTAATATCGGGATACCCGACGCCTTTATCGAACATGGTCCCAGAAATATAATTCTCAATGAAATAGGACTTACTTATGAGAAGATTGCCGAACGAATCAGGGAGTTCGTTCAGGAGACAGGACGGAGCAATATAATAGATTATCCTGTCAGTTAGAATGAATCTTTACAGCGGGAAATCCTGTGTAGAAATACTCTGGTTCAGAAGAGACCTCAGAATCTATGATAATCCGCTTCTTTCGGTTGCGGACGGATATGTGCTCCCTGTTTTTATCTTCGATACAAATATACTGCAGAATCTCAGAAAGAATGATGCAAGGGTTACTTTTATCTTTGACTCAGTAAGAAGACTCAGGGAAGACCTCAGGAAAACCGGGCTTGACCTGCTCGTCTTTTATGGAAGACCTTATGATGTCTTCTCTTATCTGAAGCGATCGTTTTGTATCAGAAATGTCTATGCAGTCTCTGATAATGATTCGTATTCAAGAAGCCGTGATAGTAAAATCGGGAAGCTCTGCAGACTTCACCTGATAAATGATGCCTTTCTTGTAAATCCCGACCAGATCCGTACTTCGGGCGGTGGTATATATACTGTCTATTCCCATTTCAGAAATGCTGTAATAAAGAAAGTTATTGAGAAATCCGGGGAGTTGTATGCCACCGGAAGTGATATGAAAATGCCTACTGTTGATTGCAGGGATATAATTCGGGTTGGTAAAGATAGGCCAGACAAACTTCCTTTTGAGATTGAGAGTCTGGGTTTTTCAAATAACCGTTCGGGGTATGTAGGTTCAGTCACTCCGTCTGAGACATTGTACGATAGTCTGCAGGACGTCGTAAGTAATTATGAATCACGGAGAGATTTACCGTCACTCGACGGTACGTCTCATCTGGGTTGTGCCCTCAGGTTTGGGACTGTCTCTGTAAGAGAGGTCTTGAGAAGGGCTCTCAGATGCAGAAATTCGTCAGTCTTTATAAATGAACTTATATGGCGGGAGTTCTTCAATTACCTGCTCTGTCATTTTCCGGAAAGTGAGAGCAACAACTTCAGGAATGTCACAATCAGCTGGAGATATGATGAGGAGTTGTTTGAGAGATGGAAATCGGGTGAAACCGGTATACCGATAGTTGATGCAGGTATGCGGCAGCTGAATACTGAGGGGTTTATGCACAACAGGGTAAGGATGATAGCAGCAAGTTTTCTGACCAAGAATCTGCATATAGACTGGCGGTACGGTGAACGGTATTTCTCGGAACTTCTGATGGACTACGAACTATCCTCGAATGTCGGAAACTGGCAGTGGGTTGCCGGGACGGGTGCAGACCCGAAATCTATGTACAGGATATTCAATCCCTTCCTGCAGGCTTCAAGGTATGATGCGGATGCAGAATACATAAAAAAGTATGTTCCGGAGCTTAGAGGGCTGAGTGCAGGAGAGATAAACAGTTATGATTTTATCTACGGGAATAAACTCAGAGGTTATCCGCCTCCTGCTATAGATATTAAATCCTCAGCCCGGGAATTCCGGATGCTTATCAGACGGGGCTCTGCAAAATGAGTATTATGATAGAGATGACAGAGCAGATAGCAGAGGCATATGCCCTGATGGAGAAGAGTAATAAGAATATGTTGCTTACAGGGAGGGCCGGAACGGGTAAATCGACTCTTTTGAAGTATTTCGTCGAGAATACCAGAAAGAATGTCGTGGTGCTTGCACCGACGGGTGTTGCGGCGCTCAATGTCGGCGGGCAGACCATTCATTCGTTTTTCAGATTCGGGATAGATATTACGCCGGACAAGGTAAAGAAGGTCCCTAAATACTCCGAAAAACTATACAAATCCATCGATACGATAGTGATAGATGAAATCTCGATGGTCAGGTCCGATATCTTCGAGTGTATTAATCAGTTTATGAAAATTAACGGAAAGAAGAAGAGACTCCCCTTTGGTGGAGTACAGATGATACTTGTAGGGGATATTTATCAGCTGCCGCCTGTTGTGAGCCGCAATGAAAGGGAGATATTCTCCGAACTTTACAGGGGATATTATTTTTTTGATTCAGAGGCATATCAAAATGCTGATTTTGTATACATAGAACTTGAAAAGATTTTCAGACAGAGAGATGGTAAATTCATCGAAATCCTCAATGCAATCAGGAATAATACAGTTACAGACGAACAGTTGAAACTCCTCAACACCAGAGTCGATGAGGATTTTATTCCGGCCGGCAAGGATATGTATATTCAGCTTACATCCACCAGAGATATGGCAGACAGAATAAACCTTGCTCAGTTGTCTGCAATCGAATCGGAATTGTTTACGTTCTTCGGCACTGTTAACGGGGATTTTGACGAGAAGTTACTGCCTACCGATATGGAGTTGAACCTTAAGGCGGGCTCACAGATAATGCTTATAAATAACGACCCTGATGGCAGGTGGGTAAACGGGACAATCGGGAGAATTACAGACTTTGAACAGACTGGCGATGATGCGCTTATTGTGGCAGAGCTCGAAGATGGTGAGACGGTAGAGATTTCCCCTCATACATGGAAGATAATCAGATATAACTACGACAGGGAGCAGAAGAAGATAGTGACCGAACAGATAGGTTCTTTTACCCAGTATCCTGTTATACTGGCCTGGGCGATTACCATCCATAAGAGTCAGGGAAAGACATTCGAAAAGGTGATAATTGATCTGGGCAGAGGTACATTTGCACACGGGCAGCTGTATGTGGCTCTCTCCAGATGCAAAAGCCTTGATGGGCTTGTCTTGAGAAGACCCGTCGAAAAGAGGCATATAATTATGGAGAGAAAGGTTGTGGATTTCATTACATCAGTTCAGTACAGACAATCAGAGAGAGATTTGCCGCTGGAGGAGAAACGCAGAATAATCGATGAGGCAATAATGAATGGTTATGACCTCCGGATCGTTTATTTAAAGAAGACAGATGAAAAGTCTGTCAGGGTTATCTCTCCGGTTTATCAGGGTGAGATGGAGTTCGGAGGAAGAAAATTTTTGGGAATTAAGGCAATAGATAAAGCAAAGAACGCAGAGAGACATTTCAGGATTGACAGGATTCTTGATATAGAGATAAAGAAGGGCGATTGATTTTTATTTAAGGAATTCGGCACCCGTATCGTTGAAGTATTCGAGATTTACGAAGCCCGAGCCGTCGTAATCAGACGGATACAAAGGCGCAACTCCCTGCTTCTGCGGTATGAAGTTTGCAGGCTCCCAGACCCTTCCCATTACAAGGGAACTCTTGATAATTCCGCAGTCTCTGTTGGTAAATTTGTCGGAACAGAATCCGTCGAAGAAGGCGTTTTTGTAGCCTGCGCCGTTTGTTGTCCCCTGAGAAGAGAAGTATTTGAAGCCTATTGCATTGGTTTTATAGTCGGTACCAGAGGTTCCGTCGTCATAGAGATAATTCAGGAATATTACCGAATGTCCTGTTCCGCTTGTCCTGTCATAGTTTACGAAATCAGCCGGTTTGAGTTTTGAGAAGTCATCGACTTTTTCTCCAAGCCCGTATTTTATGAGCGCGTCACGTGCACCGTAACACTTTATGGCACTGTCTACATACCAGCAGTGTTTGAACGGCTCCCATTTTAACCACGATGAGGGCATATTCCAGACGCGGCTGTCCTGTGTGTCTTCGTAATACTTATTCATTGCCATAACGAGCGTCTGCATCGTGATACCTACGCAGTGAGATGTCCGGTCCTTTACGGCAAAGACAAGGTCGCCGTTATAGTAGAGACTCCTTGTGTGCTGACCGTCTCCGTAACCCAGATTGGAATCCTCTTTTATGAGCAGTTCAATCGTCTCCAGAATATACTGGGCAAATGTCTTGTCCGGTTCTTCTATTGTGAGGTGGATTATCAGTTCGGTCTTCCCGTTGATAACAAAGCTTATCTCCCTGTTTCCGATTCCGTGAAAACTGTATGTAAACTCGAAATCACCTGCGCTGTTCCATTCTGCGAATTTGTAATACCCTTCTGCAAGGACGACAAAAGGTGCAGGTGTATATCCCTTAAAGAGCACAGGGGTCAGCTTTTTGAAGTGTTCGCCGTCTTTCGGTGAATCAAGTCTGAAAGGCTCTGTGATTACTGTGTCTGTAACAGACTCGTCTGCAAGAGCATCTGAGACTATATCTTCTGAATTAATAATATCAGAAATTGTGTCCGGGATATCCTCATAATTCTCTGCATCGGGGGTAGAAGAACCGTCGGCAATTTCAGTATCAGGAATAATGATTATATCTTCTTCAATCTCGCTTGTGTCATTATTATTTGCATCCTCATTAACTATAATTTCGTCCTTTGAAGACAGGTCGGATATTATGTCTTTAGCGTTTAATATATCTGTCACATCATTTAGGTAGGTAACATCACCGCCTTTGTTACCCGTCTGACTTTCATTGTTTTCTTCGGAGCAGTAAATAAAGACAAAAAGGATTGTAAGGACGGCAACAATTGATTTTTTCATTTAATTACCTCCCGCTGTACATACTATAAATATATCAAACTTCTGAAAAGAATGGCAACAAAAAAATGATACTCAGTTTCATTGCTTTTGCTGGTCCCAGTCACCTTCGCTAACCCGTTGATATTTGTCCTAATTTCCAATCGAGTTAATAGCGTTTTACTGGTTAGGA
This sequence comes from Bdellovibrio sp., assembly GCA_020725805.1. Lineage (GTDB taxonomy): Bacteria > Myxococcota > SpSt-1050 > SpSt-1050 > SpSt-1050 > SpSt-1050. The sequence continues at coordinate 12,802 of DYEF01000057.1, forward strand.
CTATGTTAAGTAAACCCTGCTGATTTGGTGATATGCAAAAAAGCCCTGTAAGGTAATCCTCACAGGGCTTCAGGATGGTGGTAAGTACTATGTATCAGTTACTTTGGCAGGCAGCAGGCTCCTTCGAAGCAGGCATACCCTTTTGGGCACTGGGAGTCACTCGAACAGGGGGCAAATGTCTCGATACACTCGCCGTGGCATACGCCTTTGTATGCAATCTTTACTCCGGCACACATTGCCTCGCACTCGTTCCCGTATGTCTTTCCGTCGACTCCGCAGACAGGTGCATAATAGAGCGGGCAGATACAGGATGTCATCTGGCAGCAGCCGTTGATGCAGGCATATCCTGCCTTGCAGTCGGAATCTTTACCGCAGGCCGGCTGGTCGAATGTACAGGCGTTGGCATAGCATTCCTTGGATATTACATTCCCCTTTTCATCATAGCATACTCTGCATATTCCGCCGTTCGGGTCCTCGAATTCCTCACATTTTCCTGAACCGGTGCATTCCTTTCTGGTAACATTGCCATACTGGTCGAAGCAGATTGTGCAGAAACTCCCGCTGGGATCTGTATATGTGTCGCACTTCTCTGCTACTCTGCATTCCTTTGATACGATGTTGCCGTTGAAATCGACACAGACGGCACATATCGAATTGTTTTCATAGGTCTCTCTGCAGACAACCGAAGGATAACATTCCTTGAATATTACCTTTCCTTCATTATTTGTGCAAAGTGTGCATTTCATTCCGTTATCCTCATACTGTTTGCAGAATGTAGGATCGTAACAGTCCTCTCTTGCTATACTGCCGTCAGGAAAGAAGCAGACTCTGCAGGTAAGTCCGTATTCGTCAGTGAATTCATTGCATTTCAGAGGAGGTTCATTGCATTTACAGACCTCACAGCCTCTCTCGTCTGTAACAAATCCGTATTCGCAGTAGAGGTCACAGAGTACAGGTTCACAGAGCGGCATGCAGACACCGCCGCCGCCGCAGTCAGTGGCACAGCATTCTGCAGGATATATTCCGTCGTTCGGCGATCTGCAGACACCTTTTTCATCGATCCATGCACCCCAGCATTTTTCACTGTTATATCCGCAGTCCATAAGGGCACAGAAATAGCCTTCGGGACAATCTCTGTCTGAATAGCATTCTTTTGATGAAGGTACGCACTGGCCATAGCAAACATCGGGACAGGCCATACCTTTACTCGGATCGCACCCGGGAGGAGGATTGCATATTTCACCTGCATTGCATCTAAAACCATCAGGACAGTCTATATCTGAGTAGCAACCCATCTTGCATTCGCCGTAATATGCTATTCCAGCTCCGGCGCATTTTGCCTCACATTCATTTCCATAAGTTACACCGTCTGTACCGCATACAGGGGCATAGTACAACGGGCAGGCACATCCGATGAGCTGGCAGCAGCCATTGATGCACTTATATCCGTCTACTCCAAGCGGGCAGTCAGAATCCATCTTACATTCGAATCCCATCTTACAGGCACCGGAGCATCTGCAGCAGGAACCATCAGACTGACATTCAAATCCCTTTTCGCACATAAAGTCTATTCCGCATTTGCCTTCCGATGATGCATAGCATTCACACTCGCCCTGACATTCACCTTGATATGCCACCATAACACCGGCACATTTTGCAAAACATTCATTGCCGTAGGTTACTCCGTCGGTTCCGCAGACAGGTGCATAGTATTCGGGGCAGATACAATTCTGATAAGGCAGGCAGACACCTTCAGACGGCGGAATTACGCACTTGGTTGTAAAGCACTTTTCTCTTCCGTCAGAACGGTAGTCGGCATTCGGGTATGCACAGTAATAACCTTCCGGGCAATCAGAATCGGATTCACACTTCATATCATTCTTCTTGACACAGACACCTTCTTCAATAACTACACAATTCGGTCCAAAGCATCTGTATGAACCTTCTTCGTCTCCAGCAACCGGAAATTCACAGTAGTAACCTTCAGGACAATCGAAATCTGACTGGCACTTGTATGTGGCCGGAACACACTTGCCGTAACATTCACAGCCTGCACAGAGCGGGCAGGGGCCGAATTCACATATTTCGCCCTTTTCGCATTCTGAATCTGACTTACAGACCCTCTCCTTACAGGAGACCACACATACACCGTCCTTACAGAGCCCGACCGGATACTGGCAGGAATTCATTTTGCTGACGCCGTCCTCATAGACGAGGGTCATACAGTCTGCATCGGATTTACACTCCACAAGGTCGTTTTTACAGTCGAAGCTGCATTTGCCTGATTCACACTTCCAATCGCCAACGCATAACGGGTGTGTAAGACCTTCACAGTCCTTTGCAGTAATACAGGAATTCGTCCCGACATTGCCGAGATCTCTCGTCCCTCCGCACCCTCCGCTGTCTGCGCCGACAACGATAAAGAACGTCAGCACAGAAGAGAGGATGAGCAAAAATCTCTTTCTTTTCATAAAAAACCTCCTAAAAAGGGTTAAAAACGATACATTTTTATATTCAAGTTCTGTTCCAGAATACGGGCATAAAAAGTGGCTTGTTTCAAAGGGTTAGATTTTTCAAGGATTGCTTATAACTAGTACGGGACTCAGAATTTTTTTATTGGACGGTAAAAAATCAGTTCGCTTATAAAAAACCGGAGACGAACCGGAAAAGATATATCTTATGCATATAAAGGTATGCCTGCCGATGAAACAAGTCAGTAATCAGTAATCTCAATATGTTATAACTGTACCTTCAGAAAAGCGGTAAAAATTTTTAGTTTCATCTCTGCTCTATCCGGCGATTTACGGATTTTGCAGGAATTATTTAGGGATTAAGATTGAGAAAGTTACACCGCCTTCGGGGTTATTCTTACAATTTATTCTTCCGCCGCTTTCTTCAATAATTTTTGCTGCGATCGACAGGCCAAGTCCCGCCCCTTTCTCTTTGGTTGTATAAAACGGGTCGAATATGTGTTGTATAATGGCCTCATCGATTCCCTTTCCGTTATCTGAAATGTAGATCTTTGCAAAGCCGTCTGAATTCTCTGTCTTTATATGAATTTCACCGCCTTTATCTACTGATTCGATTGCATTGATTAATATATTTACAACTGCCTGCTTGAGCTGATTATAGTCGCCCTTTACAATTAGCTCTCCTTTGTAAAGATTATTTACCATTTTTATATTTTTACTTGTGCATTCCAGTTCGTATAAATCGGTTATTCCTTTAATCAGGTTATTAATATCTATATCCTCGATTCTGGAATCGGATATCTTGGCAAATCTCAGGTATTCATCCGATAGCTTTACAAGGTTCTCTATCTCCGACTGGATGAGATTAAGCTTTTTCTGGTAGTGTTCATTGTCAACTCTGTTTTCCCTGAGGTCATCCCTTATGAATTCTAGATTGAGAGAGATGGTAGAGAGGGGGTTTTTTATCTGATGGGTGAGCTGGGCGGCCATCCTTCCGATCGTTGCAAGTCGTTCGCTCTGGTTCAGGAGCCTCTTGGTTCTGACTATCTCGGTCCGGTTTTCGATAATCAATATGACTCCACGGATTCCGCCTGTCTCATCCAGAAAAGGGGAGATGATGATGTCGAAAATGAGCTGTTCGCTGTCGGATTGAATATTGACCTCTTCTATTATCTGCGTCTTCTTCTCGTATAATGCGATATTTATAGCGTTCCTGATATTACTGTTTTCAAAACCCGGGAAAGAGGAGAAGAAATTGATGTTTCTTTTTTCTCCGGCAAGACCTAGTAGGGATCTGGCGGCCGGATTAAATTTGATAATCTCGAGTTTTTCGTTGAGCACTATGATGGAAATCTTTATGCTGTTTATGATGCTTTCATTAAAGGATTTGATGTAGTCGAGTTCCGAATTGAGTTTCCTCAGGTTGGCGGTGAGTGTGAGTAACTGGTTGCGGTTCTCCTCTGTCTCTTTCTGTATTTTCAGAAATTCAGAGGTCAGGTTATTGATGTTGTTTATGAGGTCGGATATCTCATCTTCGTCTGCCGTCTTTATAGGCTCAAACTGATGGTGCAATATCATCGAGTCCAGTTTGGAAGAGAATCTTACGATTCTTTTGAGTCTTTTTTCTATTCCCGTCAGGACAAGAACTGAGATAACGAAGGCGAGTATAGTAAAAAATATCAGCTGCCATCTGATTGTATTCTCCTCGCTTTCTATCCTGCGGATGAGAATTCTCATCAGCCCCTCGACCTGCATTATAAGAATCTTTTGTTCCTTTCTGAGTGTATTCTCTGCATTTTCTACCGGTATCCAGTAGTCTATTGGTCCCGGGTATATGCCGAGTTTAACCGATTCTATGAGTTTCTCTACCGCCTTGTTGTACTGTTCGGTTCTCTGCTCGAGTGATCTGATTCTTTCAAGAAGCTGATTGTATGATTTCTCTTCATCAGAACCTGTAAATATCTTTTCGGACATGGCAAGAAGGCTCTTGATTCTGACCAGATATTCACTGCTGCTGTTTCTGAATGAAAGGTAATATGATTCGATTGCCGCAATCTTTTCTTCTTTTTCCTTAATGTCGAGGGTGTTTCTGAGTTCGTCGAATTTCAGATAACGTGAGCTTTCTATGCGCTGGGAATATTTATAAAGCGGAAGATAGATATTGGCAAATACAGATGCCTTCTGACCAATGTCGCTGAGTCTCAAGATGGCAATTATCAGGATAATGATATAGAGCAGATTGATAATCAGAAATCCGATAAATACTCTGAAGCCGAGGGAGAATTTCATCAGGCTTTTTTACTTCTTCTCCACCGGCAGTCCGACAAGTATTGCTGTGGCATTATCATTCTGATTGTAGATAAAGCCCAGACAGATATCGTATTTTTTCAGCCCGAGGTCTTTGGTCTTGATGACATAGTAATAAATCGTTGCCTCTCCCTGCTGCAATGTCTTGGGTGTGCCATATTTGGTGTTAAAGAAGGATTCTATACTGCTTTTAGAAGACCCAAGCGTAAGATTTGTCCCCTTGAGTTTTCCGAAATACGGCGGGTAGAGTGTAATCGTCTTGACGTCGCCTGAGGAGGATTGTGAATCGATGGCCGTAAAACCTATAGAGAGGTAGTTGTAATAGGTAAGTTTACTTGTGTTGTCATCAACTTTCAGGTCTTCGGGTCCGAGTATATTTCTCATATCAGATATAGATGTAGCATTACTCATAAATAAGGCGATATCCGCGGTTATTCCGAGCGCCTTTGAGTTTTCGTAGTCGATATCGCCGGACGGGACGACTTTCTGGGGTCTGTAGATTGTGAAACCGGTTATCTTCTGGGATGAATCTGAGGCTACATTGATACCTTTCTTGAAATAGAAGTCGAATGTGTAATCTGTCCCTTCCACATTTGTCGTGGCTGAATGGTCAGAACTGCCAAACTCACTCTTTGCCTTTGAAAGGGCATCGCCGGTACGGGTCTTACCTTCTGTCTCGCCGTAAAAATCCTTTGAAATAATTATTCTCAAAAGTTTGTCATTGTCTGTAAGGGATTTGGAACCATCTGTGTCTCCGAAGAGGAGATCAAACTTTAATTGGTCCATTCGGAGATAATATGGAACTCTTGAATCAGGGACAGTCATAGGAATGTCTTTTATGATGCCATAGGTATCATCAATTCTTATCTGTCTCGGCTGAGAATTGTATATAATGTCAATTCCGGATCCAGCAATAATTTTTGCAAGCGGCGGTGGATTGGTATCTGTAATGACATCCTCTGTATCTGAACCAGCATCTGCATCTGTCGTTGTGACATCAGTGTCAATTGTATCAGGCTGTATATCCGGTGTTATTTCGTCTGAAGGCTCTGTGTCTGGAAGTATGACAATATCTTTTTCTGCATCAGTCAGGGTGTTCTCATCCTTTACCTCATTTATATCTTTGATTTCATTATCTGCTGTACCTGATATATCATCGGATGAGCTTGTGTCATCACTGCAGGAAATATAAATCATCGTACCGAATAAAATGACAAAAAACAGAAAAATAATCTTCTTCATCGCTTACCTCCTCATCAGGCTAATAATTATACATTAAAGCATTACTAAATGCAAAAAATAAGAACATTAATTGGATTAAGCATTTTGCGATGTAATGTTTTTTTAGTGTTTCTCTGGTAAAAAAATCAGGATTA
>DYEF01000058.1 GCA_020725805.1 Bdellovibrio sp.
AAAACCGATATTTTTTACAGCAGAAACCCATAAATCTCATTAGTTGAATGAAATACAGATTAAATTTTTATTCTCCTGCTGGATTAATCCTGATTTTTTTACCAGAGAAACACTAAAAAAACATTACATCGCATAATGCTTATAACGGTAATTTGGCGTAAAGGTGTTGATATTAGTTCGTATTGCAAAGGAGTTGAAGTGCAAACCATACCTGAGATAATTGTCTGGCTTTAGATTGTTTGTCTTTTCAGAGGTATTTAGTGCTGATGATGAGGGCAGCAGGTTTCAGGATTATCTCTTAGTTTCCCCTCCAAGTAGAGAGTCAATGCATTCTCTACATTTGTCTCTGTGGTAATCACCGGCCTGATATTGGCATTAATCAAATCCTCATATATCCTTCTGCCCATGCCGTTGGAGATTACGACTTCACAGTCCCTGAGTGCCTCGATGATTGAATTGTGTGTGTGATGCATATTATGATGCCCGTCTGAATGTGTCGAGTGACCGGTAAAAGTATTCTCTCTGTATTCTCTGGATACGACCTTTCCGTTGTCAGTGGTATAAATAACAAATCCGAGAGTTCTGCCGAAGTGTGCGGAAATATCCCGCTGATTATCACTTGCAATTGCTATCTTCATTTTGGTCCTCCTTATGAATGTTTCTTTAGTATCTCAATTATGCTGTTGGTAATCGAAAGAATGCTTTTTACTGAAACCGGGTCTTTATCAGAGAAATCCGTAATTATACCTTTATCGCCGTTTTCCGATATCTTCGGGTCGAGTGGTATTTCTCCGAGAAAACGAATTCCGAACTCTTCGGCTGTCTTTTTTGTTTTTCCTCTTCCGAATATCTCTACACTTTTGTTGCAGTGAGGACAGATAAATCCGCTCATATTTTCTACAATACCGAGAATGGGCATTTTAAGTTCCTGTGCAAACCTTATAGATTTTCTGACGCTGTGTAAGGCCACTTCCTGAGGGGTTGTAACAATTATTACCCCGTCTACGGAGGGAAGGGTCTGGGCGATACTAAGGGGCTCATCACCTGTGCCGGGCGGAAGGTCGAATAGCAGAAAGTCAAGGGTTCCCCATTTTACCTTCTCGAGAAAGTCCGAAATCATCTTCATCTTGAGTGGTCCGCGCCAGATTATTGGTGTGTCTTTATTGTCAACCAGCAGGTCGAGGGATATTATTTTCAGGTTTTTGTTTATTTCGAGAGGATAGATATATTTGTCATCGCCCTGTATAGTTCCTCTCAGGTTGTCAACACCAAGAAGTTTTGGAATACTTGGTCCGTGCATATCGCTGTCGATAATTCCTGCCGAGAGACCTGAACTGACAATTGCCGTTGCAAGTCCGGTCGTTACAGTGCTCTTGCCGACACCGCCTTTTCCGCTCATAACGACTATTTTGTACTTTACGTCTTTGAGATTCTCCTCAATCCGCTCCCTTTGCTGAATCTTCTCTTTAAGTCCGGAATAATCACTCATAATTTAGCTCCTTCTGTTTTATACTTTATAAAAATTCTGTTTTCATCTTTTGAATTCAGGTCTTCTCTTTTCTGCAAAGGCCGCAATCGCCTCGTAGAGGTCTTCTGAAGGAATGATATCTGCGCTAAGAGTTGCAGTATAATTCAGTCCCCTTCTTATTTGTTCTTCATTTATGAAATTCAGTGCGCGTTTGGTAGCCTTGACAGCAAGCGGTGAATTCGATGCAATTTCGAGGGCCAGTTCGCGCGCTCCTGCAATCAGATGGTCACGGTCGCCAAATACCGAATTGACAAGGTGGATTCTCAGGGCTGTCTCTGCATCGATGAATTTTGCAGTAAATGCGAGTTCCCTTGTGTTCCCCTCTCCTATAATTGGCGGGAGCCTCTGCAGAACACCAATGTCGGCCACAAATCCGACGGCCGCCTCTCTGAGAGAGAATTTTGCGTCTTTTGAACAGACCCTGATATCGCAGCCGGAGATGAGGTCGAGCCCTGCGCCGATACACAATCCGTTTACTGCCGCGATAACAGGTTTGTCAGTTGCTTGCAGAGAGTTTACCATCTCCTGCAGTCTGAATATCTTTCTGACCAGTTTCCATTTGGTATGTCCATTCTGGTCTGTGTCTCTTATCTCCCCGATTTCGTTGCTCATTTCGAGAAGGTCGATTCCGGATGAGAATGTCTCACCGGATGAGGCAATGATTATTACACGTATTTCATCGTCCTGTTCCATTTCAGATATTATCTGAGGGAGCTCTGAAAATGCCGGCGGATTCATGGCATTCTTCTTCTCCGGTCTGTTTAAGTATATCCAGCCGATAAATCTCTCTTTCTGAACCCTGTAAAATTTATAGTCCATTATTTGCCTCCCTGATTGATTTTATCCCGTCTGCGCTCTTCTTCAAAAAAGCATAACATATAGTCTTTGAAAATCTGTGTGATTTGTTTCCTGTAACATATTCACAGGAATTCTTTGCGGGTCTGAAATTTTCCGTTATGCCGATTACGTCTTTCATCTTGGTCTCGTAATTCTTCTCTTTTGCCACAAACGATGCGGCAGTAATCAGGACGAAGGTTATGCATATGGCAAATACCGAGTAAAAGAGCGGAGTGAATCTGCCTCTGTAAAATGCGAGCAGGTGATAGATGATATACGAAGCAAAGAGCAGCCATATAATAATAAAAGGGATTGCCGAAAAAAGACCATAAAATCCGATAAGATTTGTGATATTCAGTGGTATTGCACCCCAGTACCAGAGGTTGAGCGGCAGTTCGAAAAGCGGATTCGGGTATGCAACCGAGAAGAAGGGAAATGGTATTGTTGCATATGGTATCATAATCATAGAGAAGAGCATAAATGCAGACAAGAGAAGCAGAAGAAGAAGATTCTCCTTTTCGATAACGACTTTTGCAAAGAGAGCAAGCGGAATCATAAGAAACGGAATCAGCGCCGTAAGGTGTCTCTGGCTTATCGTCCCTCCGGCCTGCCAGTAAGAAAAAGATGAAATGAAGTAGAGCATAAGAATAAGTATTATTAGAATTAGAATACCGTCGCGTCTGTTCTCTTTACTCTTTATCATATAAAAGATACCGGCGATTGAAAAGAGAAGGGCCGGCATAAAGTAGAAGATTCCTCTCATAGATGAGAAGAGCGAACCGAACAGGGCATTGAGTTTGGGGGTTGTGATGCCCAGAATTCCGTCTTTGTGAAACTGCGCAAATGTCGGGTTTGCGATGTGTGAATATCCCGTTGAAAATAAAGAACCAAATGCGGCCTTGTTGTAGAACATCAGGATTGAGGCCGCGGCCAGACCACCCGCAACAAAGAAGACGAATCTGGCCTTTCTGTCGAGCAAAATCAGCTGATAAATACTGAGCACCGATGAAATGATTATCAGAGGATATTCGATAATGACTGAAAAACCTGCCAGAAATCCGTTAATAAAGAGTCTGAGCCATCTCTGGTCTTCTGAATCCTTTATGAGGTAGAACAGGATAAAGACGGAGATTGCCCCGAGCTGGTGTCCGAAGAGCAGGTTCGAATAGGTATACGCAATTGTACCTGTTGAATAAAACGCCGTTATAACAAGGGCGAGCTGAAAATTCTTTGTATATTTTCTTATAACCGATAGTACGAGCAGTGAGAAGAATGCAGAAGGTATGCCAAGCAGTACAACCCTCAGAAATTTCAGAATTACCGGATAAGTCAGTTCGAAGCCGAAGATTCTTGAGGCCAGCTTCAGTGCAGCATAGAACGGGACTCCAAGAAACGAGAGCCCCGGGGCCTTGTCGCAGTAGGCCTTCTGGTTGTGTCTGGATATGTCTATTGTATCTCCGTATTTTTTTATCTGTTCGTCGATGCTGATTTTCCCGTTGTCGACGATTGCGGTTGTAAGGTAGATACGGCTCTGTTCATTGGGGTTAGGGATATTATCATAGTGCTGGAAAAAATATGTGTTGAAGAATATCAGCAGCAGCACAAGTGCAATCTTGTTTCTTCTCTCTGTGTGCGGGGAAATCTCCATAATTACTGGTAGTGCAGAACCTTCTCTACAAGCAGGTTGTAATCCTCGGCGCCGTGTGAGTCGGGTGCATATTCGAATATGCTCATCCTGTGAATCGGTGCCTCTCTCAGTCTCGTATTTATCCTGACAGGGGAAAGGCATTTGTCCTGAAAGTTTTTCTGCAGGTCCTGAAGTATCAGATGGGATATCCTGTTTCTGATATCGAAGAAGGTCGGCAGAATGCCTGTTACCACAATATCTCTCTTCAGAAACTCGTTTATGTGGTTAATTGACTTGATAATGTTCTGTGTCCCCATAAATGAGAGGTAATCACAGGAGACCGGTATTATTATTTCATTGCAGAAATTCAGAACGGCTCTCCCGAGGTATGACATAGATGGCGGGCAGTCTACAACAATGTATTTGTAATCAGTTATATTTGAAAATTTTTCCCTCATCCTGAAAGCATTGGGGTCGTCCCTGACAAATTCAAACTCCATCATCGAGAGTTTTTCGTTCGAAGTAATTACATCGAGGTCCTTTCTGACAGGGATAGTGCAGTCGGTCAGGGCAATGCGGTTCATAAGGAAATCGGCAATGGTCTTATCGCTCCTGACTCCAAGTGAGACACCGACCGAACCCTGCGGGTCCATATCCACGAGGAGGGTTTTGATTCCCTTTTCGGCAATTCCTGATGCAAGATTTACCGCCGTTGTGGTCTTCCCCGTCCCGCCCTTTTGGTTCATCACTGCAATCTTTCTGACCCTTGTTCTGGTCTCTTGTGCACCGCTCTGTCTGTCGCGGCAGGCGAGCGAACAGTAGAAATAAGTGTTGAATCCGACCTCTTCTCTCTGAAAGACCTTCGAGAGAAAGAATTCGTTTCCGCAGACGGAACATTTTACCTTCTTACTGGTCTTGTATTGCAAAAGGCATATCTGTGAACAGAAATAGAGTATGTTATCCCCCTCCTTCTGTGTCTGAAAACTTAAGTGAGGTGTGAAATCCTTTTCACAGACGGCGCACTTTACCTGCATCATTCACCCCTGATTACCGAGTTTATGGATTTTTTAACGGAATCGATATCACTCTGGTCCTTGATCAGGCTTGTCATAGTTCTGATAAAGAGCTCTTTTGAGATATCTTCGGCGGAAAGAATGATGAGGCTTCTGACCCAGTCTATAATCTCGCCGGCAGATGGTTGTCTGTTCAGTCTGAGTCTTCTTATTGAATCTACGGCATCCAGTACCTGTTTTATGAGTCTCTCTTTCACATCGGGAATATGTGCAAGGATGATCTTTTTTGTCATCTCCCTGTCGGGCAAATCCATATACAGATAGAGGCATCTCCTCTTGAGGGCATCAGAGACCTCCCTCGAATTATTGCTGGTAAGAAAGATGACGGGTTTTGATTTTGCAGTTATGGTCCCTATCTCGGGTATGCTGACTGCAAATTCGCTCAGAACTTCCAGTAAAAAAGCCTCGAATTCGGCATCTGACTTGTCTATTTCGTCTATCAGCAGGACGGTCTTGTCTCCGCCCTTGATTGCCTCGAGTATGGGTCTTGAGACCAGAAACTCCTCGGAGAAGAAACCCTTTTCCTTCGACAGGATTGCCACGGCCTGCTCTATACTCTTTGTCTTCGAGGTAAGTTTCTCGATTCTGCTTTTGAGCATCTGGGTAAAGAGGAGTTGTTTTGAGTATTCCCACTCGTAGATTGTCTTGGATTCATCCAGTCCTTCGTAGCATTGCAATCTTATGAGTCTTCTGCCGGTTGCATCGGCGAATGCCTTTGCAAGGAATGTCTTTCCGGAGCCGACCGGTCCTTCAATGAATACAGGTTTCGGAAGATTCACGGCGAGGTGCAGAACGGTGTCGATTTCATCGTTTGAGACGAATCCGGCAGACAATAAAAGTCTCGAATAATCAACGGAATTTCCGGTAAATTTACTACTCATAGTGGTGATTTGTTAGCATAAAAACCGGTATATTAAAAGTATTTTATTTGAAGATTATATACAGCCTGCCGGAAAAGAGAAGAGGCAAAATCTGCAGAACAGGTAAAAATGCCGAACGAATTATTAATTGAACTTAATCTGTTAAGAGGTATAATTACTGTCGGATGTTATAAGAAAGGAGAATTTATGAAAATTAGGAGATTTCTGTCCTTTTTTGTGATTATAACATCTATAGTAAATCTCACATTTTGTTCTGATGTTAAGGAATTGCCGAGGGACAGGGGGTATTCGGGGAAAGATGCTGTAGAGTTATCCGATGCTATGGACTCAGAATATATTCCTGATGATACCGGTGATGTTTCAGAAATTGCGGATTCGGATTTTGAGGATTCGTCAGATGTGGTTATTATCAGAGATACTTATGCAGACTACGGAGCAGTGGATACAGGCGGTGGGAATGATACCGGTTATACGGATGCCGGTCCCTGTCCTTTATCTCTTGCGGAGAGGCTGACAGTAAAGAGGCTGAGCATTGCGCCGGATTCGGTAAATAATATGGGAGGGATGTATTTTTCGTATTATACGCCACCGATTATCAGGGCATATAAGGACGGATATCTGCTGGCATATCTATCGTATAATGGTAAGATAAGGGTGCTGGGGCTGAACAGGGATTTCTCCCTGAACGGAACTGATGTAAGTATCGACGGGAATGAACTGAGAGGGCTTGCAGTCTCAGCAGGTGATTTTGCCGTTCTGGTTCAGAGAGGGACCGATGAGATGGCCATTCTGGGATACGGTTTTGACGGAGTGCAGAAATTTGATACCACTATTATCGGAAAGACCGACCACAATGTAACCTGGGCAAAATATATAAAGAGGGAATGGGGTGATTACGGGACCCTCGGTTATTACAATAACCAGTATGTGGCTTACTTCGGGCATTCGATGAACTGGGGGGAGAGCGGTGAGCATCAGGGTGATCTGTTGTGGTTCTTTGATTCTGAGGGAAGACAGAACGGTGGTCTCTGGGACTGGGGCTGTTCTCATAGTCTGGATGTAAGGCTGGCATTCAACTCACAGAAGCTGGGGGCGGTATGTCTCTCGGACTGCTACCCTCAGAAGGCGATATGTTTTAATCACAGGGAATCGGTTATTCACAATGAACCTTCGGGTAACTGTGCAGGAAGGAGCAATGCCGTTCTGGGCGGATTTGTGGCTTTTGAAGACGGCTTTTATCTGACCTTTATCTCTTCAGAGGGGCGGCAGTCATCCGATGTGGCACTTGCAGCGATATCCAACAGCGGGGTGGTGTCCGGACCTGTATGGATTACTGATACACCGGAAGTTCAGGAGGATGATACTCACCTTGCCGTATACGGGGAGAATCTCTTCGTCGTTTACAGAGCCGGCGGTGAGGTGAAGGCCGGCATAATTACGAAGAGCGGTGATATAGTAAAGGGATTCGAGAATTTTGGTCAGGTTGATTTCAATCAGCAGACATTCATTGAGACCGGTTTCGGAGGAAATCCCGTATGGGTATTCGGGAATGGTTCGGAACTGAGCATATATATGGTAAGGTATTGCAACTAACATATATGGTATAAAAATTTTCTTGACAATCCCGCCGGATTTTTGATAGGTATTGATTTTGTGTTTTGCAATTGGTAGTACGCTCTGTCAAAAAGGAGAGCTTTTTGAAAAATAGCCGATATACAGTATTCTTTATCCCTGAAGATTCCCCCAAGAGGTACCAGTTTTCGGTCACAAAGAAGAGTATCCTTTTAGGAATCGGGGCGTTCTGCCTGCTGACTCTGGTATTCTTTATAGTAGTAATACATTATGCTTTCATTCAGGATATGGCGTGGGAAAACCTCAATCTGAGGCAGGAGAATCAGAAATTATCCGCTGAACTGAAGGAGTTGTCGGGTGAGACCAAGAGGCTTGCTGAAGCATTAAACAGGGTAGAGGTTTTTAAGAACAAGATTAAGCTGATTGCCAATATCAATGATTCCGACCGCAATTTATCCATTGGTCCTGTGGGTGATGTGAACAGGGAGAATATTATTAATCTTCCTTCGCTTGAGGACCTCTCATACCTCAACAACAGTACAAAGATGATGAGGCTTTCGGTTTTGAGAACCAGAATCGAATTGCTCTCAGGGGAGTTTGAGGCGGCAGAGCAGGATTTCAATGAAATTCAGAAGTATTTCGAGGAGCGTAAGGAGATATTGAGAAGTACTCCTGCCAAATGGCCCTGCTATGGATGGGTTACATCGGAATTCGGATTCAGATATGACCCCTTTACCGGAGAAAAGACCTTTCATAAGGGTATAGATATAGCCACCAGCATCGGTATTCCTGTCCTTGCACCTGCTGACGGGGTTGTGGTATCGACGGGATTTCATTCGGGTCTTGGCAATGAGATTGTTATAGATCACGGTTTTGGTATAGTCACTTCCTACGGACACCTGAATGATATGAAGGTAAAGGTAGGCGATAAGGTAGTAAGGGGACAGGCTATCGGAACAGTGGGGAATTCGGGGAGGTCGACCGGTCCGCATCTGCACTATGAAGTTATAATTAACGGTATTAACGTAAACCCTCGTAAGTATATAATAGAATAAATACCTTAATAAACAGCGATACAATAACCACAAATTACACCGTTTTTCATTTGGGTCATTCAGCTCGCCAACCGTTCATCTGACAGTTATTCGGGTATGATAATTTTCAGCAATGCCGCTTTTTTATATACTTGGAATTTTAGTATACCTGGCACTTCTTTCAAAAAATGCTTTAATATCAATTGGTTAGATTGTGTGTTGATTAGATTATACCTGTATTTATGAAAGGTGGGTTGTCCTCCATATTTTTTTGTGGTCAAATGCC
>DYEF01000059.1 GCA_020725805.1 Bdellovibrio sp.
CCAACGGATTTCGAAGCATCCAATTTAAACTTTATAGCAAAGTATACCAAAGCCACCACCTAAGTCGGACATTTCGGTACGGCTTTAGCCTACTCAATGTCCTTTTAATACCAAGATCGCTGGGTAATAGAGTGCATCGAAGCGACAGACGACAGACAGAATAATGATAAAAACGACAGTATATTGCCTTTTAATTGTCTGCCTATATTTTTCCCTCTGAAAATTTGGTCAAGTAGTAGTCCTATACAAAATACACCAAAATTTGTAAATCTTATTTAAGAAAAGACTGGAAAAATTCTGATTTATTCAAAAAATCTAATCTTATCTTTTGAGAGCGTACCTTATTATCAATATATTTAATTCAATCTTTTCAATCTGCTTATCAATCTTTTTGAGCGCACTTTTATACTTCTCTATCCTTTTCTCTATACCCTCTTCACCTCTGCTCAGGTCATTCCTGATAACTACCATAGCGTTTTCTCTGTTTTCATCTGCCTCAGCCAGATTGTTTCCAACCCTCTCGAGCCTTTCTCTGTTTGATTTAAGAATCCTCTTTTTTTCACTAAATAAAGATATATTCTTCTCTATAATCTCCCTCTTCATCAGAAGCCTCTTATTCTCTTCCTTTAGCATCCTTATGCAATGTCTAAATAATTTATTCCTCCTCTCTCTCTTCTCAGCCTCCTCCAAAATCCATTCAAAAATCTTTTCGAGCAGGTAAATACCCGACCCTGCAACAATCGGATTCATTTCTCACCTCCAAGTTTTATAAGAATGTTACAGATAAGGTTCATATTGTCTCTGTAAAAGGCTATCAGTTCCTTCTTATCAATCTCATTAACTTCGTTTGACATTATCATCCTCCCAAGTTGTTCCAGATTCTCCCATGCCAATCTGAGCTGTCTATCTATAAGCTCTAACTCCTTTTCTTTTAGCCTCAGCCTCTTTACCTCCTTTTCAAATTCTATCTCGAACCTTCTCGTCTCCTCCCTTGCAAGGCTGAGCTGGGAATTCAGCTGATGGCAGAACCTTTTTGTCTCTTCTTTCTCTCTGCTATAGGTCTCAAGTAAACTTTTTACTGTCTCAATTATATCCACAACCAGAGTTAATCTCGAAAGTGCTTTACCTCCTGTCTTTACAATCTTATTTGGTACCAGCAACTCTCCCTCCAATACTTTCTTATCAGACATATCTTACCTCCTGTTCAAAATTATACCCACGCCATCAACTCAATTACACCATTAATCACCTGAATTATACCACTAATAATTCCCAAAATCGTCATAATAACTGCCATATCACTCACCTCCTTTCTTAATTTTTAGGTTTCAAAACCTTCCACACCATCAACCCTGCCTGAATCACCAATAAAACTGTTTTCAAATTCATTTTTTTCCCTCCTTTTGTTCCTGATCCTGCGCTCAGGAACCATTAAAGTTTGGACCCGCAGGTGTCCGTAAATACAAACATACTACTTCTTACTCAGATGCTTCAACACAACAGGACCAGCCGCAATAACGATATCAACTGCAAAATCAAACCAATTAAAGCCCTTCTTTTTTGCCATATCACTCACCTCCTTTCTTTATAAAATTCATAACCAATAACATATCAAACCTCGTTCCACTTTTGTTCTTCTCTCACTCATCATCCCTGCCAATACAAAATTTCATTTCCAAGATTCATTAATCCGAATTATTCAATTATTAAAAGAACGGCTTCAGTATCTTCGCCAGTACCTTCATCGCATCTCCCGTCTTATCCAGTATCTCAGGAATATCTATATCCTTCTTCTTTGCCATATTAATCACCTCCCTTCTTCTTTACATCCTTAAAAATCGTCCCGTTGACCTTCATTACATCAATCTTTACCATAATAATACCCTCCTTTCTCTAAACCTTCTTGTTCTTGATAATGTCACTGATCTCCTTTACTCCCATCACAACGCTCCCGACCATCATCACAACCTTTACTACCTTGATAATTGCCATAATGTTCATAAAAACCTCCTTAAAAAGGTTATTATTACCGGCATATCATATTCCGTGCCGGTTTTACCGAACACAACCCCATTATATCCGTAAATTTTACCTTTTCTTTATTTCAAACCTTTTGGAAATATTTCCTGTTCTGCCGGAGGTCTTTGTGAATATTTAAGCTGCCTCAAATCAGTTGACTTAGTCAATTTTTAATCATAATAAATTGCTGTGTTCTGGTGTATAGCCAGTATAATTAATTAAATTTTTCAGGAAAAGTGCTTGTTATGGCAGAAGTAATCCTAAAGGATATCTCGAAGATTTATGACAACAATAAGATTGTGGTAAACAAGGTCAATCTGGAGATCAAGGGTAATGAGTTCGTTGTCATTGTCGGTCCGTCCGGCTGCGGTAAGACTACTACCCTGAGAATGATTGCAGGCCTTGAGGAGATAAGCGAAGGCGAACTATACATCAACGGCAAACTCGTAAATGATGTGCCGCCTAAGGACAGGGATATTGCGATGGTCTTTCAGAACTACGCCTTATATCCTCATATGAACGTCTTCGAGAATATGGCCTTCGGGCTCAGAATCAGAAAGTTCAGTGAGGAGGAGATAAAGAAGCGGGTCAGCGAGGCCGCAAAACTTCTGGAAATAGACCAGTTGCTTTACAGATTCCCCAAACAGCTCTCGGGCGGTCAGAGACAACGTGTCGCAATGGGCAGGGCGATTGTAAGAAATCCGGCTGTATTTCTCTTTGACGAGCCGCTCTCGAATCTGGACGCCAAACTCAGAACCCAGATGAGATCCGAACTCGCAAGACTTCACAAAAGGATAGGTGCAACTACCATATATGTTACCCACGATCAGGTCGAGGCAATGACGCTTGCAGATAAGATTGTCATTATGAACAACGGCTTCGTCCAGCAGATCGGTCCTCCGCTTGAGATTTACAACAGGCCGAAGAATATATTTGTGGCAGGCTTTATCGGAAGTCCCACTATGAACTTTATAGACTGTAAATTCAAAAAAGAGGGCGAAAGAACATTTCTCAAGGGAGAGAACTGGTCTTTCGAACTCCCTTCCGTATATGAGCCCGAAAATTCCGATGTAATACTGGGAATCAGACCTGAAAATCTCTTCCCGGTTGACCCGTCGAGTGCCATATTCAGGGGGACTCTGGAGATAAGGGAGGTTCTGGGCTCCGAACTCTATCTGTATGTCAACTGCGGGACATTTACGATCTGTCTCAGACAGGAGGCCTCACACAGGTTCGAGACAGGGGAGACAATATATCTGAACTTCAAGCCCGAGACGATAAGGCTCTTTAACAAGGGTAGCGGTCTCAGGGTAAATAAGAAAGAAGAGGAGAAGAAATGAAGAAGACAGTTATTTCGGTACTTGTGTTTTTTATTATTCTCTCTTTTGCAGGATGCAAGAAGGGCGGGGAAGAGAAAGCCCCGGAACCCAAGAAACAGGAGATAAAAGAGAAGACGAAACTCGTCCTTTGGCATTCATACAGGGGTAAGGAGAAGGAGGCACTCGACAAAATTATCAGAAGCTTCAATGAATCACAGGGCGAAATAATGGTTGAATCGCTGCCCATCCCGTATGACGCATTTGCAGACAAGATTACAGCGGCAATCCCAAGAGGACACGGACCTGATGTATTTATCTTTGCACACGACAGGCTCGGTGACTGGGCAATCTCAAAGGTAGTCGAGCCGCTCGACCTCTTCGTTCAGGAAGACCCGTCGGTCGCAGAGAGTTTCTCAGGCGCTCACATAAAATCACTCTCGTATAAAGGCTCACTCTACGGGCTTCCGATGGCATTCAAGAGCACTGCCCTCTTCTACAACAAAAAACTCGTAAACAAACCGCCCGAGACAATGGACGAACTCATCTCCCTCTCAAAGAAGATAACCGACCCCAAGACAGAGACGTACGGGCTCGTCTATGAGGCAGGGAACTTCTACTTCCATTCTGCAATCTATCACGCATTCGGGGCATCTGTATTTGATGAAAGCTACAAGCCGGCCTTTGTCAGCAATGAGTCAGTCGAGTCGTTCAGGTTTCTGAGCAAGCTGGTCAAACAGAAGATTATGCCCGAGGAGATTACGAGTACTCTCGTTACTTCGCTCTTCAATCAGAACAAGGCAGCATTCGTAATCAATGGTCCGTGGTTTTTAGGCGAGATTGACAAGGGAGTGGAGTTCGGTGTAGCACTTCTGCCGATTCTCGACAAGAAGAGTGCTCCCTCAATTAAGGAAGAGAAGAGACTGACTCCGTTTCTTACTGTAGAGGCCATCATTATGTCTGCAAAGTCCAATCACAAGAAAGAGGCATTCAGACTTATGAAATATATTACATCGGACCCGCAGGCGGAGATAAGACTGAAGGAGGGGAATCAGACTGTCTCCAACACAAAACTCTACGAAAAAGAGGAGATAAAATCGGATCCTGTGATTATGGCCTTCTTTGAGCAGCAGAAGTATTCCGTGCCGATGGAGAATTCCCCCGAGATGCGTATGGTCTGGACACCCGTACAGATGGCACTATCGAAGTTCGTAAGAGGCGAGAGCGATTTCAAGGGGATTCTGGAGACAGCAAACAAGGAAATTACGAATTATATAGAGCGCAAGTAGAGTAAAAAAGGTATGAAGTTTTATTTGGATTCTGCAAATCTTGATGAGATACAAAAGGCTAAAGACCTGTCTTTTTTTGCCGGCGTTACCACAAACCCGATTCTCATATCCCGTGCAGGCATTAAAGACAGATTGCAGTTTTACAGACATGTGCTCTCTGTGATACCGAAGAAGGAATTATTCGTTCAGGTATTTTCAAAAGCGGCAGAAGAGGCATATAAGGAGGCTGTATCTCTCTCGAATCTTTCGAGGGAGCGGGTAATCATCAAGATTCCGGTAACAAATGAAATGACAAATACTGCCGCAAGGCTTACGGAAAAAGGTATCAGAGTCTGTCTGACTGCGGTATCAAACATAAGACAGATTGCCGTTGCGGGTACGCTCGGAATCGAATACTGCGCAGTCTATCTAAACAGAATGCTCAAAAAGAACAAGAAAGTCTATGAGCATATCATCGGGTCGGACAGGATGATAAGTGACAATTCATTCAGAACCCGCATACTAGTCGCATCACTCCCTGATGAGAATCTGATTGAACCGGTTCTGTTCTGCAGGAATCTGGATTACACACTCCCGTGCCGACCGTATATGAATCTTCTCAGAACCATGGATTCGGAGGAATGGGTCAGAGGATTTTATGAAGTCACTGATTAGAATCCCGTCAAGAGATGAACTGATCGCATCTCTTATCGCCATAATACTCCCGCTCGGGATAATAATGATTTCTACCCTTTTTGTCATAAGGGATTCGGGTGAGAAAAACAACGAGCAGTCAATCGAAAACCGCACCGAGGTCTTCGGCAGATACGCCGCCCTGCTCGTATCAACAGTTGAACAACCGAAAGAGCTCTCAAATCTGGTCAGGGATTATAAAAATTCGGTAGGCCTTAATACAATCGCCATAATCGCCGAAGAGACACAGGGTGACCTCGCATTTCTTAAGAAGAGAAGATACTTCGTATATCCCGGGAGCGAGAAGGAAGGGAAGGTCCTCGTCTCCGACGATAAAAATGACAAGAGAATATTCGACCTGATCTCCAGAACAGATTCAAGAAATATGTCCGCAAAGGCGAAAGATGAGTCAATGATATATTACGTCCGCAGGGTAGATAAGGGCGGTCAGACTATGTATATATATCTTTCGGAGAGGCTCTTCTCCCCGAATGAACTGCCCGTCCCTGTCCTGAACGGACTCATTGCGGCACTGATATCGGTCTTCATATTCGCCATAGGACTTTTATTCTTCCACAATTTCAGACACGCATTCGGGCTGATTGCAATTGTTGCCTTCGTCCTCTATTCACTATCCGGCAAAGAACTCATAAAGAGGTGGAATGCCGCCCTGATCAAGGATGACATCGTTGAACTATCCCTTATTACGGACTTTACCAAAAATAAAAAACTAAACATCAGTCAGGAAGAAATTTACAAAACAGCCCCGGTAAAAGTCATCAGTAAGACCGCTCCCTCGGAAATCTCGCCACGGGACGACAGGTCGCTTGCCAACCAGATTCTAAAGACATACAGAGACCACGATGCAAAATACTCGTTCTTCCTCCCCGTCAGCAAAACCCCGTATGAGGCCATACGGATGGATATCCCGATTAAAAAGATTGTCGAGGAGGGAATCGGGCGATATTACCTGACACTCCTGTTCAGTGCCATCATCGGTCTTCTGATCTATATTCTCTATGCAATCGGGTATGTGGAAATCTTTGTAAATAACCTCATTACATACTCCTACGCCTACCGCTATATCTCACCTGCAGTAATCAGTACCATTGTTCTCATATTTATACCCTTTATTGCAGGAATCGGTCTGAGCTTTTTCGAACACAATCACGGCGAGTATACATTTGTAGGTCTGGACAACTACATTAAAATCATTACATCCGAGGGGAGAAGACTCCTTGAACCGCTCTCTTTCTACTATACATTCCTTGTAACCATTCTCTGGACGGCGACCAATCTTGCAATACACGTCTCGGTCGGTCTCTTCCTTGCACTTATCCTGAAAAATCCGCTGCTGAAACTCAAGGAGGTCTACAGGGTTATCCTGATTCTGCCGTGGGCAATCCCCAATTATATTACGGCCCTTATCTGGAAGGGTATGTTCCACAAGCAGTTCGGCGTTATAAACGAACTAATCGGGTACTTCGGTATAGAGGAGATTTCATGGTTCAGTTCCTTTTCGACTGCCTTTACAGCAAACCTGATTACCAATTCGTGGCTCGGTTTCCCGTTTATGATGGTTATATCCCTCGGTGCTCTTCAGAGTATTCCGCAGGATATATACGAGGCGGCGGATATCGAGGGTGCATCAAAGTGGCAGAAATTCAGAAAGATTACACTTCCGCTTTTAAAACCCGCCCTCTTCCCTGCAATAATTCTGGGCTCAATCTGGACATTCAATATGTTTAACATCATCTACCTCGTCTCCGGCGGCGAACCTTCCGGGGCAACCGATATCCTGATCGTCGAGGCATACAGATGGGCATTCGAGAGAGGTGAGAGATACGGCTATGCTGCGGCATATTCAACAATAATATTTTTAATTCTGCTTGCATATTCACTGGTGACAAATAAATACTCGAAAGCAACGGAGAATATATACTGATGAAAATTATCAGGAAGACAAAATTATTCCTCGCCCAGATTATTACACATATTTTCCTTATACTCTTTTCGATAGTAACTATCTATCCGGTACTATGGGTCTTCAAGATGGCCTTATCAGATAGTCAGAACTTCAGGGTTTCACTCAATCCGGTTCCCGAGAGTATCTCCTTTACGAACTTTTCGGAAGTCATATTTGCAAAGAATATGGCGGGTCAGTATATCTTCTTCTATCAGCTCTTCAATTCGGTCGCCGTAAGTTTTATTACCACACTTTTAGGGGTACTTCTTGCAACGACCGCGGCCTATGCCTTCTCAAGATTCAAATTCCCGCTCAGAAGAGCAGGTCTTATGGCATTTCTTGTAACCCAGATGTTCCCCGGCACAATGATGATGATTCCGCTCTATATCATAATGGACAAACTGGGACTCTTAAATCATCTGATGGGACTCGCACTCGTATATTCAACCACTTCCATACCATTTTGCGTCTGGACACTTAAGGGTTACTTCGATACGATACCGAAGGAACTCGAAGAATCCGCAATGATAGACGGGGCCGGAAGGCTGAAGATATTCGTAAAGATAATCCTTCCGCTTGCACGACCCGCAATAGCGGTCACAGCACTCTTCTCGTTTATGACGGCGTGGAACGAGTTTATCCTTGCTGCAACATTTATGAACAAGGAGACGAGTTATACACTCCCGGTTATGCTCCAGCACTTCGTGGGTGCACACAATACGGAGTGGGGCCACTTTGCTGCCGGTGCAATAATAGTGGCATTGCCGGTTGTAATATTGTTCTACTTTTTACAGAAGAATCTCGTCTCGGGACTTACAGCGGGCTCTGTCAAAGGCTGAGCACTCAGCACATACCCCCTCCGTCAGCGACAATAATCTGACCTGTAATATACGACGCCGCATCAGATGCCAGAAAGAGTGTAAGACCTGCTATCTCCGAAACTACTCCGTGTCTGTTCATAGAGACCGTCTTGAGTGCCTCTTCCCGCAGAGCCTGATTATCAATCAGGACCCTCGAGAAGTCTGTGTCGATCAGTCCCGGGGCGATGCAGTTGACTCTTACATTCCCGCCGGCCCATTCGCGCGCCATCTGTCTCGTCATCTGAACAATTGCGCCCTTGGAGATACCATAGACACCAAGTCCGGGCCATGACCTGAGCCCTGCCGTCGAAGCAATATTGATGACCGAACCTCCTCTGCCCTCAATCATCTTCCGGGCAATCCTGAGTGCCAGAAAGAACGGACCTTTCAGGTTTACATCCATAATCTTATCCCACGCCTTCTCTTCGGTATTCAGAAGCGGGCCGAAAATCGGATTTGTGGCGGCATTATTTACCAG
This sequence comes from Bdellovibrio sp., assembly GCA_020725805.1. Classification (GTDB taxonomy): domain Bacteria; phylum Myxococcota; class SpSt-1050; order SpSt-1050; family SpSt-1050; genus SpSt-1050. Next base: position 8,601 of record DYEF01000059.1, read on the forward strand.
AACATCTATATATCCGCACTCCCCGAAAGACTTTTCGGCAAGCATATTAACATCTTCCATCTTCCCCATATTAGCGGCAATTGCAATAGCATCTCCGCCATCATTTTTAATCTCTTCCACAACCTTCTCACAGGCATCAAGTTTACGGCTCGATACAATCACTTTTGCCCCGTATTTTGCAAAATGCTTACAGATTTCCTTCCCGATACCCCTTGAGCCACCGGTTACGAGCACATTCTTTCCTTTGAAAAGAAACATCAGAACCTCCTTTTATAAACAGGCCATCAAAGAATATACGGCATTTAAGACTATGTCAATAAAAGCTATGGTTATCACAGCCAAAAATCAGCAGACTGAAGAATCCCGAAATTATTTCTTACCAAATCCGGTAATATATGGTAGCCTGCAAAGTGTTACATAATAAAGTACCTGTTCTGCAAAGGAGCAGAGATGAATCCAGTCATATTTCATAACCAGAAGGATATTACACTCGAATTGCCCGAAAGCTGGGAGCTTCTGGGCGTACTGAAACCGGAAGAAGCCCGAGGGCTTGAAAATCTGCGGGAAGAGCTTTTCAATGCAATGAAATCACCAGTCGGGCGGGAGCCTCTGACACCGGAATATCTCAAAAACAAGAAGATTCTGATTGCCGTCGACGACATATCACGACCTACACCGGTACACCTCTACTTTTCAGAAATACTCTCCTACCTGTACAGACTCGGTGTCAAGAAATCCGACATCAGCATCATCTTTGCCCTCGGTATTCACAGAGAGATGAGAGATGACGAGATAAGAAACAAACTTGGCATAGATAATCCTGCCGGAATCAGAATACTGAACCACAAGGCACACATAAAAGACGAACTTGTATTTCTTGGAAAGACATCAAGAGGGACAGAAGTAGCATTGAACCGCCACATTATGGAGTCTGACTTAATAATATGCGTCGGCGCTATAGAACCCCATCTGCTCCTCGGCTTCGGCGGTGGTCTGAAGATGATTATTCCCGGGCTGGCCGCCGATTTTACGATCGCACAGAACCATATGCAGGGAGTCAGTGCGGAAAAATATAATTATATCGGTGAATATGAAAGCCCGATGAGACTGGACCTCGAAGAAGGGGCAATGATGAGTAAAAAGGATTTCTTTATTATCAATGCAATAATGAATTCAAAACTTGAAATTTGCAGATTTATGTGTGGTGACCCGGTCAAAGCACACAGGGAAGGAATTAAATTTGCAGAAAAAATCAGTTGTAAACAGATCAGGGAGAAGGCTGACGTAATTATCGTCTCTTCCGCTCCGATGAATGCCGACCTGAGACAGGGTATGAAATGTATAGGAAACTGCGAACAGGCATTAAAGGATAACGGTCTTATTATCGGATTTCTGGAGTGCAGAAACGGGATAGGTGACATTTCTGTACCAAAAAAGTCGATTCCGAACTACCTGCTCAGAAAAATACTCAGATTAATCGGCAGTAAGAGGGTTATGGGATTCATAGACAGGGTCAAAAAGGGGGCAGGAATAGAGGAGAGATTTCTGGCTCATTTTTCGATGCAGGTCGTAAGGAAAAACCAGATATTCGTTTATTCGGAAAACCTGCCGCCGGATACCGGTAAAAGACTAGGACTTTTCAGACAGTTTAATTCAGTTGAGGATATGATAAAGGCCGCAGGGAGATATGCCCCCAGAAATGCCAGAGTCTACATTTTTCCATATGGCGGTGCCACATACCCGTCTTTCAGCTTCTCCGGTGCCAGTTAAAAGAGCTTAGTATTTTTGACGTTTTGTGCGCTAACCATTTGATTTTACGGGATTTTACCCTTCCTGCAGATTAGTTGCCAAAATTTCATTAGTACCAAAAATCCTGTATGCAGATTATAGCCGAAGTTTTTCTATCGAAAATAAATAAACCGAAGCAATACACATATTGTAAAGTATGGCACATTAAACAGGTTTAGCTGACACCGGGAGAATTTTAGAGAATTTAATAAGGAAAAAATATAATATAGTTTGCCTATGCATCTGGCACCTTCTAAAAAATTCTCGCAAATTATCCAATGATATCAATATGTTATCAGCCGATATGCCTGGCACCACCGGAACCAAGCCTGTATAATGTAACTTTTTAATTTTGCAGAAATGTACCTTTCTGGTGTTGCAGTTACACGAAAATAATTGACCTATGTTGTAAAATATTTTAATATCGTAACACAACTCTGATGGTGAGGGTTTTATGGGACCTTTTTTCAAAAAAAGTATATATAGGAATCTTCTTTTTAGCATGATCGGCTTTGGGACAGTTACCGGCATAATATTCCCGTTTTTTTCCGAAATTATGCTTGGGACCGAAAAGGCAGTGCAACCCGCTTTTTTCCTGATGTGCATCTGTGCAGGTCTGATAGTCGGTGGATTTAATTACCTGCTCTTTAGTATCGTCGTCTCAAAACAACTGAAAAAACTTGCCGATGGTATGCAGGAGGTTATCAAAAAGAGCAGAGACCAAACGCTCCCGGTATCCGGGTGTAATACATTTTCAATAAATCTGGAGAGTAACGACAGCATCGGAAGACTTGCCACCTACTTCAACGAAATGAGTCTTGCCGTCTGTAACAGAATACATACAGAGACTCATATAAAGAATCTTTCATCACGGATTGCCAGAACAATCGAACTGAATGAAATGTCGATGATTCTGCTCGAAGACATAATGTCCCTTACACAATCAAGTGTGGGGGCATTATACGGACTCAGAGATGAAAAAATCGTAAGACTCGCCGTTTTGGGCATAGATGAAACCGAGAAGGTTCCTTTAACGATCGATGAATCATACGGTATAGTAAATCTGGCTCTTCATAAAAACCAGACTATCGAAATATCAACAGCCGAGAGTGGATTTGAATGGATGAATCTATCCACACCTTTCGGAACCCTGAGACCCGAAAGAATCAGAATTATTCCGTTCTCCATAGAATCGCGCGTAGTTGCCATAGCTATACTTCTGAGCCCAAAAGTTCAGATTCCGGATACAGCAAACCAGATTCTGGAGGCCTTAAGACTAAACATTTCGGCTTACATAAATAATGCGATTCTGCACGACAAAATAAAGATGCTGGCAGCGGTTGACGACTTAACCCAGCTCCTCAACAGAAGGTTCGGCATCAAAAGGCTGAACGAAGAATTTTCAAGGTCTCTCAGACACGGAATACCCCTGAGTGTAATTATGCTTGATATCGACCACTTCAAGCAGATCAATGATAACTTTGGTCACGATGCGGGGGACAGTATTCTGAGATTCGTGGCAAAAAATCTCGAGAAGGGACTCAGGGCATCCGATGTAGTATGCAGATACGGCGGCGAGGAATTTCTTATTATTGCCCCCGGAGCCGGGCTTGTGGATGCCGGCAAGATTGCTGAAAGAATAAGAATCAATATTGAAAAATCCTCTGTAAAATTTCAGGACAAGGAGATAAAAGTAACCATAAGCAGCGGTATTTCGACCTGGCCGGTAAGTAAATCCAGCAACGGGGCCGAACTTATATCGGACGCCGATAAAGCATTGTATTTTGCCAAGGAACACGGAAGAAATCAGGTTGTACTGTTCGACGGAACGGAGTTAAAAAGATTCGTCTGATTGCCTGTTTGACACAATGCGCTATCAATTATTGTGCCAGATTCTTTTGCCCTTGAAAAAACTGCCTTAATATATTATATTTTAATTAGATTATGGGACCAGAACTTAAACAGACGCAAAAGCTCTCAATGGAGCTTAGACTTACGCTCCAGATGCAGCAGACCTTAAAGCTTCTTCAGACAAGTAAGATGGAACTGATTCAGCTGATTCATCAGGAACTCGAACAGAATCCGATTCTCGAAGAGAAGGAGATGCTATCATCGGAGGTTACAGATTCAGATAAAACATTCGAGCAGGAAGAATCAGGTTCAGAGGACTCCTTTCTCTCAAACTACGGTAAGGATTACTCTGCCGCACCGTACGAAGAGGATACAATCAAACAGATCAGAAGCGAACAGGAGTATGAAGACTATCTCAACGCAAGGACGGAAGGACCTTCTTTTGCGGGCTTACCCGAAGAAATCAGGGAAGACAGGGACAGAAAGTTTTCGACACTCAATACAGAGAAGAGCCTGTCAGAATATCTGCTCGAACAGCTTGTAATGCTCGACCTGAGCGAGAAGGATAAGGAGATTGCATATCATATAATAATGAATCTGGATGAAAACGGCTACTTCAAGGGAGAATCCGAGGATGAAAATCTCGTTAATCTGATTGCAATAAAGGCAAGGGCTTCCGATGACGACGTAGAGCGTGTACTCAAGATAGTTCAGGGCTTCGACCCGCCCGGTATAGCTGCGAGAGACCTGAAGGAGTGCCTTATCATTCAGGCAAGGCAATTGAATCTCAACAGCGACCTCCTCATAAAGGCCATCGAAAATCACCTGACAGATTTCGAGAGAAAACGTTATTATGTCATTACAAAATCACTCAATATAACGGAAGAGATGGCAAGAGACCTCGAAAAGACAATCAGCAATTTCAATCCCAAACCCGGCTCCTCGGTAAGCGGGATACAGGCTGAATATGTCAGACCGGATATTGAGATTTACAAATCCGACGGCGAATTCAAGATCAGAATTATCAAGGAAGACATACCGCGGGTCGATATCAATCAGAAGTATCTGAGTTATATGCGCCGGAGGGGAAGAGACAAAAACAGCAAATTCATAAGAGACAACTACAGGCTTGCCAAGATATTTCTAAATGCACTCAACGAGAGGGACCTGCGCCTCAGACAGGTGGCCGAGGTAATACTCAAAAGGCAGAGAGATTTCTTCGAAAAGGGCGAGGGTAACCTGAAACCGCTTCAGGAGAAGGAAATTGCTGCCGAACTGAACATCAATCCCTCTACCATAAGCAGGATATTCAGTTCCAAATATATGCTTACCCCCTTCGGAGTCTATCCGTTGAAATATTTTATCAAGAGAGCTGTTGTATCTAATGAGAACGAAGATATGACCAATGACGTGATAAAAAGTATGGTTAAGAAGATGATTGATGAGGAAGACCCCAAATATCCGCTGAAAGACGAGGAAATCGCAAGAAGGATTGCGAGAAGCTGCAATACCAGTATCCAGAGAAGGACAATAGCCAAATACCGCGATTTAATGGGCATTCCGCCCTACAATATAAGGAAAAAGACAAAGAATCCGCCAAAATAAGGAGGCTTTTATGCAAGTCAATGTAACTTTCAGACAGATGGAACACAGCGATGCACTCAAACAGTATGCAGAGGATAAAATTTCAAAGCTCAAGAAACTTCTCAAACCACCGGTAGATGCAAGGGTTACCTTTTCGGTAGAAAAGTATTCACACATCGCCGACCTCGCGATCAATGCGGGTGGTGTAACAATCAACGCATCCGAAAAATCCGAAGATATGTATTCATCATTTGATCTGGCATACAGTAAAATCGAGAGACAGATCAGAAAGTACAAGGAGAAACACCAGAACCGTTAATGCAGATCCAGTGTCACAGAGACATTTTTGCCCAGTCAGCAGATGATCTGATAGAAAAGATATCAGATATTGCGTCCGGAGTTGCGGGATACGGGAGGGATAGGATTCTCAACAGCCTTCGGGAGAGGGAAAGTCTGAGTCCCACAGCCATAGGAAAAGGGGTTATGCTCCCTCATATAAGACTTGAGGAGATAGATAATGACTACATTTTCCTTATAAGGCTTCAAAAACCCCTGAAGTACAAATCACCCGACGGAACTGATATCTCGCTCGTCTTCTTCATTATGAGCCCGCTCGAAAAAAAGACCGAATATCTGAGACTCGTCTCGGCCATAGTAAAGATAATCAAGAACGATGAACTTTATGCCAGAATTTCGGCTACAGATGATCCGGAGGAACTGAAAAGACTGCTTCTTGAACATATTGCGGCAAAGGGGACAACCAATTGAACAGACAACAAAATGACATATCTCTCGCCGACATAATCTCATTCAAGGGAGAATACCTGGGTATCAGCCTTCCTTCGGATTACAGGTTTGATATCAGCCGGAGACTCTCTGACCCTAAGATAATCATCTACGAAAACCTTCCGGAAAAAGATGATAACATCGTTCTGGGAGAAGATACGATAGTTCTGGCGTCCGGCAGGTTACTTAATCAGGACCTGCCGGCCTTTATCAGCAAGATATGCTCCGGCACTCCGCCGGCGGCCATCGTTCTGGAGATAGAGAAACCCCAACCGACAACCTGTATAAGTCTCGAAGGGGCCGGTAATATCCCTGTAATATTCACAACCCTTGATATCTCCCTCTTCTACAAAAGACTCACTGAATCGATCGAGGTCCTACTAAGACCCAGAATCAATCTGCACGGTGTCCTTATGGACATATACGGTCTGGGAGTAATCATCAGGGGCAAGAGCGGCATAGGCAAGAGTGAATGTGCTCTCGAACTCATTACACGCGGTCACCGGCTCGTGTGTGATGATATGATTATTGTAACCCGCAGGAATGACAATGTACTGATCGGCTACGGTTCGGATGTGATAAAATACCATATGGAAATAAGGGGACTTGGTATTATAAACGTCAAGGACCTTTTCGGAATCTCGACAATAAGAGACAACAAGAAGATCGAACTCATCGTTGAACTGATCGACTGGGAAAACGACAAACAGTACGACAGACTCGGAATCGACGACAAGACAGTTAACATACTCGGCATAAGTATACCTCACATTATCCTGCCGGTCAGAACCAACAGGAATATCGCCACCATAGTCGAGGTCGCTGCAAGAAACCAGCTCCTTAAGGTAAAGGGATTCCATTCAGCAAGGGCATTTCAGAAAAATATCATTGATATAATCACCAGAATGGGAAACATCGAAAGGATAAAGGAGAATAAGGATTGAATCTGGATAGTCTGATTTTCGTCTCGGGACTTTCCGGTTCCGGCAAATCAACAGCACTTAAGACCCTTGAGGACAACGGATACTTCTGTATGGACAACTTCCCTACCGTCCTTATTCCCAAGTTCCTCGAGATGATTTCCCTCGGCGGTGTCGAATTTACAAAGATTGCATTTGTAATTGATATCCGTGAAGGTTCTCTCCTAAAAAATTTCCCCGACACACTGGAATCACTGACCAAGGAAGGATTCAGAAGCGAGGTTCTCTTTCTGGAGTGCGAAGAAAATGTTATTCTCAACCGGTATCAGGACACAAGACGTGCCCATCCCCTTTCCAGAACAGACATAATCAAAGGAATCAGGGAGGAGAAGGTCATCCTGAAAAGTATAAGGGATATTGCCACCAGAGTCATCGATACCTCAAACATGAATGTTCACGCCCTGAGGTCTGAAATAATAAACTATATAAACCGCACAACATCAGACCACAGGATTACCGTAAGCATAATCTCTTTCGGATTCAAATACGGAATTCCCCTCCAGACAGACTTTGTCTTCGACGTAAGATTTCTTCCGAATCCGTACTTCGTCCCCGAGCTGAAGAATCTCAACGGCCTTGACGAAGGTGTCAGAAAATATGTAATGAACAACACTACAAGTACTACGCTTCTGAATAAGATCTTCGAGGTCATTGAAACAATGCTCCCTCTCTACATAAACGAAAAGAGGTCAGCAATAAATATATCTCTCGGATGCACGGGAGGCAAACACCGTTCTGTGGCAATGGCCGAAGAGCTTATGAAAAAGATGAAATGCGACGACAGACTCGATGTCAGCATATATCACAGAGATATAAACAGGTGAGTTAAGGAGATTCTATGGTCGGAATTCTTATTGCATCACACGGCAGACTCGGGGAGGAAATGGTAAGGACAGCAGAGTTTATATACGGTGAGATACCTCGTATGAAGGCAGCAAACCTGAGTCCTAATGAATCCGTAAATTCGTACCGTGAAAAGATAAAGATGCTGGTCGAAGAACTGGATGAGGGAGATGGTGTCCTTATTCTCACCGATATCTTCGGCGGAACACCGTTTAATATTGCCATAACATTTTTCAACGACAGGAAGGTTGAGGTGGTTGCCGGTTTTACGCTGGCAATGATACTCAAACTTGCAACAGTCCGCAATGAGATACAGAACATTTCGGACATTGCAAAATTCATCGTGGAGTACGGCAGAAAGAAGATTTATTATGCCGAAAACCCGATACAGCAAAAAGAACAATAAACTTACGAAGGAGTGAATAAAATGAAAGAAGGCGACGATTCTCCGAAACCTGGCGGTAATAGCAAAAGACAGAGTAAAATCCTGACTCTGAAAAACCAGCTGGGACTTCATGCAAGAGCCGCTGCTGCTCTTGTAAATGTTGCAAACAGATTCAGCTCGGATATCCAGATGCAGTACAACAGAGAGACCGCAAACTGCAAATCCATAATGGGAATACTTATGCTCTCTGCACCTTTCGGGGCGGAAATAGAGTTTGTTGCCGAAGGAGAAGATGCTGTACAGGCATTAAAGGAAATAGAACAACTCATTGAAAACAGATTCGGTGAACCTGAATGAGCGGATACAGCAAGACACTCAGGGGGATAAAGATCTCTTCCGGTATTGCCATAGGAAAGGCAGTAGTCCTATCACACTCTGCCAGAGAGGTTTCAAGAAGGATAATATCACCCGACGAAATCCAGACAGAGAAGGATAGATTCATATCTGCTATAAAACTGATAACCGAGCAGACAGACATCCTTATAAGCCAGATGAACCAGAGAGAACTCAAGAAGATCGGTCCTCATCTGAATGTCCAGAAGATGATTTTATCAGACCTTAGATTTACAGAGGATGTCCAGCACATAATATCCACCGACCTCGTAAACTGTGAGGCGGCGGTAAGTAAGGCCTTCGAAAAATATTCCAAGCTTCTGCACTCGAAGGAAAAGGCATTGCTCAATGCAAGGAGTGTGGACATAAAGGCAATTGAATTTCTCCTGCTGCGTGTCCTGTCCGGCAAGATACGGGATATCTCACTACTAAACGAAGAACATATTCTGATAACAAATGATATGACGCCGGCAGAACTCTATTATTACTCCAAACAGAAAGTCACCGGAATCGCAACCGAACACGGAGGACGAAACAGTCATACAGCCATTGTGGCAAGGTCCCTCAATATTCCAGCAGTAACCGGAATTCCCAATCTAACCAATATCGTAAACACAATGGACAACGTAATAATCGACGGACTAAACGGATTTCTGATTCACAATCCGAATCAAAGACAGATTCAGGAATATTCCGAGAAGAAGGTGAGTTTCTGCTCATTTACAGAAAGAAAACCAGATGGGTCAGAGCACATATTCGTCTCAAAAGATAATCAGCGGGTATTTGTCTATGCAAATATAGACTTTCCTGAAGAGGTCGATACAGCCATTTCACTGGGTGCAGACGGAATCGGCCTTCTGAGGACAGAGTTTTATTTCATTGAAAGACCGAGGGCACCTTCGGAAGAAGAACAATTCAGGTCATATGATGCAATTGCCTCCAGATTCTATCCGAGAGAAGTGACAATCAGGACACTGGATATAGGAGGAGAGAAAATCCCGGGATTTATTTCGCCCCACAAGGAGGAGAATCCGGCTCTGGGGCTACGTGCCGTAAGATTCTGCCTTAAAAACAAAAACCTGTTTTTAACCCAGATTAAGGCGATTTTAAGGGCATCACACAGAGGAAATGTCAGAATCCTCATTCCAATGGTGTCGAGGATTGAAGAGATAGAAGAGACACTTAATATAATAAACGAGGCAAAGACGATACTCAGACAGGAGAATAAAAAATTCGACCCGGATATCAAGACAGGGATAATGCTCGAGATTCCGTCTATGATATTTATCCTCGAAGATATTACCGGATATGTGGATTTTGTGAGCCTCGGGACAAACGACCTGGTTCAGTTTATAATGGCGGCTGACAGAGGAAATATAGAACTATTTGATTCGGCCTCATCCCTCAATCCTGCAATTATACGTGTGCTCTCATTGATTTTCGAAAAAATTCAGAAAACACAAAAACCGGTATATGTCTGCGGCGAGATGGCAGCGGAGGAGGAAAACATTGCCGTCCTTCTGGGAATCGGATACAGACGCCTCTCAATGTCCCCCGCCAACATACCGTTTTTCGAAAACTTTATCAGAAGACTCGAAATACAAAAGGCAGCATCTCTTGTGAAAGAGATAATTTCTATGAAATCCGAGAAGGAGATCAAACCCGCAATAGAGAGGTTTCTGAATGAAAACAACTGAAAAAATCACTATTCTGCTGATTTCGGTCTTTGTCATGTCAGCCTATATCCTGCCCCACTGGTTTATTATAAAGGAGTCTGCATCTGTAAGAAGCAGATTCAGCATAAAGAAGTTCAGTTTCGAGGCAAATGCGGTATATAAGGACTCAGAGACATCACTAAGCTGCGATGCCGATTTTTCTATAAACAGGGATGAGAGACTTCTGGACATAAAAATCACCTGTGACAATACAGTCTCGGAGTTCAGATTTAAGGACCAGAAACCAGTATCGCAGAACATCAAAGCAGACGGAAAGCATTTTATCAAGGCACTGACGCTGCTTGCCGAAAACGAAGACCTGATTTTACCGCTTCCGGTCTCTTCGGAAAGACTGAAAACCAGAATCTGTAATATCGCTACCGACTGCAGTGAGGTAAAATACAAAAGGCTGGGCGGCGTTATCAATTACCAGTTCATATCAAAGGAAACGGGCAGCTACTATCTGATTGAGAAAGAGAGTCTTCTGCCCTCTGCCCTCTTTCTGAAAGATAAAAACGTCAGTATCGAGGCCAAAAAATATTACGCATTCTCAACAAATATAAAATTTCCGTCCGTTATAGAGATACAGACAGACAAGCAGACTCTTATACTCAATATAGAAGATATCGAAATCGACTGACCAGAAGAAAAGGAAAGGAGTAAACCATGCTTTGCAAAAGAGCAGCATTTGTGAGTGCATCTGAAGAGAGACTCGAAAAACTGATTATAAGAAGGATATCTGCAACCGATAAGGGGAAGAAGGAGATAGACACCCAGATATGGGACCTGTTCGGTGAAAAACTTGCAATAATGTTTACTGACCTTTCCGGGTTTTCAAGGAATACGGCAAAATTCGGTATAATACATTTTCTGCAGACGATTTACGAATCCGAGAGAATACTGACTCCTCTCATCGAGTCTCATAACGGCATTCTGATAAAGACCGAGGGCGACAGTATGCTTGTAATATTCAAGAATCCGAACAATGCCCTTGAGTGTGCGATAAGTATGCAGAATACGGTCAGAAAATACAACAGGGGGAGAACGGCCGAGGAACAGGTTCTCCTGTGCATAGGACTCGGATACGGGGACGTTCTCAAAATCGGTGATTCGGACATATTCGGATATGAAGTAAACCTTGCAAGCAAGCTGGGCGAAGATACCGCAAAGGCATACGAGATTCTGGCATCGGAAAATTTCATCAATAATATCGTCAGAAAACGTATCAGGACCGAGGCACTTGACGAAAAGATATTCAGTGGTATCGGGAAGGGATTCAGAATTATCTACTGATATCAACAGATAGGCCGCTCAGATTTCGGTCTTCTGGTCAGATTCAACCGTCAGATTCATTTCACCGCTCAGTTCACCCGAATTGACAATGAGTATACCCCCCTTCCTGATTCGGACGGATATTCTGGAACCAGCCCTGATTCTGAGAGGTTTGCTGATGTGTATCTTCGATGCACTCTTTATATCGGGCTTTGCGGAATTCGAAATATAATCATAGTCGAAAATACCAAAGGGGTTTTCGCAGATGATTCTGAGAACAGCCCCTTTTTCAAGAACAAGTCCCCTGTTTATCAGGAGAAATCCTCCGTCTGCATCGAGGCAGCCCCTGAAGAAGAGTAGCGAATCCTCCTCCATTACAAGATTTCTCAGTCTGTGATTATCCCTCTCGTCAAGGATAAAGGAGGGAGAGAGGTCAAGCACCGAGCCCCTGTGAAATTTGCAGCTGTCATCCAGAATCGTTTTGTAATATCTGTTGAGCCCCTCAATCGTTGTCTCGACCGAATCCGTACCTCTGACATTCTTTGTCGGCAGAAAGAATCCGCTCCTCTCAAGACCTATGAGTGCCACACGGCCTTTCTCAAGAACCGTAACGATATCCTGATTGAGCCACTCGAGCGAACTTGTTAGAATTTCCCTGCCTCTGACCTTTATCTTCTTGTCCCGGTACACAATCGGGGAAAACTTCTTCTCAGCAACAGAGAGGCTTGCGATATTTACATTTATGTGTCCGCAGGAGAAGAGAAGTTCTCCTCTCTCGCTTCTTGCGTTCCTCATCTGGGGTGTGAGGAGATTGTATTCTATAACCCTGTATGATGATGTCGAGGTATCCTCAGATACGACACCTATCTTCTCAGACGGGTCAGTCTTTTCGACTACCGATGAAGTAAAGTCTGATACAGATGAAAAATGATACCCTATCCTTACCGGGTCGAAGAATCTGGCAAGCGGGTTATCGACATTAAACATCACTATCGCCTCGACTCCCCTTATAATCAGTTCTTCCCTGAGGTGAGACTCTAAGAGTGCCCTGTACACTCCCCCGTGTCCGTCTCCGGTTGTTATTATCTTCTCTCCGTCAAAGATCATATCACCATCGGGGTCAAGTCTCGGGTTCTCCTGCTGTCTTAAGAAGAAGACAGCCCTCCTCATAAGTCCGAAGTAGTCATTCTCCTCGAAATACCTCCTGATATAATGCTCGGTAAGACTGCTCACCATTACAATGAGATTGATTATTGTCCTGTACTCATACTGAAGTCTCAGTATCTGCTCTGCAAAGAGATGAATGAATGTAAAATAACCTGACGGTGTGACAGGAATAAGTCCCTTCGGTATCCCCGAATCATCTCCAGTATCGATACCGAATTTCTTCAGACATATTTCCCTCAGTTCGGGATACTGTTCCTTGAGCCTTGTTGCCGCACCACCGCTGAATATCAGAAAAGCGACTTTACCGCTTTTGATAATATCCGTGCCGGTTCTTATATAATTTTTCAGGTCTGCATAGGATGCGGCGGCACTGAAAGGGACAGGCCTGAGAGATGACAAATCAGGTGAAGAATTACCTTTCTTGAGCAGATACCTGAGCAGATTTACATTGTCCAGATTTATACCCGAAAGAGAATTCAGAAACCTCTCTGCCTCATTCTCATCATTCATATTGACATATTTGTTAATCACACCGTCGAGTGATTTGTTTTTCAGTATATCAATCAGATGGGAGTCTCTGCGCATATAAACACCTTCTACAATTTTACCGAGACGAGTCCGTCGGAAGGCTTGCCTGCGATATACACCTCGCACTCCTTACCGAAGGCTAAGCGGTATTTCTCTCTTATAAAAGCCGAAAACCCGTTTTCAAAACCATCTTTTATAAGGGTAACGGCACACCCGCCGAATCCCGCACCTGTCATCCTCGCCGCTAAAGTCCCGCTGAATTTATATGCCTCATCGACAATGAGATTCAGTTCGTCACAGGAGACCTCATATTCATCTCTGAGACCTTTGTGGCCCTCATAAAAGAGCCTTCCTACCTCACCAAGATTTTCGGAATTCATCATATCAAAGACCATATCCACCCTTTTAATCTCTTCAATCACATATTTGCCGCGTCTGAAGATAACATCACTGACATTTTTCCTGACTCTGCCGAGCATATCCTCATTTACGTCCCTGAGCGATCTGACTTCAGGAAAAATCTTTTTTATCTCATTTAAGAGTTCTCTGCACTCTGTCTGCCTCTTTTCGTATTCAGATTTTGCAAGCTGTCTTTTTATCATAGTGTTTACCACCACTATAGAGATACCCGAAGGCATACTGCAATAATCCACAGACAGGTCCCGGCAATCGATCCTTACGAGCCTGTTCTCCTTTCCAGAGACAATGGCCATCTGGTCCATAATCCCGCAGGGGACTCCGGCATAGTTATTCTCAGCCATTCGGGCAATCCTTGCGATTTCCCTTCTCTCGAGATTGAGTCTGTAAACCTGAGAGATGAGCTCTATAAGTCCGCAGCAGAAAGATGCCGAACTGGAAAGCCCTGAACCGACAGGCAGATCACCGTCGATTACAAAATTTATACCCTTGATAAAATGACCCGAATCGATTACAGAACGGCATACACCGTAAAGATATGCACCGCTCGACCCCTTCTCGTAGATATTGGACCCGTCTATATTTACCCTGAATTCGTTACCGGAGGAGATACTATAACCGGTCGCTTCATAACTGCCCGAGGAGGCTCCCACAAGGATATTTTTCAGGGATATTGCGCATGGCAAAACAACTCCCTCGTGATAATCGATATGTTCGCCTATAAGATTTACTCTCCCGGACGATGAAACAAAAAACTGAGGTTTCTGATGGAAACGGGCTTCGAATTCCTTTACTAATTTTGAGTACATAATGCTTTCCTTGCCATTAAGGGGTTAATGGCAGTTTTTCTACAAAGTAAAAATACAAATTGCAACAAAATACTTTTTGTGAACGAATATCACCTTCAGTAAAACCGCAAGAAGAGACCTTCAGAACTCCCAAAACATCAGGGATACAAACCACATATTACCGGTTTTTCAGATAAGTAACAGCATTCACGAAAAGCCTTAGTCCGTCACCCTCTTCCGGCAGCTCTTCCCTGAACCATCTCGGGTGATTGGTGCGGTGTAAAAAGGCCTCCGGATGAGGCATAAGTCCGAAAATCCTCCCGTCCTTACTGCATATACCGGCTATTCCCAGTACAGAACCGTTCGGATTATAGGGATATTCGGCAGTAAACTCCTCTCCCTTCTGCCTGACGTACTGAAGGACTATCTGGTTATCCTTTTCGAGCCTTTTGAGTGTATCATCATTATCGGTCAGGAATCTGCCTTCTCCGTGTCTTACGGGAAGATAGATAGTATCGATTCCTCTGGTAAAGACACAATCAGATTTTTTATTTGCCCTGAGAGTGACCCACCTGTCCTCGAAACGTCCGCTACTGTTAAATGTAAGTGTAACCCTCTGCTCAGTATAATTGTTGTCGAAGCCCGGCAGCAATCCGAGTTTTACCAGAAGCTGAAAACCGTTGCAGACACCCAAAATCAATCCCCCTCTGTCAATAAAGCTTATGATTCTGTCGAGAAGCCGCTCCTCTGTCTTTCGGATTTTTGCGAATCTGATTCTGACGGCCCCTGCCCTCGCCGAGCCAAGATTATCCCCGTCCAGAAATCCTCCGGCAAAATTTATAAAATTATAGTCGAGTACATCAACATCGCCGTCGAGCAGGGAAAAAATATTTACTATATCGACCCTGTCTGCACCTGCCAGCCTGAGGGCGTGTGCCATTTCCATTTCACAATTGATACCGTTTCCTGATACAACTATTGCATTGACCTTTTCCATAAGTCCTCAAAAATCAAGTGTTTTCAAAAATGATTCCATAAGAGAGCCGATACTTTCACTGAAGAGAACTCTGTCTCCGTTTTTTACAACAAGATTTGCAGAATCCCTGACATTACCAAGAAGCGCAAAAGGGACTCCCTTCATCAGACTCTCGAACTGCTCTTTGTCTTTTTCATCAACAGTCAGAATAAATCTCCCCGGTGTCTCCGAAAAGAGTATAAAGTCCTCCCTCATCGGGGAAGTTAATGGGACCTTACCGATATCCGTCTCGGCCCCGAATCCGCCGGCAAAGGCAGATTCTGCAAGGGCTACAGCAAGTCCCCCGTCACTTACATCGTGGCAGGACCATATAAGTCTCATCTTCATCAGATTGTGCAGTCTGTAAAATATCTCCCTGTTAATCTCCTTGTGGGGCCGGGGCACCTCCGTCTCGGATTCCTTACCCATCAGATAAAAGTATTCCGAATAGGCCATTCTCGGGTCAGTCAGTCCGGCAATATAGATCAGGTCACCTGCCTTTTTGAAATCCATTGAGACCGCATTCCTGACGTCCTCAATTTTTCCGATAACCGAGAACAAGAGCGTCGGAAGGACCGAAATCCTGACCTGCTCCCATATATAATCGTTCTTCATCGAATCCTTGCCGGAAATCAGTGGAATTCCGTAATATGTGCAGACATCATAGACCGCCTTATTTGCCCTCACAAGCTGAGCCAGCTTATATTTCCCGTCGGGGTTTTTTGGTGATTCCACAGGGTCCGGCCAGCAGAAATTATCGAGACCGGCCATATGCTCCGGGTCTCCTCCCGCAGCAATATAATTTCTGACGGCCTCGTCTATTGCACAGGCGGCCATAGCATAGGCATCCTGATTCGAATATCTGGGCAGAATGCCGTGGCTCACCACAACACCTTCAAATGAAGTAAGGTCTGGTCTGATGATACCGGCATCGGAAGGACCGTTATTATCTTTACCGACGAGCGGCTTCAGGACCGAACCGCCCTGAACCTCGTGGTCATACTGCCTGACGAAGTAGTGTTTGCTGCAGATATTGAGAGAAGAGAGCAATCTGTGCAGGATATCCGAAAGATTCGCAGGTTTATCGAACGAACACGACCTGATGCTCTGTGTTTTCCATTCCGCCTTCAGCTGCATCTGTCTGTTGCCGTTGTGAAGAAAATCCAGATTGATAAACCCCACTCTTTTTCCGTCATATCTTATGTCGAAATAACCGCTTTTTGTAAACCTGCCCAGCACAGTGGACTCCACATTGAACTTTTTCGAAAGACCCAGAAATTCATCAATCGTATCAGGGGGAACCACTACAGTCATTCTCTCCTGTGATTCGGATATCAGAATTTCGAAAGGGTTCAGCCCGTGGTACTTGAGCGGTGCCTTTACAAGGTCTATCTCTGCTCCTCCGCATATACCGGCGAGCTCACCGACAGAACTCGAAAGACCGCCCGCGCCGTTATCCGTGAGTGTCCTGTAAAGACAGAGGTCTCTTGCCATAAGGAGGAAGTCACTCATCCTCTTCTGCGTTATCGGGTCCCCTATCTGAACCGCCGTAGACGGAGAGCCGCTGTGCAGTTCCTCCGAACTGAAGGTCGCCCCGTGAATTCCGTCCGCACCTATCCTGCCTCCCACCATAACAATGAGGTCATTCTCCCTTATTTCCTTGGATTCACCCGGCTCTTTGCAGACCTGAACCGGAAGAATACCGGCCGTCCCGCAGAAGACGAGCGGTTTTCCGAGATAGGAATCATCGAAGACCACCGAGCCGTTTATGGTGGGGATACCGCTCTTGTTGCCTCCGTGCTCTACACCCTCGCGGACACCCTCAAGTATCCTTAAGGGATGGAGTATCCTCGGCGGAAGCGGTTTGCTGTAAAATGGAGAGGCAAAGCAGAAAACATCAGTATTGAAAATCAGTTTTGAGCCCTTTCCCGTTCCGAGAGGGTCCCTGTTGACTCCGACAATACCTGTGAGAGCCCCGCCGTATGGGTCGAGCGCCGACGGGGAGTTGTGTGTCTCGACTTTGAAGACCAGATTGAATTTCTCATTGAACCTGATTACCCCGGCATTGTCCGAAAAGACAGAGACACAGATATCCTTTGCGCCCTTTTCGGCCCTTACCTCTTCTGTGGTCTTTCTTATAAAGGACCTGAACAGGCTGTCTATCTTCTCTGTTTTTCCCGTTTCGGTATCTTTATACTCTATCAGTGCATTGAATATCTTGTGTTTGCAGTGTTCGCTCCATGTCTGCGCAATACATTCGAGCTCCACATCTGTAATCTCTTCGGATATCCCCGACTCCCTTCGTATTCTTCTCACCTCCGGGTCATTAAAATGGTCCCTGATTGTCTTCATCTCAATAAGATTCAGCACAAGAGTCCTCTCCCTTGAGAGATTGAGAAGCTCCTCATCGCTCATCGATGAGAGGGAGAAATTCTTCACTTCGGGACTTCTGCTGAGTCTTACCTGAGGGAACCACGGAGGAATCCTGCCTCCGGCCTTTCTGAGTTCATCGCGAGAAAAAACCCTGAAACCCTGTATAAGTTCATTTGAGAGGATATCTCTGGCAATCCTCTCCACCTGCTCTTTTGAAATCCTGTCTGAATAAAAGGCAAATCCCCTTGAATAAAAGACCTTGAATCTGTCACTGCCGTCAAGACCGAGTGCAATGGCAACCGATTCCTCCGCTGTCCTGCCGACGTCATCGGTCACACCCGGGAGAAGACCGACCTCAAGATAAAAGACAGGTTCACCGAAGGCAACCTTATCAATACTGTAATCGTTGATAACCTTGTCGAGAAATACCTCACGGGCAACGAAATTCAGTTTTTCTGTATCGAGTTCGAGACCTATGTTATAGATATCAGAGGTCAGTATCCGCCCTGTATCTATGCCGGTATCCCTCCTAATCCTCTTTTTCAGCTTCTCCCCGTAAACATCCATTTCCGGTTTTTTAAGAAATATCTCTATTCTGTGTGGCATAAACTACCCTTTTTCCAAAAGACTCTTGCACATCTTGTAAATTCTCTTGAATACCTCTGACTCTTCCATAAGTTCTGCGAGATTCTTCTCTCTTACAGCCTTCTCGATATTATTTCTGGACCTGTCGATCTTTATAATAAGTTCGTCGAGAAATTCATCTTTTTTGAGTGTGGTCTTCAGTTTTTCGAGCATAGTATCCACTTCCGAAATCATCTTCTTTACTTCATAACGTTGTTTCTCGAAATCCTCACCCGTCTTCGACTCCAGCAGATAATCGCGGTTCTCCTCTGCCATTCTCTGAATCTCTTCATCGGTCAGACCGGAAGTTGCAGTAACAATAATCTCCTGTTTGAACCCCGTCTTTACATCCTTTGCAGATACCAGAACTATACCGTCCGAATTGATCTCGAACATAACCTCTATCTCTACAGAGCCACGCGGGCCTTTCCTGAGACCGTTCAGGATAAACTCTCCCAGAAGTTCATTCTCCTCACACCTCTTGCTCTCACCCTGCAGAACTATTATCTTGACCTGCTCCTGATTGTCCTTGACTGTCGTGAAAATCTTGGACTTCTTGGCAGGAACAGCCGTATTCTTCTCAATGAGCGGATTAAAGTATCCGCCGGCAACCATAATACCCAGAGAGTGAGAGGTAACATCCACGAGTTTTGCCTGACCCTTTGTGTTCTGAAGCATATGACCTTTTATCGCCGCCCCGATAGCAACCGCCTCATCCGGATGAATCCTCTTCGAAGGGTCGAGTCCGAAATAATCCTTTACCATTCTGGCAACCATAGGCATCCTGCTCTGGCCGCCTACAAGCAGAACATCCTTGATAGTGGATTTGACGATATTACCGGTCTTGAATGCCATATCACATATAGCAAATGTCTTTTCTATTATGCTTTTACTTATCTCTTCGAGGAAATCTCTGGTAAGAGTTACCTTCAGGTGTATAGGATTATTCTTTGAATCCGTTGCAATGAAAGGAATACTTATCTCGGTACTGGTAAGTACAGAGAGGTCACATTTTGCCTTCTCGGAGGCCTCCTTGAGCCGCTGAATTGCGACCGCATCCTGTCTGAGGTCGATTCCGTTCTCCTGCATAAATGTACTTATGCAATAATCCATTATCCTGTTGTCGATGTCCTCTCCGCCCAGAAAGGAATCTCCTGCAGTTGATACCACCTTGAAATTCTCACCGGCCACATCCACAATGGATATATCGAAAGTTCCGCCCCCGATGTCATATACAGCGATTCTCCTGTTTATATTCTTTCCGTAACCATACGCCAGTGCCGCGGCTGTCGGTTCGTTGATAATAGCTTCAACCTCCAGACCAGCTATCGTACCGGCATCCCGGGTGGCCTGCCTCTGGGCATCATTGAAATACGCAGGAACGGTGATCACCGCCTTCGATACCGATTCGTTGAGATAGGATTCTGCTACCAGTTTCATCTCCTGAAGTATCATAGATGAAATCTCCGGTATCGAATAGACACGCCCTCTCAGTTCTACCCTGACATCCCCGTTGGGACCTTCGACAAGTTTATAAGGGACTGCATTGGATATCTTCTTTACGATATCCGAGTCGAACCTTCTGCCTATCAGCCTCTTTGCGGCATAAATCGTATGCTCTGCATTCGTAACGGCCTGTCTCTTGGCCGTATGACCCACAAGTCTTTTGTCGTTGTCGGCAATCGCCACGACCGAAGGAGTGGTCTTATACCCGCCCTTATTGGGGATAACAACCGGTTGTCCGTCCTTGAAAACAGCGACACAGGAATTTGTAGTACCTAAATCTATTCCGATGACAAAAGACATAAACCCACCCTCATAAAATATACTTTGATAAATCCTCTAAATTTGCAAATCTGTCAAGTTTATTGTCAACATAAGTCCTGTCGATAACAACCTTTTTATCCAGAAGCTCGGGGGCATTGTAATTTAGGTCCTCGAGGAGTTTTTCCATAACGGTATAAAGCCGTCTGGCGCCGATATCCTCGCTCTTCTGATTTACGGCGTATGCGAAGTCGCTTATTCTCTCCAGTGCATCATCAGTAAACTCGAGTTGCACTCCCTCGGCCTCGAGAAGCGCTTTGTACTGCCTGATAAGTGAGTTTTTTGGCTCCCTGAGGATGCGGAGGAACTCGTTCTTACCCAGCGGATTGAGTTCGACCCTGATGGGGAATCTTCCCTGAAGCTCCGGTATCAGGTCGGACGGTTTTGCAACATTGAAGGCACCGGCAGCAATGAAAAGGATATGGTCTGTCTTCACGGTACCGTACTTGGTGAGGACTGTCGAACCCTCGACTATCGGGAGGAGGTCGCGCTGCACACCCTCTCTGGAGACATCCGGACCGTGTCCGCTCTCCCTGCCCGCTATCTTGTCGATCTCATCGATGAAGATAATTCCCATATGCTCTGCCCAGAAAAGAGCCTCCTTTGTAACCTTCTCCATATCGACGAGCTTCTGTGCCTCTTCATCCGTAAGAATCTTCAGTGCCTCCTTCACTTTCAGTTTACGCTTCTTCCCTTTTTTGGGCATAATCCCCGAGAGCATATCCTGCATCTGTATCATTACATCTTCCATATTCGACATTCCGAGCATCTGTATAGGAGGCGGTGCACTCACCTGCACATCCAGTTCGATGATACGGTCGTCGAATTCTCCCTTTCTCAGGAGTTCACGGTTCTTTTCAGTCTCTGCCCTGCTATCCTGAGGCACTGTAGGAATACCGGAGAACGGTATCGAGGCGTTGATGCTGTGATTGCCCGGAAAAAGGGCCTCCAGAATCTTATCCTCCGCAAGCCTGTACGCCTTTTCGCGTTCGATGGCTACCGCCCTCTCTTTGGTCTCCTTGACTGCTATCTCGACAAGGTCTCTTACCATCGAATCCACATCACGGCCTACATAACCAACCTCGGTAAATTTGCTTGCTTCGACCTTTACAAAAGGGGCCTGAGCAATCTTCGCCAGTCTTCTTGCGATCTCCGTCTTCCCAACTCCGGTCGGACCGATCATAATAATATTTTTCGGATAGATTTCATTACGGATATCTTCATTGACCTGCTGCCTTCTCCACCTGTTTCTGATAGCAACAGCAACAGCCTTCTTTGCCTCCTCCTGTCCGATTATATACTTGTCGAGCTCCGAGACAATCTCCCT
Source organism: Bdellovibrio sp. (assembly GCA_020725805.1). Classification (GTDB taxonomy): domain Bacteria; phylum Myxococcota; class SpSt-1050; order SpSt-1050; family SpSt-1050; genus SpSt-1050. Next base: position 30,261 of record DYEF01000059.1, read on the forward strand.
CGGCGTAAAACTCATTATTCTGAATATACGTTCGGTATCAATATCAGGCATACTACAATACCTCCGTAACTCTGTTTTTGTTTGTATATACACAGATATCTGCTGCAATATCCATTGCCTTTACAGAAATCTCCTCTGCATCAAGACTGCTGTTCTCCATAAGGGCTCTTGCGGCCGCATAGGCATAAGGTCCGCCCGAACCTATGGCAATAACCGGTGAATCGGGCTCAATTACATCGCCGAGTCCGGAAATAAGAAGAATCTTCTCCCTGTTTGCAACGAGAAGCATAGCCTCGAGCCTCCTCAGAATTCTGTCTGTTCTCCAGTCACGGGCAAGCTCAACTGCACTTCTCACAATATCCCCTTTATACTCCTTGAGTTTGGCTTCGAATTTATCGAATAGAGTAATAGCATCGGCCGTCGAACCGGCAAAGCCCGCAAGAACCGAATCGTTGTATAACCTTCGCACTTTCTTTGCAGTATGCTTGAGAATGGTCTGCCCCATAGAGACCTGACCATCTCCGGTCATTACGACCTTATCTCCCTTTTTCAGGCAAAGAACCGTAGTTCCTCTGATATCCATAATAACCTCTCTGAAAACAAATAATAAAACCGCAATCCGTAGATATAATACTGTGAGAAAGATTTGTCCATTAAAAAACCAAAACTGCCAGTTGGATCACCTGTCATACACGGAAGGAGATGCTGCCGCTTTGTGTGTTCTGATGCCTGATATTACTCAGAATAAAACAGAATCATCTTTTCTATGGAATTTCTGCAGACAGGGCAGAAAGGTACAGAGCCTTTGGAGAACATCTTGCAATCCATCATCGGTCTGTATAAATCCTTTGCGGCATAACCGGCACCCTCAAAGAGACCGACTTCACTTTTATACTCCTCCTTTTCGGGAGTAGGAACCGGGATGCCTTTCTTTATGAAATTACCCCACTTTATCTCACCCTTCTTCAGATATGCGGTAATATTAGGTTCCCATGGTTCGAGCCCTTTGGGGTAGAAATCAGAATATGCAACCTTCGAAGTATAATATTCATCGGCAAGCCCCGCAAACGAGTGACCGAATTCGTGCAGAAAAATATATTCGTCATATTCGTTGTCCGACGGAAAGATTGCCCACTGATTGAAGATTCCTGCACCGCCGTAACGGTTTGTATTCACCATAATGAGCACTGTATCGTAACAGACCGCAGAGGCGGCATCCCTTACCTTTTTATTGTCGGGAGCCGTAAGATACCTCTCGATATCGAATGTATTGAAGGTCAGATTCAATGCGGTATCCTTGTAAAATCCTTTTCTCGGTTCGCTCACCCCGGATTCATTGCTGAATATCTTCACAAACCAGATATTGATTTTGTCCTTGTGATTCTTATATGGCTCCGATGAAAGAAATATATTTGAATACCTCATAGCATCCTCAATCATCTTTTTCTCTTCATTCTTCGTATAACCTTCGGGGAGGATAACCAGATCGAGTTTTTTGCTGCATTCACCTGAGTAATGCAGTTTAACCGATTCGTATTTGCCAAGATTCTGGTTTCTTACCCTGTGTTTTAGAGGGTCGATCCTGAATGAAAAGAGTCTCTTCTGACCGTTTGCGATTACAACCTCCACCTCATCCTTCGGATAAGGAAATCTTACAGTATTATGAAATGTCTTCTTTATCAGTTTTGCCTCCTCCGTCGTCTGCCATTCCCCGAAGAGTGTGCAGAAACCGCGAGAGTATATCATTCTCGAACTCTTGCTGTGATAGATTCTGAGCTGCTCACAACCGTATCCGGTATAATCGATAAGATTGTTTTTTGAACCGGCCCACTCCCCCTCCGCAATCACCTCATCGAGTGTTATTATCTCTTCGAGATAATTTCCGGTAATATACATATCAACACGCATAGTCCCGTTAGTAAAGTAGTCATCGAATCTTACATCCTGAACCTGCGCAAGCAATAATGTAAAAAGAGTAAATACCATAAAGACACCTCTTTCCCTAATCTACCATTGCAATCTCCCTTGCGGAGATCGGGAAACTGTCAATAAGCTTTTCCATTCTTTCTCTGTCAATATCCGGGGGCAATGCCCTTCTCTTTTCAAGAGTCGAAGAGATATTGGCAGCAGATTCCAGATAAGCCATAAACATAAGTCTGTAAAGATTCAGAGCCGAACTATTCTTCAGATAATTGGCAGTGCTTCCCCTGCCGGTTAACGCAGACAGGTTATGAAAGAATACCCTTTTCAATGTATAAAACAGACTCTTTCCGATGAGCCGCACAGGAAAATACTTTAATAGAATCTGGAGCCTGTTTCTCTCTACGAAATATGCCTTGATATCAGAATACCTGCCCGCCGAATGCGAATAGATATGATAGACAACGGAATCCGGCTCATAAACACATCTGTATCCTGCCAGCTGAAACTTTATCCCTATATCCGTATCATCTCCGTATAAGAAGAGGGATTCGTCTATGCCACCGAGTTTCAGAAAGAGTTCCTTTCTGTAAAAGCCGGCAGAGCCGCTCGGGAATGCAACATCTGTAATCTTTAAGAAGTTCTCGGACATCCTCTGATTATGTCCCCTTCCCCTGTTCAGGCCGTCCGGATATATCAGATGACCTGCGGAATCTATAATATCGGGGTTATCCTTAAAATGTATCCTCGACGAAACCATCCCTACATCACTCTTTTCAAAATGCAAAACAGCACTCTTTATCCATTTTCTGTCAACGACTGTATCCGGATTGAGAGATGCAATTATCTCTCCTGACGAAATTTCAGAGAGGCGGTTTAAGGCATAACCAAATCCTTTGTTATAGTTTCCCTTCACCAGTCTTATCCTGTCCTGAGGATAACCTTCGATAATCAGACAGGTATCGTCACAGGACGCATTATCATAGACCAGTATCTCATAATCCTCAAAATCCAGATTCAGAAGCGAATCCAGACACTCCCTGATTACGTCCGCACTGTTGAAAGTTACTATTGCTACCGAGACTCTCATCAGAAAAGTGTTGTACAGCTACAGCCATCCGATGCCGAACCATCTTTTGAGATATCCGAGCCGGAAGAGGCATCGAGACCACTATGAGTATCCGAAGGATTGATGATCTCTCCGTCATCACCGACAATAATACCCGTATCTTCAAATGTATTCCCGCATAAAAGCCTGTTGAGATTACATATCTCATTTATAAGGTTCTGAGAGGCATTGCTGAGCTGTTTTGCAGTCAGCACCGGCACCTCTATATCCATTGCAACGGAGGCCTTCTTCTGATTGTCTTCTCCGCTTAAATCTGCTTCAAGTCCCTTAATCTTCAAAAGCTGATTCGAATCATCGTATACTATCTGTGCTGATATGTTTGAACCGGTAAATTTAATCCCGGCATAACCATACAGCTCGGAGACCTTCATCGAAGGAGATATTGCAAGTCTGATATATTCCACATCCTCTGTTTTGTTGTTTGCCGCATCCCTTGCCTGCCCGAGGGTCATCTCTTCCTTCTCACCTGCAATATAGACCACAAAAGATGTCCCGTTTATTATTTCCCCAAAACCCACATTTGCCTTAAATGATGAAAGCGACGGCACGGTACTGTCTTTTATGCAGACCTTCGAATCCATAATGGGCAGGATCTTATCTGACGGACAGGTAATAACCGGACCTGTATCCTCAGTTGTATCAGGCACTTCCCCGTCCGGATATACTATATCGGGAGAAACGCCATCTGTAACTCCTGCATCAGGTATCTCCTGCTGATGGCATTTTCCGAGCATGCACTCGACGCATCTGCGGTTTTCAGATGGAGCACTATCATTTGTATATTTCGCAACAAGCATATGCTGACCGACCAGATAGCCGACCTTCTCAGAATAGAATTTCATTCCGTAAAGACAGGCGTATTTTGTAAAACCGGTAAGGGCTGAGGCATAGGTATCATCGGCAACCCAGCTCTTACCGCCATCCGACGTCCTGAATACACCCGGTGCACAGGATTCAGACTTGGGGTCCGATATATAATTTGCAGCCAGAAATCCGTCTTTGCTGTTCAGTAATTGCAGTGCGGCCACAAAGGTGGCATCGGCAGTCTGACTCCCGAGTGAAATTTTCAGTTCACCACCCGCAGAAAATGTCTTGCCACCGTCTGTCGTATATAATACATACGCCTTGGCCGAGTCATAACCGGCTATAATTCCCGTCTGACAATCGACAAAATGAACTGCGTTAATCGTAAATCCGCTGTTTTCGTAAATGTTCTTAAAGCTCTTACCCCCGTCAGTTGAGACTGCCACAAATCCGGAAGACGGGTTTCTGGTATATGCACCTGTCTCCTTGTCTCTCTCACCGTTGTCTCCGCCCACGATCCAGCCTATTCTGTCATTTATGAAAAAGACATTATTTATGGATACATCACTCTTGAAGGTATAGAAAGATGTACTCTCTGTCCATGTTGCTCCACCGTCCTTTGTCGCAGCCAGATAATAAGCATTATCTCCCTCTCCGACTATCCAGCCTGTCATAGGGTCAGAAAAGTATATTGCCGTTGCACTGAAGTTCTTTGAGCCCGGCAGCGCATTCTTCTGAACGGTATAATTCTTACCCTTGTTGGTTGACTTTGCAACATCAATAATCACAGGAGGAGGAAATCCCTTAAGTAAAGACATTCCTGCCATAAAACCATTTGTGCCGGCACCCGAGACAAAGAGGAAAAAACTCATCTGCGCATCAGGATTAGCAGGCGCCTGTCCCATTGTAACATTCTGGCCGTCAGACGAATATCCCAAAACCGCCTGTGAATTCCCCATATTGTCCATAACACCGGGCATTGAGATATTATTCTCGTCAAAGACCTCGACACCTGCCCAGACATTCTTGTTGCCCATCTGAGTAAAGAGCTGCTTCCACTCCGCATATGCAGGTGATGTCAAAAAGATACCCAGAAGAAAAAACAGAATGAATCTCTTCATTAAAATCCTCCTTAAACAATTTCTTATCCTATCAATTTTTGAAATCAATTGCAAAAAGAAAAGTATGTCAATCCAGATTATCCAAAAAGAGGTTAAGTCCAAACAGAATCTTGAATGGATTCCCGGTAGCCTGATTTTCTGAATTAAAGAAATCGCCGGCAATAAAATAATCAGTCTCTAAACTCACATCCATAAATTTAAGCAGTGAATAGCTCACAACGAAATCCAGTTCTGTTCCGTAGTCGATTTTATTATTCGTATTACTGGCACTTGCATAGAATTTCATTACTCCGAAATTCAGCTTCAGCGGCAGTTCTTCCTTCCTGATTTTTATCCACAAGCCGGGATTAATTACTCCCTTACCGTTTACACCTGCCATCGAGAAACTTCGGGATGAGGCAGTCTCATTCAGACCACCATTGAAGAATATATTAGACAGGGTAATATAAGACTTAACCGATACAAAGGAATTCAGATAACCGCTCTTTTCGAAGTCATTCTCACCGCTCATATAGAGAAAATACGGAGAAATATCGATAAGTTTAAAAAACTTATACCCGACTTCAGCAAACGCCATATAACCAAATAATTTTCTGTCGGATAATGTCTTGTTGAGCATACCGCTCTGGGTACCTGACGAATCCTGCGTATCCTGAGACATCCCGGGGTCACCGTATTTCAGGTACTGGGTGAGTTTTCCGGACTTCTGCTTTTTGTTATAAATATCTTTCGTCTGTCCGTTGACATATATATAAGGTGTAACCTCCATATCCCCGTAATTTCCGATAAGACTCAGACGGTAATGAAATGCGCCCGATTTTCCGTTCAGGTCAAACCCTAACCAGACAAGATAACCCTTGCTATCCACATTGAGACAATCGGACAACTCACCTCCGCATACCGTTGCTGTGTCAATCCCCGATTCGGACATCTTCTTTACCAGAAAAGCCTCCACAAAAGGCTCATAAATCCTTCCGAATGCATTATCATTGTCATACAGGAAGCTCGAGAAGAATGAGAGACCAAAGGCTTTGCCGTTTTTATAAGTTATATCTGCCGTAATCATAGGAGAACTTTTGTAGTCAGCATTGAAATATCCGTCTATTGTATTGTACTGGAGTCCCAGAGTCAGCTCCTTCTTCTGTTTTTTATAAAGATAAAAATCAGTTTTTACAAAAAAGACATAGTCATTGAAGACAAAATCTGTCGATGCAGAGAGATTTGCCTTACCAAGTGAAAGTCTCAATGCCCCGTCATATTCAAAATACAGTTCATCAATAAAAAGGCTTTTCAGAGCATAATCCGGGGCAGACTCATAGTTAATTGTAGTATCGGTGCTATCATTCTCATAATATAGCCCGCTGATTCTCATAATACCTGAGTTGAGGGAGAGATTGAATTCCGTATTGTCATTAATAAACCAGATGAGAGTTCCGCCGGCATAGAAATAATAACCTGTGCTGTTCTCTGAAAACGTAAGACTTTCGGGTTTATCGGAGTTAAGATAATTCCTCTTTATCTCAAAACGGTTATTGAGATTCAGCATATAAAAGAGAGAAGAGTTATCCTCATCACCGCTGCCCTCCTGAGCCGTAAGAGAGAACGAAAGGAACATAAAAATCATCAGTAAAATATATTTCATAATCAATTTTTCCTCTCCCACATTCTGGGTTCTTCCCCCCTTAAGAGTCTCAAAATATTCTCCCTGTGTCTGTAAAAAATCAGCATAAGAAGGAGTATATTGAGTACAAGCAGGTTTTTACTGAAAGAAAAAAAGAGATTCAGAAGAAGATTCGATACCGTGGCAACAAGAGATGACAGGGATGATATTCTGACCGAGACTATCACAACGAGAAAAACAACAAAGGACACAAGCGCAGTCATATAATTAAACCCCAGCATTACACCAAAGGCCGTAGCAACACCCTTTCCTCCTCTGAATCTTAGAAACAGGGAGAATATATGTCCGATTACAGATAATAATCCGGCAATTGCAGCAGTCCTCTGGTCGAAAAACTTCAAGGCAATTATAACCGGCACAAGACCCTTTAAGAGGTCACATAAGAAGGTCAGAACCCCGGCAAAAAGTCCGGCATTCCTTATTACATTGGCAGTTCCGATATTCCCGGACCCTGAATTACGGATATCTACACCCGAAAATATCTTTGAGAAAAGAAGGCCAAAGGGGACAGACCCGAGTAAATAGGAAACTACAAAAAGAAGAATCTGTCCTGCATTCATAAAAACCTTACTGGGCGTTTACTATGACCGTCCCGCTCGTGGCTTCAATGCTCAGTCCGTTCTTAACCAGAGCAAATCTTCCGCTGACCACATTAATCAAATACATACCCACGTCACTTATTTCGGAGCCATCTATGACGTAGGGGTTCGGAATCGGCTGATCCTCGTCCCTGTAAACCTCTGTCATCTGATTCCCGCTTCTGTACATCAGTTGAATCATCATATTTGTATCAGTTTCCGAAGGATTTTTCCACTCGACAACGAGGTCCTCGTCTACCTTTACTGTGGAGTTATTTGCAGGTTTGATAATCGTGACGAGCTGATTTTGTGGTTTGTGGGTAATCTCAAGTTTTACGGGCTGTGAACCATACGACGGATGCTGAATTGTAAACTGGTAATTACCTTCTCTTGCCAGTACAGGACTCTGCGCATACGGATTGAACTGCTTTTCATACTGCTCTGTCTGCGGATTATATGTAAGTGAATATACCTGCGGACTTACAGGGTCGATTGCAGTTACTGTTGCATTCGTCAGTACATCACCTGTCTTCGGGTCCGATACCTTTGCCGCAAGGAGCATAAGATAGGCGTTTCTGGATTGCTGTCTCTGCATATACAGGGAGGATACTATCAGCTGAATTGTACGTATATCGATATTTATGCCTGTTAATGAACTATTCTTGATCTCTACCGGATTATTCGGATAATAGCCATAAGGGTCTCCCTCTCCCGGATTCGGTTTACCGTTACCATCGATATCATAAACCGCAAAGACATAGTACTTACCGGGGGCAAGCCCGTCTATAAAGTAATCGTTATTACTGTCTGTCATAGTATACGCAATAGGATTAACACCCTCACCGGGAAGTTTATCAAAAACCATTACGTAAACGTTCTTGCCGCTTTCAGGTTTGCCTCCGTTAACTGTCACTCTGCCCGCTATACTGTAAGTCTGTCCCGACGTATCTGTAAGTTCAATATCAGAGAGACCTGAATCCTTCCCTCCGCCGTCTCCTCCCCCGTCAGGGCCAATATCCTCTCCGGTATCAGATATTATATCCTCGTAGGCATCTTTCAGCAGAATATCAGAGAGTTCCGTATCGCCGGGCAATACAATATCTTCAGTAATATCTGCCAGCACAATATCTTCCGAATTATCGGCGAGCACTGCATCTCCCAGAGCATCATCTGAAGGAAGAATGTCAGTAATACCATCTGCCTTTGATATATCCGTTACGGCATCCTTATTTATTTCAATATCGCCGCTTAAGGTATCATTTGTCTCCTGATTCTCCACTGCAGTAGTCCCGCAATAGTGAAAGAATCCAGCCGTAAATAAAAGCAACAAGACCAAAAAGACCTTTTTCGAAGACATATTACACCTCCCTATTAATGTTATACATTTTAATGCATCTGACAAAACAATTCAACATAAACTTTTTGCTCCTGCCAGAATCAATCTTGTGATTTTAAACACTATGCAGGTTAAAAAGTTGCCAAGATTAAAATATTATATTATTATGTTTATTAATGAAGTTTCCGTGTGCTTTTGGAAAATATATTCTGCTCGACAAGATTGCCTCGGGAGGAATGGCAGAGATCTTCAAGGCAAAGACTGTAGGTGTATCGGGATTCGAAAAGATTCTGGCCATCAAGAGAATCCATCCGCAGTTTGCCCAGAATCAGGAATTTATCACAATGCTCATCGACGAGGCAAAGATATCGGTCTTCCTTAATCATTCGAACATTGTTCAGGTATTCGATCTGGGAAGAATCGGTGAACACTACTTCATCGCAATGGAGTATGTCAACGGTATTGACCTGCATAAGTATCTGAAGAAGTGCAAGCAGAAGAAGCAGTATCTGCCGCTGGATGTAAGCATTTTCATTGCGAGCGAGGTAGCAAAGGGTCTTGATTACGCACACCGGAAAAGAGACCCTGAAGGCAAGCCGCTCAACATTATTCACAGAGATGTAAGCCCGCAGAACATACTCATCAGCGATATAGGAGAGGTAAAAATAACTGATTTCGGAATTGCCAAAGCCAATATAAAGAGCAAGGAGACTACAAAAGGGCTTTTGAAAGGCAAAATAAACTATATGTCGCCCGAACAGGCAGCGGGAATAGAGCTTGACAACAGGTCGGATATCTATGCGCTCGGGATAATAATGTATGAGATGTTTACAAACCAGAGACCTTTTTATGCGGAGAGCGATTATAAGCAGATAGAGATGGTGAAAAAGGGAATAGTGAAATCACCGGTGATTTACAGAGAGGACCTGCCGGATGAGCTTGCAGATATCGTTATGAAGTGTCTGGCAAAAGACAGGGATGCAAGGTATCAGGCGGCATCAGACCTGCAGTCGGACCTTCAGAGATACCTTTTTAAGACATATCCCGGATTTGTCCCGTCAAAACTGCAGGATTTTACAAAGAGATTCTTCGGGAAAGCGGAAGAGACCACAAAGGTAATCAAAAAAGAGAACATCTCGGAAAAGATGACAAGGGTCGACTTTGCGGTGGATACCAGCGAGTCCCTGATTACAGAAGAGAAGGCAGAGGTTACACGAAAAACCCCGACTCCCTACAAAATCGAGACAGCAAAGATGCCTGAAGCAGAGCCAACCCTCTCCGTAACCAAACCCACAATCAAGGAAAGAGTCAATACAACATCGGGTCATATCTTTTTCAGAATTCTGAATTTTCTCAACAATTCCGCCATGAGCGCCAGAGAAACAGGCAGAGTACTGACACTGAAAATGTCAGATTTCTTCTCCGATATCCATACAAATCCTACAAAACTCTTACTGACAGTTCTAAGTTCTGTTGCTGTAATACTCATTATCGTAATACTTATGATGCTCTTCAGTATTTACAGAAAACCAGCGGTACAAATCAACCCTTCATATATGTACGATATCAGGCCCAGCAGTGAGACCCTGAGTACCATAAACCTGAAAAACTATTATCCCTCGCCGCTCTTAAAGGAGACAACTCAGGAGAGAGTCGCAGGCACGGTAAAAGAGATAAAAGAGAGACCTGATGACGAAATCCTGCAGGAGAGAAAGTCCATTAAAAAAGGGAATAAAAAGTCCAGAAAGACAGATAAAGTGAAGACCGCCCAGTCAGCACCGGTAAAGAATCCCGGCCTTCTCTCAGTAAATTCGAAACCTTGGGGCGAGGTATATATAAACGGAAAGCCCATAGGGCAGGTTACCCCTCTTAAAAAATTCGAGATCAAACCCGGGAAATACAGTGTCAAGGTGTTCTTCACCGGCTCGAACAGATTCAGTGAATCCAGAACAGTTACAGTAAAACCGGGAGAGGAGACAATAGTACCATTATTCAAGGATGAAGACCAATGACCAGAAAAATAGTTATAGCCATCTATCTGGTAATACTGATATGGATAATCGCCTGTCCGGCAATAGGGGTGGGAATAAACGTCTTTTCCAGAAAGGGATATGACCGTGTCGAGGCCATAGTCGTTACCTCGAAAATATGCGCCGCGGCATCCCTCAGGTTCAATACCAAGGAGGAAGACTGCTACAATTATACCTCCTACTACGAGTTTCCGTGGAATATCAAAAAGATCGAAATGCTCGCTAACAGACTATCCAACAGGGAGTGGAAAGAACGCTCGATTAACCTTATAAACAGACTCAACAGTGAACAGAACCTTCAGAAGGAAGTCTTCTTCGGTGAACTCAAGAAACTTCAGGAAGAGATCATAAACACAAAGTTTTAATTGAGGGATTTTATGAAAAAGTTAAACGTCTTTATCCCATTTATCTTAATTATCATATCCTCGTGCGGAGATGAATCCGGTAGCAGTTCAGATTCGTACACATCTGATGATGCCGGAGATATTTCAGTTACAGATACAGGTTGTGATATCTATAAATGCGATAATACTCTGAATACTGTACCGATAGAAATAACTGACTACAAACCCTTTATCAAAGGCCCGTACATAATGTATACAGATACAGATTCAACAACCATTATGTGGGAGACAGAAAGACCCGAACCATCTGTCGTAGATTTCGGAGAGAATCAGATATCCCTGAAAAGGATTACAGGTGGAAGCGAACAAATTCACGAGGTAAGAATAACCGGACTCAGACCCGACACTTTATATTATTACCGTGCCGGAAGCGGTGAATTTATGACGGAATTCTTTACTTTCAGGACGAATCCGAATCTGAATAAACCATTCAGATTTGCTGCATACAGCGACTCCCAGAATCATCCCGAAAGACATTCAAAACTGATACCAATGATAGCAAAACTCGGGCCATCATTCATCCTTCACGCCGGAGACGCTGTAGAGAGGGGATGGGAGGAGGAGAGATGGCAAAAAGAAATCTTCGATGTAATCAGACCGCTTGCATTCTTTATCCCTTACTATTTTGCAATCGGAAATCACGAGGCAAATTCAGACTACTACTACAAATATTTCTCCTATCCGTATCCCGAGAATGATTTGCAGCACGAGAGTTACTACTGGTTCAGATACGGGGCAGTATTCGTAATCGTAATAGATTCCGAAAAATACTTATTCGGGACAGAGGACCCCGAACATAAGTGGGTAGTTCAGACACTCAAAAAACCGGAGGCCGTCTGGGCAGGAATCAGAATAGCTGTCTTTCATCAGTCAGCATATACAGACGGATGGGGACACTGTGACTACGACGGAAATCTGCAGATAAGAAGTTCCCTTATACCGGTACTGGAAAAAGGCGGCATAAACCTCATTCTCAACGGCCACACACACGGATACGAAAGGGGCCTGCTTAACGGCGTCTATCATATGATTATAGGCGGCGGAGGCGGCGACCTCGATATGAAATGCAATGATTTTCCGTTTATCCAGAAGACAAACTACGTTCACCATTTTATTTACGGAGATGTCCTCTGCGACAAGGTCAGGATTACCGCCGTTGATATAGACGGGAATGCCTTTGACGAATTCGAGATACCTTTTGAATATCCTCAGCCAGCCAGATGACCTGAGATTAAGGTACCTTTTTTAAGGTGCCAGGCACATTTTATTCTCAGGCACATTTTATTCTAACTTATTGATATTATTGGCAAAAATACCGGCAAACATTAAAAGGTGCCATCTATGAAAGTGGGTTGTCAAGAGAAAATTCGTTTATTATCCATAATCAAATTGGA
>DYEF01000060.1 GCA_020725805.1 Bdellovibrio sp.
GGGACGGATTATCTGAAGTGCTTAAAATCATTATGAAAAGGATAAAGCAGATGCTTAGTAAAGAGAAAAAAGTGAATAAAAACCAGCTAAGATTTAGTTTTGCGGAGGATTTATGAAAAATTTTGGGGTATTTCCAGAAAATGTATTTACTGCTTGACATAATTTTTAAGTTATGATTTTTTGCAGACTCTGTCTGCGTGATTTACAGATGTTTCGCCGGGGTGGCGGAACTGGTAGACGCAAGGGACTTAAAATCCCTCGTCCCAAAAGGATGTGCGGGTTCGATTCCCGCCCCCGGCATTATGACATCTTTGGCGTAAAAATGATAAATGTCTGTTTTTTAAACTTGCATATAGGTTCAATCAATAATAATGGATACAGGTGTTTTCCAAATTTAAGGAGGAATAATGAGCGTTAAAAAAATATTCTTCTCTCTGTTATTCATCTTTTTTGCATGTTCGGTTGTTTATGCTCAGGATAATCCGCAACAGCAGACAGATACCGCCTCTCAGTCAAATGAGGCAGCAAAAAGTGAAAACAAGGATGTAAAAGCAACTGATGAATCAAAAAAGGCCGAAGAAGAGAAAAAGGAAGAAATAAAAAAGTCTGAAGATAAAAAGGCGTCTGAAGAACTAAAACAGGCAGAGGAAAAGGACAAGAGTATTAATCAGGGGACAGCACCGGTTTCCGGTGCGACTCAGGCCGTATCATCCGAATCTTCTGCATCATCAGAGAGCAAACCTAAGAAGGAGTTCTTCACGGGGAGCACAATAGGGTTTGGCAACAGTTTCGGAATCAATCCGGATAATCCTCTCAGCACACTCTCGATGAAGATACTTCCGAAGCTCAATCTCCCCTGGACAGATTTCTTCTTTTTGAGCGGCAGAATTGATATATCAAAGGAGGTAACAAATTCAGACAGCACTTCATATCAGTATGAGACCCAGCTTTCGGATGCGAGACTCGAGTTCGTATTTCCGGAACTTTATAGGGAAAAATATACGGATATTTCCCTGTCGGGAACTTTCAGAATTTCATTTCCTACCTCAAAAGCAAGCCAGTATGCTACGCTTATGTGGGGAAATATGATAGACCTCGGAATTTCGAGGGGTTTCTTCGGTGAGAAGGGGAAGCCCGAGACACAGAAGGTCTTTCTGGGATACGATTTCAGGTTTTATAAGAACTGGCACGAATATACAACATCTCAGGTACAGGAGAGTACAGGCGGGTATTACAAGGAGTATCCGTTAAGGGTCAAGACAGCAGATTATCTGAATACCGGTTCGACCAACCTCGAATATCAGGTTGCCCATATATTCTCCGGCTCTGTTGCAATAACGGAGAAGCTCACTTTTGTAGGTTACTTCTGGGTGATTAACGGGTGGGCATACGAATTATACAGTGGCGGCAAGAGGGGAACGCGCGACAGCATAGATTTTAATATCGAACTTGATTATCAGGTTTATAAGTGGCTGGTCGTGGACTGCGGTCTAGACACATTCCAGCCCCAGTTGCTCCCGAACAGCACATATACCAATAATCCGTTCTGGAGAAATACGTACGACAATTACACAACATTGTATTTTGATGTAAGTTTTATATTTTAGGAAAAACATTGTTTTAAGGAGGTATTTTTATGCTTAAGAGGAAGAACTTGTTGATGCTGATTCTGGCAGCTGTGCTTATTGCAGGTTTTATGTTCAGCTGCGCAGAGCAGAGACCCGAGAGGTCCTATGTCCAGCAGTACCCAATCAAGAAGAGCTGGCTGGATGGTTACTGGTATTACAAACTTACTGTTATTGACCATCCGTATGAGGCAAAGTGGACATTTATAGGTGAAGAAGGTTTTCAGCTTGAAAAGATCAGATGGGTGATAGATGAGAATTTCCTTTATGCCTACAGATCCTATGAGACCATTATGAATACAGAGAAGGGGTTCTGTATGAAGGCAGGTACAAAGCTCGAGGAGCTTGAGACGATGGATACCTCCTCGGCAAAGACCTGTTTTCAGGACAATGAATGCGGTCCGGGTAATTTCTGTCTGAAGAGTTCCAAGAAGTATTTCGGAGCCCCGGTTGCAGCATACAGAATTCTCTCCCATTTTGACATTCAGAGACAGTATAACCCGACTACCGGTGAAGAATACAATGTGATCGTTGAGAATACTACGGACAGACTGTGGTGGGACAGGGAATACATCAGGGTGGACTGGTCACAGAATCTGATGTTTGACTGGTTCCATTTTATTCTGGAATATTCAGACCCGATGTATGCCTATATGAAGAAGGAACCGGCGGTCTTCTGGGACCAGAGTCAGTCAACGATTACTCCTCAGGACGGATATCTTGATATAGTGAATGCAGAGATTGTCTCCGCTACTCCGAATTCACTCTGGTACGAGTATTCCTATCCTGTGGTACTCGGGCAGGTGCCTGTTACTTTCAGACACTCATTTTTGAAGGCTCAGCCGTCCACCTATGAGCCAGCAAACTTCCCGGACCTCTTCTTCGATGTGGGCTATGGTTATTTCAGACTTGACAGAGAGGGATTTGACAACCACTGGGGTCTCAATGAACTTTCCAGAAACTACAATATGTCGAGATGGAATATCTTCAAACAGTGGAGAGACGAGAACGGGAATCTGTTGAAAATAAGAGACAGGGAAATAAAGAAGATAGTTTATTATATGAACGAGGATATGCCGGATGTACTGAAACAACCCTCCTATCTGCTTGTGAGAGACTGGGATGTGGCATTCAGAAAGGCATTAAGGGGTATTATAGCATCCGAGTATATGCTCGAAGGCAAATCCCATGATGAGGCAGATGCACTTGGCAAGAAGTGGGTTGAGGATAGAATTGACAAGAATGCTTCAAACGGCCTTGGTGCTCTCGTATTCGAACTCAGGGACAACCATTACTGCGATGAGACATATCAGAAGGGGATACTTGAGAAGATAGCAAGTGAAAAGGGCAAGAAGGTCGAAGAACTCTCAATCGAAGAGAAGACTTCTCCTGATTGCAGAAAGAATAACGGCGACCTCAGGTACAGTATGATTAACTATATCAGCAAGCCGATGGCCGGTGGTCCGCTCGGCTACGGTCCTTCCGAGGCCGACCCTGAAACCGGTGAGATTATCAATGCGACAGCCAATGTCTATGGTGCTGCACTTGTGACCTATAAAGAGAGGTCAATGGAATTCTTTGATATAGTTTATTACTGCTCCAGAAGCAATACTACAGACGAGCAGTGCCAGAGATATATTCAGAGCATTGCGCAGGGAGAGGATATAAGAGGCTACTTCACGAATATGTACGGAACAGGTGTCCAGCCTATGGGTCCGGAAAACGGTCCGTGGAAACCGACAGAGATTGTACAGGCAAAACTGGATAATCTCTTTGCAAAAGTCAGGGCAAGCGGTGCAAGGACAGAGGACGATGTGGCAAAAATGCTCTCGGATAAGAACACAATGACCGCATACAGTGCAAGAAGAGCCAATGTCCTGAAGAATCATCCTGAGCTCGAGAAGATGATGCTCTTTAAGGACCTCGCTGTTGTCAAAGGCGGTGTAAAGTTCGAACTTGCCGAAGGTGAGATGACAGACGAGGTAGTGGATTACATAAGCCCGCTCAGGGAACACTGGCACGATAAGATCAAGAATTTCCACAGGTCAGAATATCTGAAGAGCAGATATCACTGTATCCTTGAACCCAATGAATATATCGATGACGGTGTCCTCTTCCTCGTTAAAAAGTATGCCGAGCAGGGCTGGACGAGGGAGCAGGTTGCCGAACTTGTCTATACATCAATTTACAGAGGTGTTACAGAACACGAAGTCGGACACACTCTCGGCCTGAGACATCAGTTCGAGGCATCCTTCGATGCAACGAACTTCCCGAAGGAGTGGTGGGACATCTACAAGAAGGTCAAGGCATCCGACCCGGAATTTGCCAACTTCGATTTCTTCAATGTTCCGCAGTTCAAGAACGAGGGTGAATACGACAATTATCTGAGGGTATGGGATAAATTCCGCAAAAAGATGAGACAGGAGAATGCATATCTCTATCAGCTTACATCTGTTATGGATTACGGTGCCCAGTTCTACACCGACGGCTTTACCGGAGTTGACCAGACAGACTTCAGAGACAGTAATCTGAAACTCGGAGAGGATATCTGGGGAGAGAAGTATCCGCTCTCGAATTACTCGCACGACCAGGCACATATCAAATTCGGGTATGGTCTGAGAGAGATTACATACAACGGACACAAGGCAGTGGTATCGGCTGTTGATAAATGGGACGGAGCGCCTGATTATGATAAGAACTATCAGAATAAGGTCAACGCCGTTTTCTATGTCGGCGGTGAAACCTGTGCCAGCAATGATGATTGTCCGTTCAAGGATTTCGGTCAGACCTGTCTGACAGGTATCTGTATGAGGCTTGACAAGGGTAATGATTTCTACCTCGGCGGTGAAAGATGTGCCCTCGACTCCGATTGTCCGGGTTATGCAAAGGGTCAGAAGTGCGGTGCAGCACCGACGGTCCCGAAGGTATGTTCACACTTCTATCAGAATAAAAACTGGGGTTCCGATGCAAACAACTTTGTCAAGTACAGATTCTGCTCTGATGAGAGAACCGACGACCTCCCGTTCTGCAACAGATGGGATGAAGGTGTAACCTCGAGAGAGATTGTCATTAATGAAATTGACCTTTACAACAAGAGTTACATATTCAACAATTTCAAGAGATACAGAAGAAACTTCGGATTTGACTATGATGCCAGGGTTTTCGGCAGGTATTTTGTGACAATCGGAAAACAGTATCAGGCAATGCTTTATCAGTATTTCTATGAGCCCGGTATGAGGTCGCCTTCCAACTGGAATATCGCCGGTGGTTTGAACGATATGTATATAGCATCGACAGTCGGTCTCAATTTCTTCAACAAGGTTCTCGGTGAACCTGATGTAGGTTGCTATTCGTACGTCCCGGGTACTAAGTATCTGAAATTCCGTTCTAGCGACCCCGAAAGAGAGGATTGTGACCTCAGACTGAGACTTGGCGATGCCAAGTATTACTGGCACAAGTATGAAGGTGGTTATTACGGCAGAATTTACAGAATCAGCATTATTGGTACGGTATTGGATAAGATTATGGCTCTCGATGCACTAACTACCCGTGACTGGGGATTCCCGGATGCCAGCGGAATCAGATTCTATATCAACTACTATGACTTCTTCCAGAACGAACTTATTGATATCGTAACGGGTCTGATCAATGAAGACTATCACAAGTATGGCTGGATAGCCGAGAACAATGCAGGTAACTGGACACTCAAACCCAGGAATGTCTGGTACGGAGATAACTTCACAGGTAGAGAGTTGCCTGAGAGAAATCAGTATGAAATCTACAAGAACAGCACTGTGATTGAGCCCGGCGTCTCGATCTATAACCAGATTTATGGTATGTTATTTGCAGTTGACAGATTCTCGGTCTTCTTCGATACGACATTCTTCAACTTTATGAAGATCTGTATTGAAGGTCAGGAGTGCGGTTATACACCTTACGACAACTCTGTAAGATGTGAATATAACTCTCTCTTCAACCCATATACATATTATGGTGCAAGAGTCTTCAGACCTGTAGCAAGTGTGAATGTGGATAAATCAATCGGTTGTGCGGCAATCGACAGAGCCAATATGTATAAGGATGCCTACAATACGCATACCTGTATGCAGAAGTTCGGTGAGGATGATACTTCCTGTTATTACAGAGTTAATAGCATGGAGTCGGTGCTCAATATGATGATGATGTTTATGCAGGATTACGGAGTCTCAGGACTGTAATTGTATAGATGATGCTTAAATCAGACCGCTGTATTCTTTATTTAGGATACAGCGGTTTTTTTTTAGGAGGGCGGCAATATGCTGAATCATTTACTAAATGAAAAACAGAAGCAGTTAAGAGATGAGGTCGTAGATTTCGTCAGATGGGTACCAAAAAAACTAATCCTTGATATGGATAAGGATGCCATAAGATATCCTGTGGAGTTTCTTAAAGAGGCCGGCAGGAGAAATCTTCTGGGGCTCAGATTTCCGAAGGAACTGGGCGGGAGAGGGCTTCTGTGGCAGGATGAGATTGTCGCACTTGAGGAGATCGGGGTTCTTGGCAGTTCACTCGCCTGTCTCTATTCTCTTGTCTCAATTGTGGGAGAGGCAATAAATAAATTCGGCAATGAATATCACAAAGACCAGTATCTGAAACCGATGCTGAAAGGGGAGAAATACTGCGCCGAGGCACTGACAGAGCCGAGAGGTGGTTCGGACTTCTTCGGTTGTACCACAACGGCAAGAGAGGAGAAAGATTACTTTATTCTCAACGGGCAGAAGAGATTTGTGGTCGGTGCCGAGGGGGCTGATTTCTTTATGGTCTATGCAAAGACAGACGAGAGTGCTCCTCCGCACAAGTCAATAAGTGTCTTTCTGGTTGACAGGGATTCCGGAGTTAAGACCGAATATCTTTACGGGCTGATGGGGACAAGGGGCGGTGGTGCAGGCAGAATAGTCTTTAAGGACGTAAAGGTGAGTGAGAAGAATCTGGTTGGCAGGCTAAACCAAGGGTCCGAGATATTCTATCAGATGATGATACCTGAGAGAATGACTACCTCTGCCGGTGCAATAGGCTCGGCCAAAAGCGCCCTCTCTGTTGCAGCGAGGTATTCGACCAGAAGGAAGGCTTTCGGAAAATTTATTAAGGATTTTGAAGGCGTTTCCTTCAAGATTGCTGATTCGGTAACCAAACTGGATGCTGCTTCGGCACTTGTTTATGCAACAGCGGTTGCCATCGATAGTGGCGCAGATGCAGCCTATGTCAGAAGACTTGTATCCGAATCGAAGAAGTTTTCCACCGAGACGGCCTGGAAGGTCGTAAATAGTGCAATGCAGGTAATGGGAGGTATAGGTTATACGGATATCTTCCCGGTGGAGAGAATTCTCAGGGATATCAGGCTTATGATGATATGGACAGGAACAAATGAAATAATGGACCTGATTATTCAACACGAATATTACAAATCTGCCGAATTCGAAAAAGACAGGACAAGGGAGTATGAGGAGGATTCTGCTGAATCTGCAAGGAAGGAAGAGATAGTATTTGAATAATTTTGATATTGCTTTGATTGACTCCCGTGATTATTTCTGTTATAGAAAATGTAATAAGGGTATTCTGATATGAAGTTTTGTCCTACCTGTAAATCAAAATTTCCGACGGATATTAATTACTGCCCAAATGATGCCACGAAACTTGTTGCAGACCCCGAATCAGGTCCGTCCCACTCTCTTATAGGTATGATACTTGACAACAGGTACCGCATTATTTCCAAACTCGGGGAAGGCGGGATGGGGTCTGTCTATGCATCAGAGCATATCCTGCTCAAGAAGAACGTAGCAATTAAGGTTTTGAGATATGACCTTGCCAGAAAAGAGGATGTAGTCAGAAGATTCCAGAATGAGGCAATCGCTGCCTCGCGTATAGGACACGAGAATATCATCGAAGTAACCGATTTCGGCAGAACTCCAGATGGTTCGGTCTATTTTGTAATGGAGCATCTGAACGGTTCGGCCCTTGCGGATATCATTCAGAAATCAGGTTCGATTCCCCTCAGAAGGGCTATACCGATTCTGCTTCAGATAACAAAGGCGCTCTCTGCCGCACATTCACAGGGAATCATTCACAGAGACCTGAAACCCGAAAATATTGTTCTGATAGACAAACCCGACAGGAAGGATTTTGTAAAGATACTGGATTTCGGTATTTCAAAAATGCTTGATACATCTGACAGGGCAGAGAAGCTCACCGCTATGGGAATGATAGTGGGGACACCGGAATATATGAGTCCCGAACAGGCGGCCGGGATGTCCGTTGACAAGAGAACGGATATCTATTCGCTTGGAGTAATAATATATGAAATGATGACGGGAAGGCTTCCGTTTCTGGCCGATAACGCGATCAGAATTCTTATGATGCACCAGACCGAAAAGCCTGTAAGGCCGAGGGATATAAACCCCGAAATTCATATCGGGATGGAGCAGATAATTCTGAAGTGTATGGAGAAGAAACCTGAAGACAGATTTCAGGATATGTCGGAAATTACTCAGGCTCTGATCCAGTTGCTTTCGGCATCGGCAAAGGCACCCGAACCCAAAAAGACAATCGCGTTCAATCCGCAGGCAATTTCACCCGAACAGGGTAATACTCCCTCTCCGTCTCAGATCTTCTCTGCAAAGCCATCCGAACAGCCGTCTGCGCAGACCTCATCCGGCATTGTGTCGCAGGAAATACCGGCAGTTATGCCGCAACCTGATAACAGCACAGAGACAAGGAAGACTCCGACAGTCTCTTCAGGTATTGCAGCTGCTAATCAGCCGTCTAATGTGAGAAAGACTATCAGCGGGCAGATACAGCAACCGGGCATTGTGCCTGAAGTTTCACCGCAGGAAACCAACCCTGTATATACTCAGCCGCAGGTTGTACAGACAGAACCCGATTCAGCAATCAGTCATACTCCGGATGGCGCACACAGATTTACAGGGGCAGATAAACAGGCGGTGGTCCCTCAGAAACCTTCATCCTATGAAGAAGAGGAGCTATTACCGGTGAAACCGGCCGGCAGCAAAAAAGCAGCAATTGTGGTGATTTTATTGATACTCCTAATAGCCGGCGGTGCGGGAGCATATTATATTTTGTCAGGGAATAAAGCCCGGACAGATAACAAACCCGTTCAGCAGATAACAGAAACCAAACAGGAAAAGCCTCCTGTTTCGGAGGCAAAGAAGGAAGAAGTAAAAGAGGAGAAGAAAGAGGAGGATTCTCCTAAGGCTCAGGAGACAGAAGAAAGGAAAGAGGAAAAGCCTTCTCCGGATAAAGAGACAAAGACAGCAAAGGCTGCTGATACAGTTGTTATTTCCCTGACGAGTGAGCCGGAGAATGTGGAAATCTATAAAGGTAATGTTATGCTGGGAGTTACACCTTTTCAGATAAAGGGCAGAAAGAACAGTTCGGGAGAATATGTTTTCAGGAAGGCCGGATATGAACCCCTTAAAAAGAAAATTGTACTGAATTCTTCCGGTGAGATGAAAATAAACCTGAAGAGAATAGAGGAAAAGAAACAATCTCCGAAAAAGGAGAAAGACCCGTTTGAAAAGATTGACGACTTAAAGGACCTGAGTTTCTGATATGCCGGGAATAATCTTTATTTCACAGGAACAGCTCGAAAAATTCGTAAGCGATGGTGTAGCTGATATATCTGACAGGGATATTGTTCTGAGGCTCGAAAAGACATATATAGGCAATTTTGAAGAGGCTTATTATTTTCTGAGAAATGTTGTTAACCCCAATGATTCAAGGGATATGACGGGCAGGGTGCTCACCAAAGAGGAGATAAGAAATCTTAATGCCGATATTATGCAGAATTCGGTAATTATAGGCGATGATGCCTATGATGTGGAAGAGGGATTTATTGTTTTTGAACAGGGGGCAAATTATGTTAAGACCGAACCGGAGAAGAGATCAAAGACACAGGAGATAAAATCTCTTGCATCATTAATCTTGGAAAATTTTAGAAATAACAAATAACAAAGGAGGGTTTTATGAGAAGATTCTTTCTTTTGAGCCTTTTTCTCATTCCGGCACTGGTAATACTTTCCTGTTCAGAGGAAAAGAATGTATGCGAATCCTATTATGACAAGATCTGTTCCAAAGAGAAGTACTTTGATGAGCCTGAGGAGTATTATTACCAGCAGAAGGTTCTGATGTGTAATTGTATAAAAAACAAGAGGTCGGATTTTACCGATTATGAAAAGATAGAGTGTGACAGAATGCTGAAAAGTCTTGCAGAGCTGGATGAAAATGTCCCTGACCAGAAGAAGGTCTTACAGGAATGTTCTGTCCAGAATAAGCTTTTGGATAAATACGGGGATACATATATTTCTGTCTGTCTGCTCAGAAACGGTACGGAGGAATGTGATAATTCAAAGGCAGACTGTGTCAAGGAATGCCCCACAGATTCTGATGAAAAATACAAGGGTTGTGTTGCAGAGTGCAACGCAAAATACCCCTGCGGTGAGCTGTGTGATGGTTTTGAATTTAACTGATAAATTCTAAAGCTAAGGTTTTTCTTTACATTTTTTGTTCTGCTTCCATCTGACCGCAGGAAATATATCGCATTATATTGCAATATATCTTGACTTTTCCTAATTATACTAAAGTTCTGAGGTGCTAGGCAGAAAAATCAATTCGGATAATTGAAAGTGATTTGGTGCAAAGTGATTTGGTGCCAGTTAGAAATGCAAGTATATTATCGGTAGGTATACCTGGCACCATTCGATAAAAATGCCGTATTTTCAATGGGTTAGAAAGGACCATATTGTCCTGTATCGTTTTTGATTTTGCCTGAAATGGTCTGAATTATTAATGATTTTACTTTAGGCTACCTCTGGTCTCAGGTCTGCAAATTCTTTTCTGAGTTTCTCTTTTAACCGTTCCTCTATCTGCCTGACCCTCTCTCTGGTTATTCCGAAGGTCTCTCCGATCTCTTCCAGAGTCTTTGGATTGTCGCTCATAAGTCTGTTGTAGGCAATGTATCTCTCTTTATCGTTTGCCTTTTTCAGAAACTCCGTAAGTCTTGTTCTGACCAATACCGACTCCTCTTCCTTTATAATACGTTCGTCATAGGAAGGCTCATCACTTGCAATCTTCTCCAGAAGTGTGCGGTCGTCGTTTTCCGATATAACGGCATCGAAGGAGAGATCTGAATTGCCGAGGCGTTTTTCCATCTCCTGTACGTCTTTTACCCTGACTCCCAGCTTTTCTGAAATCAGCTTAGTCTCTTTTTCATCGATATGTTCATCGAAATCTTTTCCGGAGAGTCTGAGTATCTCCTTCTTGGTCTTGTTGAGGGAATAGAAGAGCTTTCTCTGGGCCTGTGTGGTCCCGATTTTTACGAGGCTTTTGGTCTTGAGAATGAACGACTGGATATAAGCCCTTATCCACCATATAGCATAGGAGATAAACCTGTATCCCTTGTCCGGGTCGAATTTTGTAAGCGCCTTTATAAGCCCCATATTCCCTTCCTGAATAAGGTCGGAGAGCCTAACATTATAATAAATATATTCGAGGGCGATCTTTACGACAAATCTGAGGTTAGATGTAATGAGCTTGTGGGCGGCCGTAATATCTCTGGTCTCTTTATACTTTTTGGCGAGGCTGTATTCCTCCTCGGGTGTCAGAAGAGGATATCTTCTCACTTCTCTCAGGTAAATCGAAACGGAACTGTTATTTAATTCCATGCTGTTAATCATATCCTTCTACCTCCCTTTTTTAGATGCTGATTAACCCTCATGGTTTCCGTTTTTTATCCCTGTATTTAATATCCATTATGGCCATTCTTATCATATCGGGGTCCTCACACCAGCTCAGTAACTCACAGGTACGTTCGGATTCCATCTCTGCAAAATGGTTTTCCGTCATAAAGTCCATACAGAAGTCATAAAAGGCCCTCATATCATCACTACCTGTCTTCAGAACCATCTTATTATTGTTTTTTCTGTTACCATTATTCTGACCCATATCTATCACCTTCCGGCACCGTAAAATTTTAATCATATTCTGCTTAAATGTCAAGTATGCCGGAACAGCAATAATAATGGAGCGGGCGACGGGATTTGAACCCGCGACTTTCACCTTGGCAAGGTGACACTCTAGCCGCTGAGTTACGCCCGCCCACAGGGGAATTGTCTTACTATAAAAAACGGGCGGATTTGTCAAGGAAAATAGTTTTTTGCTTTAAATTCCGAAAGTATTGTAGTAGATATCTGAACCCTGTAAGGAGTGAGCAGTATGTTTGAGAACCTGACAGAAAAATTATCAGGCGTCGTAAAAAGACTCAGGGGCGAAGGTAAGATTACCGAGAGCAATATTCAGGAGGCCATCAAGGAGGTAAAACTCTCCCTTCTGGAGGCAGATGTCAATTTTAATGTTGTAAAGAATTTTGTGGATGCAGTGACAAGACGCGCTCTCGGGACTGAGGTTCTGGGCAGCCTTACACCCGACCAGCAGTTTATCAAGATTGTCCACGATGAACTGATAAATATGATGGGTAAGGATTCCACGGGTGTGGAACTCTCGGGAAAACCTCCGGTTGCCATTATGATGGTCGGGCTTCAGGGTTCAGGTAAGACGACCTCTGCCGGAAAACTGGCGAGGTATCTTCAGATCAACAAAAGGAAGCCGTATCTGGTCAGTTGCGATATATACAGACCTGCGGCTATAGAGCAGCTCAAGAAGGTGGCTCTGACGGTTGGTGTTCCGGCTTTTGATACAAATCCTCAGGACAAGCCGGTTGATATATGCAGGGCGGCGATCGGTCAGGCACTTGTTAAGGGCTGTGATGTGGTTATTATCGATACCGCAGGACGTCTGCATATCGATGAAGAACTGATGAAGGAACTCGAGGAGATCAAGGCAGCAGTCAATCCGTCTGAAATTCTCTTCGTAGCCGATGCTATGACAGGACAGGAGGCGGTGAATGTTGCATCTACATTCAATCAGCGTCTGGATATAACCGGAGTCGTGCTTACTAAGATGGATGGTGATGCGAGAGGCGGTGCGGCGCTATCTGTAAGGGCGGCTACCGGTAAACCGATAAAGTTCGTCGGTGTGGGCGAAAAGATGGACGGGTTCGAACTCTTTCACCCGGACAGGATTGCAAGCCGTATTCTCGGGATGGGAGATGTAATCTCTCTTGTCGAGAAGGCTCAGGAGGTCTATGACCAGAAAAAGGCTCTGGAGATTCAGAAGAAGCTCTCCAAAAACGAATTTACGCTCGAGGACTGGCTCGAGTCACTGAAATCAATGGAGAAGATGGGCTCTATCGAAGACCTGATCGACCTGATTCCGGGTTTCGGGGGTATGAAAAAACAGATGAAGGCTCTCGGGGCAGTCAGGCCTCCGGAGAAGGAACTCAAAAAGATTATCGCGATCATAAACTCTATGACAAAACAGGAGAGGAGAAATCCGTCTGTTCTGAATGGCTCGCGCAGAAAGAGAATCGCGGATGGCTCCGGTACAACTGTACAGGATGTAAATACACTTATTAAACAGTATCTCGAGATGAAGAAGATGATAAAGAAGTTCAATCAGGGCGGACTTTCGTCGCTCTTTTCGCAGATGATGAGAGGTAAAATGCCCCTGAAATAGGGTGTGCCGAAATTGGAAAAAATACCGGAATATTATTTGGAAGAATTCAGAAAACTATCAGATGAACTTTTGAAGTGCAGTTTGGTTCTGTATGATGCTTCTGCTAAAGAAGTGGTGCGTACTTTTACCGGATTTGCAGAGAACGGAATAATCAATGACATCGGTTTTTACAAAAAGCAGACAGATCTGATTACCGGTGTAATAAGAGATATGGGTGCATTCATCAATACTTACAATGAAGAAGAGAATGCGCTGATAGTAAGATCGATAAGCAATATGGGATTTCTGTTCGATCTGTTTCAGATACTGGGCGGTGTGAATATCAGGACAACCAAGTATTATCTGAACGACCGTTATGCCTATATATCGCTTATGACAGGGAAACTGGTAAAGGTACCGGGCGGACTGAGGGACGGTATGATGGAGAATGTCCCCGCGTTTCTTGTAGATATGATAAGTGATATGGTGGGACCAGTCTTTCTTTATGGCGGAGGGCTCGTTTATGATGATAAACTACTGGGTAATATCGGTGTTATTCTTAAGAGGAGAGAACTCAGATCCGATGAGGCCGATTTTCTGAGCATAATTCTTAGAATCTTTTCTTTTCTCGAGCATATAAAGAGAATGCCCGAAAAATAATGTAGAAAATATTGATTCTTTGTGGTAATATCCTAACAGACTGGGGGTAGGTCTATGAACCAAAACTGTGATAACTATATTAGAGAGATTCTGAATCTGAAAGAGGGGATACTGGATGCTAAAGTCCTGAAATCCTTTCCCGAAACAAGAAAACTGGCAGAAAAATATTTTGCTCATATATCAGACAGGAATTTTGAAAACAATTATATCTATCAGCTGGAGGCCGAAATAATAGCAAGTCTTGCAAAAGGTGCGCTGGTAAACATCAATTCATACAATAAGAGTGAGAAGAAACTCGAGATTGTTGCAATTACAGGGCTTAAGGAGTTTGTCGAGATTATATTGAAATTCGGAAATATAAAGATGGTAGGAAAGAAACTTCCGCTGGAAGATAAGTTTGCTGAACTCTCGCTTTTGCAGGGTAAACTTCACAGAATTCCCCGGGGCCTCAAGGATGCAGCACTCAAAGGGTTTCCCGATATGCTTGTGGACCTCGTGGATGAGATGCTTGGCCCGTTTTTCTGTTATGGAGCAGGTTTTATTTACATAGAAGAGCTTGTAGGTAATCTGGCAATAATTGGGAGAAACATGGACATTGATGTCTTGAGAGAAGAGATTATTAATCTGGTACTACCTGTATTTGCACTTGTTGAGATGACTTACAGGGAAAACAAGTCAAGGTAAGTCTTGTTATGGAAATTGACCTTATAAGGATTAATTGCGGAAAATATATCGAAAAGAGTGATTTTTTTAAAAAATGCAGGGAAGATGTCTTCAGACTGAGGTATGATGTATATTGCAGAGAGATGAGGGTTGTGAAAGAAAACAGCGAAGAAATGCTCTGTGACGATTACGATTTCAATAGTAATACAGTTATATTTTCTGCAGGTGTTGAGGGAAGGATTGTGGGTACTTTGAGACTCGTAAGATTTAGTGAGCGGTTTTCCCTTCCCATATTGTCCGGACATAAAGATATTCTTCCAAGGATGGATAAGGCTATATCTTTCTGGAATAAAGTTTATGGAGGGAGGTTTTTTACAGAGGCGTCGAGATTTACTCTTTTGAAGGATTTCCGAAGAAACAGAGGCTCTGACGGGAGGCTTATCTCCATTATGTTAATGCTCGATTATATAGAATATTGCAAGGACTTCGGGCTGACCGATATTGTTGGAATTTCAAATCCGAATCTTTTGCCATTCTATCAGAAAATCGGATTCAAACCATTGTTCTTCATAAAAGATGAACTTACAGGTATCGAGAGCCCGATAGTTCACGGTGAGGTGAATTCTGTAGGTCAAGGTATCAGGAGGCTGAAGATTAAAATAACCTTTCTAAAAATGATTAACCGGTTCAGGAGATTTTTGGTAGAATGGGTCAGAGGAGATTATATCTCCCGGGCGAAATAATAAGACATGGGTCGGCAGATACTTTTATTCTTCCGACAAACATCCAGAAAGGATCTTCTTCATCAATCAATTCACTCATTATGTCTATTCCCAGCCTATAAGGATAGATTCCTGTCTCTGTTAACTTTTTATTTAGTCTTCTTATCGAATTATGTGCCCTTTTTATTTCATTTTCTTCCCTCTTGAACGGTATACTTATAACTGTTTCGAGACATCTGTCATTAACGGTATTGAGTGTTATTGAGGGATCGAATCCGTCTTCCCTTAGAATGGTTTCAGTGATGGCAAGCATATTTCTTACCTCTTCGCCATCAAGTGGGGTAATCGGAAGATAATAAAGAACGCCACATTCACTGTTATCAGGGTCGGGTTTTTCCGGCGGATTTTCAAACGGCCAGTAAACACTCTTAACCGCGTCATCTGTAGGTATACCAGTGGTGAATTTATATACTGTCTTTGAGGCTGCAAGAATGATGCTCTTCTCCCTTATTGACGGTATGAAAGAGAGAAATCTGCCCGCCTTTTCCAGAAATGCAATCTTGTCATCGGTAATGAACATCAGGTCTGCTATATCAGAGAGATGTTTCTTCAGGTTCCTCTTTGCTTCCTTTACAAATCCCTTTGTGCCGAAGAGTCTGCCGGTTGCACTCCAAGAACCATAGAATTCTTTGTGAAAAAGGGACTCAGCCCTGCTTCGTAGTTCTTTTTTATTTGTATCCGGATATCTTATGCATAATTCCTCGAAGATCAGTGGTGTAAGTGAAATTCTTGCCCTTTCCCGGTTACCGATATGTACCACACTCTTGATGATGTTTGTATTTCTGAGGAGTCTTATTCTGTCTATCATTAATGGCAGGTTCTTTTCTTCTCTTAGTTTTGCAATAAATGTGACATTTGCCTCCTGTTGGTGAAGCAGATTTATGGCAGCTTTGGTTACAATGCCGAAATTTCCCTGAATAAATAACCCGTCTATCGACGGGCCAAGACCGTGTTTGAACAAATGAGTTGTTTTTGCATTCTTGTAATGTCCAAAACCTGTCTCGACAACACTGCCATCCGACAGGACTACTGTAAGTCCGGAGATTTCTTCTGCTCTATCAGTAAAATATCCTACTCCTCTGTCGAGTGCATTTCCCAGTATACTCGATTCGGCGCCTGAACCGGTTACATCCATAACAAGCGGCAAGTTATGCTCTTTTATGTAGTCGTAAAGCTGTTTTTGCGTGACCCCTGCCTCGATTACTGCATAGGCAAATTTTTCGTTTACTTCTATGATTCTATTCATTCTGCTTAGTTCTACGATTATGCATCCGTCTCTTACAGGCAATCTCGACCCCATTCCCCAGTTTCTCCCGCGGCTTACAGGATAGAGTGGTATTTTATATCTGTTTGCGGTTGTTACAATCTTAGAGACTTCTTCTGTTGAGGCAGGCAGAAGCAAGGCTATAACATCTCTTTTTGTGCCAGATACATTGTTGACATAAGGTTTCAATTCGTCTCCAATTACTACATACTTTTCTCCGATAATCCGAATAAATTCCTTTATTACTTCTTCTCTGCTATTGTTCATATCGTACTCCTTTGATGTAGTGGAGAAATTTGTACTATTATCCCTTTCAAGTTTCAATATTTTTTTTGATGGCATTTTTGCCTTTTCGGTGATATCTGTAATTCAATTTTTTATATCCGGAGATACGATGAAAAGATTATTATTATTATTTCTGTTCCTGATTCTTCTGATTCCGTCCTGCAAGACCGTTCATTATGTTACATACAATATAAGTCCGAATAAACCGTCCCTTAACAGTAAAGTTAATTCATCTTTTGTAAAGTCCGATGTAAAGGTTGTATTCGATAAATATCTGATACCTCACATCGAGGCAGCAAATGACTATGACGCATTTTATGCGCTTGGTTATGTCCACGCAATGGAGAGGCTCTTTCAGATAGAACTTATGAAGAGATTTGCCTACGGGAGGCTCGCGGAGACCTTCGGGAATGTGAAATTCGGTTATAATTCCATTTTTGCCGATGCAGTAAGTATGGATGTCTGGCTGCGGACGATAGGACTCTGGAGAGCGGCAGAGGTCTCGGTAAAGGGAATGGACGAGGAGAGCCTGAGGATTGCCGAGGCATACTGCGCAGGGATAAATGATTACATCAGAAACGGGAATATTCAGATTGAATTCAAGCTATTGGGAATCAAGCCTGAGGAGATAAAACCTGTTCATCTTCTTGCAATAGGGAGAGTTACGGGATGGAGTCTCTCGGTGAATCACATTCAGGAGCTGATCCGGTATCTGCTTTCGGTCGAGATCGGAGAGAAGCTGCAGAAAGAACTCTTTCCGTCTCTTAATTACAAAGGCAGAGCGATTGTAGAGTCACTTCCCTCAGAAAACAAATCCAATACCAAGGAAACAGAAGGCGGAAAATCCGGCTATTTGATAGATAAGAGTTACTATGAGTCTGCCGTTGCAGTTCTCGAAGGACTGAGCAGGGTCGAGAATATATTGTTTTCGGCATTTCCGAAGAATGCCTCGAATAACTGGGCAATTTCGGGGAAGAAGAGTGTGAGCGGTTATCCTCTTCTTGCGAATGACCCACATCTTCAGCACTCTGCGCCCTCTATCTTCTATGCCGTACATATCAAAACGCCGGAACTAAATGTTTTGGGAGTGAGTATCCCGGGCACTCCTGCGGTTATTCTGGGTCATAACGAAAGGGTGGCGTGGGCTGCAACGAATACATTCGCCGATGTTCAGGATATCTATTTCGAGAAGATTGACCCCGCTAATTCTGACAGGTATATCTTTAAGGATGAATCGAAGGAGTTTTACTACGAAGAGCACACCGTATTCGAGAAGACGCAAGATGGCAGATTCGTTCCGCACAATTTCACTATCAGACATACTATTCACGGACCTGTCCTGAATGACGCTCTGGGTGCTGCCACAAAGAATCTGCCATTAATCACACTCAAGACCACAATGTATCATTCATCCGGGGATTTTAAGGCAGCCTACGGGTTTATGAAATCCAAGAATATCTTTGATTTTAAGGAGGCATTGAAATACTGGGATATCCCAATTCAGAACTGGGTGGTTGCGGATAAGGACGGAAATATCGGGTTCTTCCCGTTCGGACGGATTCCGAAGAGAGCCGGGTGGGACGGGACTATGCCGGTCGAAGGGTGGAGCGGTAAATACGAGTGGGACGGCTATATACCTTATGAAGAGCTTCCGCAGATGATCAATCCTGATGCGGGGGTTATTATTACTGCAAATAATAAAGTCGTAGAGCCGGGCAGATACAAGTATCCGCTTACCCTCGATGCAATGCCTTCTTACCGTGCTGACAGGATTTGGGAGTTGCTGGGGAAGAAGGAAAAGTGGGATGTGGAATCGGTAAGAAGTATTCAGATGGATATCTATTCGAAGCAGGCAGAATATCTTATGCCGGTCTTTAAGAATGCCCTGAAGGATGCAATTCTCGATGAATTCGAGAAGAAGGCCTTCGGGGTAATGAGTAACTGGGATTTTCTTGCCACTGTGGAGTCTACAGGTGCAACGATATTCTTTACGACTCATAAGGTTATTTTCGAGATGACCCTGAAGGATGACCTCTCACCGCTTCTGTATAATCTGATACTCAACACACCATATTCACACGGATTCTTCGACAGATTCATTGCCGAAAATACGGATTCGAAACTGTGGGATATCAGGACTACCGAAGTTACCGAGAAGAGAGATGATATAATACTTCTCTCTTTTAAGAAGGCAG
The DNA here is from genome assembly GCA_020725805.1 of Bdellovibrio sp. Classification (GTDB taxonomy): domain Bacteria; phylum Myxococcota; class SpSt-1050; order SpSt-1050; family SpSt-1050; genus SpSt-1050. The sequence continues at coordinate 19,079 of DYEF01000060.1, forward strand.
TATCAGAACTCAGATCCGAGCTTAAGGAGAATATCAGTGACTGGAAGTGGGGGAGAGTGCATCAGATTCTGTTTGCGCACCCGCTTGGGGCAGATAAGAGGGTAGAGAAGACTTTTAATGTCGGAGGGATACCTACCTCCGGGGCAAGGGAGACAGTAAAGGCAGCTTCTTACAGATTCGAAAACGGACTCTTTTTTACGGATATCGATGGTGCAGCCTTCAGACAGGTCTGTGATATGAAGGAGGCTTTGGAGTGTGACATAATAATTGACCTCGGTCAGTCGGGCTGGGCAAAGACTCAGGGGTATTCTAATGCACTCCCACTCTATCTCGAAGGAAAATTCTGGGATACCTCAATGGATCCGGGAAGTTACAGCAAGGATGCCTCAGGTACACTCAGAATAATCCCTGTATCCAAGACCAGAAGATAAAAACATCAGATTTTATTTAGGTTTGGTTGTTAAGTGTTACAAATTGAGTTTGAAACAGGATATGATTTGAGGAAGAAATTCGCTCAATATTAGTATGAAAAGGAGGTAATATGGTAAAGGTTCCTATATCTGTTCTGCTTTTGGGTATTATAACGATTTACGGTTGTGACTGTTATGACGATTATTCACAGAAGGAGGCAGATGAGGATACTCTGGCCGGAATTGTCTATGGCCTTGTCGATGTATATAATCAGAATCTGGCCGGAAATCCGATAGGATATGTCAACTATAAGGACAAGCTGTGTCCTCTTGGGGGAAAAGTGATAATAACCGGTAGAGCGACCTATGCTCCCGATGTTGATTTGTATTCGGACGACCTCATATTTTCGATGGAAAATTGCACTGTTCAGTGGGTACCTACTTCACAGTCTTCTATGACGCTTACTCTTTCGGGAGATATATCTATGAAAGGTTCTCATGGTAAGGCAGAGACCTATCAGAGTACCGTTATGAATTCCTAAGAATTGCACATAGAAGGGACGCTCGAGAGAAAAGGTTATCACGATAAAAAGGTCAAAGAGACCTGTGAGGTACAGATAAACTGGCAGGCTCAGGGAGGTCAGCAGACTATAGGCGGGAGATTGTCCGGGAGGAGTGTGTCTACCCGTTTTCCGAAACCGGGATATTGAAATCAGCTGTCCCGATAGTCAGTTTAATATCCTTAATAGATTTGCCTTATTGACATTGTTACGAATGTTATATATTTAGGTTTAAGGAGATAGCAATGAACAGATACATATTTTTTCTAATGCTGATTGTTTTGAGCAATCCATTGCTGGCGGTCGATGATAAATTTGCACTGGGCGATATCTTTTCCAAAGATATTGAAGAACTGATAAATATAAAAGTGGATACGGTTTTGTCTGCGTCGAAAACGGACGAGAAAATTCATTATGCACCGGCGGCGGTAACAGTATTCAACAGATATCAGATAGAGGCATTCGGCTGCCGCACACTTGCTGATATATTGAATCTGGTAAGGGGATTTTATATTACCTACGATTATAACTACCACTATACAGGTATCAGGGGACTGTACAAGCCGGGAGATTACAACTCGAGGATTCTTCTTCTGATAGACGGGCATCAGATAAACGATAATATATACGATCAGGCATTTATCGGGACGGATTTTCTGCTCGATATAGACCTGATAGACAGAATCGAGGTAATCAGGGGGCCTGCCTCCTCCCTTTACGGAGGTAATGCACTATTTGGAGTTATTAATATTATTACCCGGAATCTTGATTCTCAGGAATTTGCAGTTTCCTACGGAAGCAATGACACCTATAAGATGAGACTTACGTTGTCGCACAATCCGGAAGAAAAAATGAAATTTATGGCATCAGCGACATATTACCGTAGTCTTGGTGCAGACCTGTATTTTAAGGAACTCGAGGCGAGGGGTTATGGTGACGGGAGGAATTACATAGGTGATTATGACAGATATCCTTCCTTCTTTGCGAAGTCCACGCTGGGAGAACTGACTGTCTTTGGCGGGTATATTTCGAGGACAAAGGGAATTCCGACAGGTGCATGGGGGGTAGTTTTCAATGACAAGAGAAATAAATCAGTTGACAACCGGGGTTTTTTTGAACTGAGGTATGATAAGAAGTTTGAAGAGAATCTGGGACTTATGGTGAGGTTTTTTTATGATTCCTATGAATATGAGGGCCATTATGTTTATGAGGATGACATTCAGCGGGAATCAGACAGGGGAGGTCAAATCGGTGCCGAGGTAAAAGGGAGTATAGAAAAATCCAAATATAATTTCAATATCGGATTTGAAATCAGAGATAGTTTTATGCAGAATCTCACGGTTTACAGCGAGGAGAACGGATATACATTCGATTTAAGACACGATTCATTTTCGTCAGGGGTTTATCTGGGATTTATCTATAATCTGCTATCAAATCTCAGGCTGAATCTTTCCTCGAGATATGATTATTTTGAATACTATGATGATGCACTCTCCTCGAGATTTGCGTTGATTTACAGTTTTGATGACAAATCCGTCTTTAAGCTGATTGCCGGTAATGCATACAGACCACCGAATATCTATGAGACGTATTATAATGATAATGGTCTGACCCAGAAGGCACCGGACCATCTGAATTCTGAGATGATTTATCAGACCGAGGTTGTTTATGAGTATTATTTTTCTGAAGATATGTCTATGAATACGGCAATATATTATTCGGACATAGAGAATATGATAGGATTTGGGACAGACCCCTTAGATGGTCTTATTGTAGCTTCTAATCTTCCTTCTTTCAGATTAATAGGTTTTGAGTGGAGGTCGGTATATTCCTCTCAGTCCGGCAGGATGCTGAGTATGAATTATAACTACTCTCATCTGCTCGATGATGTCCAGAACAGTTTTCCGCAGCATATGATAAAAATCAGAGGGGCATATCCGCTTTTTCAGAACAGACTGATACCGGCCTTCTCATTTAATTTTATCTCGAGTACAAAGACAATCAGGAATAATGATATCGACCCGGCATTTTTTCTGAATCTGAATCTGCTTTATAAAGGAATTTATGACCATTTTGATTTGTCGCTTGGCATTTACAATCTGCTCAATCAGAAATACTATGTGCCCGCATCGGTCGAGCACAATATGGATTCGATCGTTCAGCAGGGAGCGACTTATTTATTAAAACTTGGGGGTTACTTTTAATGGGTAGGTTATTAGCAGCAACAGTTTTGGCTTTTATCCTGTATTCGTTTTCGCTATTCTCTCTTCCACCGACCGAATATCAGGTTAAGACTGCATTGATATATAATTTTCTTAGATTTGTTGATTTGGAAAAGGATAGTTATAAGAACAATAATATAGTTATATGCAGTTTCAATAATAACGCCCTGAACAAGGAGATTCAAAAATTAAAGGGGGCAAATGTCTCACAGTATGTAATCGATTTTCAGGAAATACAGGATGATGATAATCTGGAAAAGTGTTCTGTGCTCATAATAGACAAGAGGGATGACCATTCGCTCAGAAAAATTCTTGAAAGGGCATATCAGCAAAAGGTCTTTACAATAAGCGATATTGACGGGTACGGCGAAAAGGGTGTGGTTATAAATATGTTTCTTAAGGATGATAAGGTAAAATTTGAGATAAACACTGAGGCATCAGCAAAATCCGGAGTTAAAATATCCTCACGATTACTCTCTATTGCAAAGATAATCAAAAGCATAAATAAGTAGTATGATAAACCTTTATCCCAAGAGGCTCTCTTCTAAAATCAATTTTGCGGTACTTCTTGCAATACTGATATCTTTTATGGCAACCGGCATATCGGTTTATTTCGTTGCGAAGAAGGTTGTCAGAAACAGAATAATTTCGGACCTCAGGGTTCAGTCTAGGATAATAGGTTCGAACTGCTCTGCGGCAATATTGTTCGATGATAAGAAGACTGCAAAGGATATATTGTATTCATTACGGGCAATAGGTGAGATCGAATCTGCCGTACTGTACGATAAGAACGGCAGGGAATTTGCCTATTACATAAAGAAAGGAAGTATATACCGTCCACATTACTCGGAGATGCTGGATGCAGATAATTATATCGTGCTTGTGGAGAATATAGAGGTTGATAATGAGGCTGTCGGCAAGATTGTTGTTACTACCAATATGAACAGAATAAAGACCCAGATGAATATAGTACTGTTTGGAGTTATAGCGGGGATTTTCATCTCTTTGCTGATAGCATTTGCGGTTGTGTTTGTGTTTACAAAACGTATTTTCAGACCTGTGAGAAATATCATCGAGACTATGCGCAAGGTCTCCGAAGAGAAGGATTACAGTGTAAGGGCAGAGGTCTTGTCCGAAGATGAATTCGGGAATATTGCTCGGGGATTCAATGATATGCTGATTCAGATACAGACAAGGGAGAGGGAGCTCAACAAATACAGGGAACATCTCGAAGACGAGGTCAGGAAGCGAACACAGGAACTTGAGACGCTCAATTTAAGACTCGAAAAGGAACTCTCCGAGGTGAAGAGGATGGAGGGGATAATCTCAAAATCAGCTGCGGAGTGGAGAACCACATTCGATTCTATAAACGATGCGGTCTTTTTACTCGATGAGAACGGAGATGTTATAAGGTGCAATAAGACTGCTTCGGAGATTACAGGGTTGAGTTTTTCGGATATAGTCGGCAAAAACATATGTAGTGTTGCACACGATAAAATGAAAGATGACTGCGGGATTTCCGAGGTAATGCAGAACAGGATAAGGGTAGCAAGGGAGATTCATCTGAGAGACAAAGTCTTTCAGGTGTTTTACGACCCTATACTCTCTCAGGAGAAACTTGTAGGCTTCGTGCATATTATGTCGGACATCACAGAAAAGTATAATCTCGACGAGAATATAAGACAAGTGCAGAAGATGGAGGCGGTAGGCAGGCTTGCAGGCGGCGTTGCCCACGATTTCAATAATCTCCTCTCAATTATGACCTTATATACCGGTTCACTGATAAAGAGACTCAAGGACGACCAGAGGGCTCAGAATGAACTGAATGAAATTAAAAAGGTGATAGAGAGGGCTACCTCACTTTCGAGGCAGCTTCTGGCGTTTTCGCGAAAGCAGATACTGAATCCGGAGGTCTTCGATGTAAATGAATCGCTGCGTTCGAGTCACAAGATGCTTTCGAGACTTATCGGGGAGAATATAAAAATCGAGCTTAATCTTCAGGAACAAAGCGCACTCATATTTGCAGACAAGTCTCAGTTCGATAATGTTATTATGAATATGGTGATAAATTCGAGAGACGCTATGCCGGACGGGGGAACAATAACTATCAGTACCGAGGTCAGAAAAGCCGAAAAGGACGAATTAGTAGGGCCTGATCTGAAGGACAAGGATATCCTGATACTCAAAATCTCCGATAATGGACAGGGGATGAGTGAGGAGATTCAGAAGAAGATTTTTGAGCCTTTCTTTACCACGAAGCCCAAGGGAAAGGGGACAGGACTCGGGCTTGCAATGGTTTATGGCTTTGTAAAGCAATGCAATGGTTTTATAGATGTAAAAAGCAAGCTCAGCGAGGGAACGACATTTGTGTTGTATTTTCCTGTCGCGGGTGTAAAAGCAGGTTTGCGGACTAATAAGAGCGGGCTGATCAGACAGATAGATGGTTCGAAAATGCATATCCTTCTCGTAGAGGATGATGATGATGTCAGAAGGTCGATTATCAAGATGCTGGAAGATAATAATTTCAGGATTACGGACACATCCCGTGCACAGAACGCACTGAGTCTGCTCCTGAGCAGAAAAGAAAGATATGACCTCATTATTTCAGATATCGTTATGCCCGAAATGAACGGAATCGAGTTTTTCAAAAAGGTCAGGGAATTTGATAGTGAAATCCCGTTTATTCTTATCACAGGTTATTCGGATGACTTTCTTCCTCAGGAAGATATGTCTAAATACCGGGACAATATCATTCAGAAACCTTTCAATGAAAGCCAGCTTCTCGAAAAGATTCGTGAAATAGCATCTATAGGGAGGTAAAATGTGGGAATATCTGAGATTGCACGAGGAATTCATTAGAAATGCCATCAGTAATGTAACAGAAAAGGAGAGACTTCTGCAACTCAGGGATTTTCATCTGAGACAGATTTCCTTTATGCAGCACGAGAGACTGATTCATCTGATCGTTACGATGTTCGTGGCACTCTTTACGATTATGTCGTTCGGGCTCTGTTATTTTGCACCGGCAATCCCGACGGGTCTTTTAAGCCTTCTGTTTGTAATCCTTACAGGGGCATATATCTTGCATTATTTCAGACTCGAGAACGGAGTGCAGAGATGGTATCACATTGCAAACCGGATAGAGAATCTGCTTGGTCACAGCGGTGCCAGGTATGAGAATCATAAAATCGAGAAGAACGGGGAAGATAAATGACTCTGAGACAGAAGATTCTGAGAAAGCTCGTCAATTTTTACCCGCCGTTTCTCGGGACAGGTATTAAGGTAACTTTCGATGAGAAAAACAGAAGGATTTTCGTCAGGATGCCGCTTAAATGGTTCAACAGGAATTATGTAAATGTTCATTTCGGCGGGTCACTATATATGATGTGCGACCCGTTTTATATGCTTCTTCTTATGGATTCACTTGGCGACAATTATATTGTATGGGATAAATCGGCATCGATTGAGTTTGCAAGGCCGGGTAAGAGTACGGTATATGCAGAGTTTTTTATACCTGAAGAGAGAGTTGATGAGATCAGAAAGGAACTCGAATTTAAAGACAAGGTCTATCCGGAGTTTTCTGTGGACGTAAAAGATGAGGAGAACCGGGTAGTAGCAAGGGTAAAGAAGGTATTGTATGTCAGGAAAAAGGGCAGATAAGAATTTGGAAATACCTCATTATAGGAAAGAGAAAGTGCCGGTCAGGGTGCCGGGCAGAATCGATACGGAATTTCTGTGGTGGTTTAGCTAACCCATTGATAATAAGCAAGATTTTCGGTGCCAGGTATAAAGATTTAAAGATTTTGGGTGCTAGGTATGGACTTTCTCTGGACTTTCTGGATTTTCCCTGACTTTTCGGTGCTAGGTATATATAACGTTTTTTAAAGTATTAAGGAATATCCTTTAGCCTTCTTTTTCTCTTTCCATAAATTTTTTGCAACTTTGTAAAGAAAAATATTGGAAAATACGACGTGATTTCAAATGGATAATATCTGGAACAGAAATTGCAAATTAATATGTCTGATTAACCTTAAAGGAGGTTTGGAATGTATAATAGATTGATTTTATTGATTTTTTTGGTGTTTTTGGCGGGCGGCATTCTTGGTTGTGAAGACAGGCTGGTAGAGCCTGTTATTAATGACTGGCAGAAAGGACAGAGTGATTTTCTGTCGGCCAACCGTAACAATCGTGGCAATTATGCGGAAGATACAGCCGATGCCGGTACCAATAAGGGGGAGGGGAATGACTCCGGTTCATCGAGGACTATCGAGGAAGGTGATATTGTCAGACTTATCAATAAGACGTTGTTTGTTCTGAATCAGTACAGGGGACTCCAGATAATAAGTCTCGAAAATATTTCTTCCCCGGAGGTCATTTCTGCCGTTCCGATTTACGGTTATCCCGTTGAGATGTATATCAGGGATAACAGGGCATATATCGTTGTTTCGAACTATTTCTCCTATAACTGGGGTCTTCTGGGAGTGGCTGACGGCAACAATGAACCCTTCTATGGTTCGATTATCAGAGTCGTCGATATTTCCGACCTGAAGGTTCCCAAGATTATCGGTGGTTTCCAGATAGAGGGTAATATTACCGATACAAGGATTGTCGGTGATGTACTTTATGCCGTTTCCAATCAGTATTCGTACTATTACTACGGAGGTAACACCCGCGATAATAAAGACCTGACCTCCGTCTACGCTATTAATATCGCTGACCCGAAGAATATTTTTGTTTCTGATAAACTTGTATTCGACAGAAGTAATATGTCCTACGACAATAATGTCCACGTAACTACAGATGCAATATTTCTTTCGCAGTATAAATGGGGTTATGTGAACGAATACGGCTATTATGTGGAGGCAAATGCGACCGATATTACCTACATTGATATATCTGACCCAAACGGCAAGTTAGCAATCGGCGCAAAGTTTGAGATACCCGGGGTTGTTATCAACAGATGGCAGATGGATTATTATGACGGATATTTCAGGGTTATTACTCCTGACAGATACTGGGGAAATGGCTTCCCGAATCTCTATGTCTACAAAGTCGAGAGTAAAGACAAGATTACTCCTGTCTCCAAACTCAGAATTGAACCTCCGAGACCCGAGTCTCTGACTTCAGTGAGGTTTGACAGGGACAGGGCTTATGCAGTTACATACGAAAGACGGGACCCGCTCTTTGTAATCGATATAAGTAATCCTCTTCAGCCTGTTCAGAAGGGTGCAATCGATATGAGTGGCTGGCTCGACTATATCGAACCGCGCGGTGAAGTGCTTGTTGCACTCGGTCACGATGATGCAGAGGGTCAGATGAGTCTCGCGGTCTCGATGTTCGATGTAAAGGATCTGGATAATCCGAAGATGATTTCACGTGTGAATTTCGGCGAAGGCTGGGGCTGGGTATCGAGTGATATGAACAATATCCACAAGGCATTCAAGGTGCTGGATGATATCAACCTTGTTATCATTCCGTTCTCGTCATGGTCATATAAGGACTATAATTACATTTCCGGAATTCAGCTTATCGACTATTTCAACGGCGAGAATGTTAAGGGGCTTGTAAAGAGAGGTCTGGTCGAGCATTCCGGATGGGTTCAGAGGGGAATTCCGTATGCCGGGGAGAAACTGCTGACTGTCTCCAATGAAGCCGTCCAGGTAGTGGATATTGCCAACAGAGACAAACCGGTTCTGAATGCCTCGATTGACCTTGCAAGGAATGTAATCGATTTTATGGCTGTGGATGCCACATACGGTCTTGAACTGTCGACCACAACACTCTATTACTGGAATTCCAGTCCGAAGAGCAAGGTAAATCTTGTACCTCTGTCGAATCCGAACACATACAAACCTTATCAGTCTGTGGAACTCGATGGATATTTTACAAAACTCTTTAAGGTAGGAACGAACTTTGCGGCAGTCGGGTATATCTGGGACAGCAAGAACGGAACCTACAAGGTAGTAATCAAGAGCTTTACTCTCAGAAATTCCATACTCAAAGTCATTGACAGCGCTGAATTTGCCGGCAATTACAACTGGTACTATTATGGCTGTCCGATGTATGATTACGGTATGATGGCAGAAGACAGAGCCGGCGGATACTATTACGGAGGTTGTTACAGCGGTGGTTCGGTTGCCGAGCAGCTTGCTGACGGGAGGCTCGTCTTTGCAAATCTCAAATACAGTTACGAATACGACGAGGATTATTACACATATCAGTACACCGTAATTCTGAAACAGATAAAAATTGCTGCCGACGGAAAGATCGAGGCAAGCGATGATTTCAGCTTCGAACTCCCGCAGAATGCCTACACAGGCGGACTTGTCTATCAGGGTATGAAGGCTTATATAACCTATTACGTCCCTGTCAACATTGGCGGCAAAACCTATTATGCAAAGGCATTTGTAAGAGTGGCCGACCTCTCTTCCTTTGATGATGTAGGGATATCAAAACCTGTAAACGTCCCGGGCACAGTAATCGGTGCATCCCTGAGCGGCAAATACATATATACCCTTGATTACCAGTATTACATTGACTCGGCTGATTATTACCGTACTGTAGGATACATTAACACACTGCTTCTTACAGATGAAAAGGCCTATCTGCAGGACCGTCTGGAGATACTGCCTGCATCCAAAGGAAATTCCTATTCGTATATAAACGGCTACATAGTCAAGGATGAGAAATTCTATTATACGGTTTTCAGCTACAGCTGGGATAAAAACTACGAAAATTATTCCTATTCGAATGTTCTGAATACTATCAGTCTTGTTGACCCAGAAGATATAATGCTCAAATCGTCAATCGCTCTCAAGAACCAGAGCACAGGCTCAATGAAGATACTCGAGAACCGCTTATTTATCACCGCTTATGATTATGTCTCCGGTCTTCTTGTATACAAACTGACCGACCCGTTCTATCCGGCTTTTGAGTCATTTTACAGAACCGATGGATGGACCTCGGCGGATAATGTCTCAGCGTCCGGTAATAAGGCCTTTGTGACGGCCGGACCTTACGGAGTTCAGGTCATTTATCTGAAATAATTATGAGAAGGTGACAGATACCCTCCTTTTGAGAGCCGGATTTTTTGGTCCGGCTCTTTTTTTATTTTGATTATTTAGGATTTGATATTGCCGTAATTTTTGCTAATACTAAATCTTCGGGGAAGGAGGAAGAGATATGAAGATATCCGGAAGAATGAGAAAATTTTTTAAGAATCCGACCGATAATGAATGGAATAACTGGCAATGGCAGATCAGAAACAGAATTACAACCCTAAATGACCTTGAGAAAATAATAAGACTCACAAAAGATGAAAAGGATGGTATCAGAAAAGTCCTCAAGGAATACAGAATGGCGATAACACCTTATTATGCCTCTCTGATGGATGAAGAGAACCCACTGTGTCCTATCAGAATGCAGGCAGTTCCCACGATTTACGAAACTCACAAGTCAAAGGCCGACCTGCACGACCCTCTTGCCGAAGACAGGGATATGGTTGCCCCGAATCTGGTTCACAGGTATCCCGACCGGGTGCTTTTTCTTATAACTGACCAGTGTTCGATGTACTGCCGTTTCTGTACCAGAAGACGCCTTGTCGGTCAGGTGGATAAACCGCGGAAGGCAGAGGAACTCGAGAAGGCATTCGAATACATCAGTAAAAACAAAAAAGTCAGGGATATTATCATATCGGGCGGAGACCCTCTGACTACATCCGATGAACATCTGGAGTATATACTCAAAAGGCTGAGGATGATTAAGCATATCGAGATAATAAGACTCGGTTCGCGTACCCCGGTAGTCCTGCCGATGAGGATAACCGATAATCTTATAAAAATGCTGAAGAAGTATCAGCCTGTATATCTGAATACCCATTTTAATCACCCGAAAGAGGTAACAGAGGAGTCAAAGGCGGCCTGTGAGAGGCTGGCAGACGGCGGGATTGTAGTATCGAACCAGTCTGTTCTTCTGAGAAGAATCAACAGTTCATATATAGTTATGAAAAAGCTCTGCCATCTTCTGCTCAGGATGAGGGTGCGACCTTATTATATCTTTCAGTGCGACCTTTCGGAGGGAATCGAGCACTTCCGTACTCCGGTTTCGAAGGGTTTCGAGATAATCGAGAGAATGCGCGGACATACCTCGGGGCTTGCTGTTCCTACACTTGTGGTGGATATGCCGGGCGGGGGCGGTAAGGTCCCGATATTCCCGAATTATCTGATTTCTATGAGCGAGAATGCAACGGTATTCAGAAACTACAAGGGATTTATCTCTGTATATCAGGACCCTGTTGAACGGGACTGCAGTTGTGAAACCGAGAAGGATTTTATGAAGGACCCCGTTGCACATTCTCCCGACGGGCTGGGGCATCTCTTCGACAAGAGAAAGGTATCAATAGAGCCAAAGGAGTAGAAAATGCTGAAAATAAGGTACGACAGAAAGATTGTTGCTGATTCCAGAGAGTATGCAGCGAAAATAGCCGGGGATATTTACAACAGGTTCATCAGAGGTTTCTCCACCGATTCCATTGAAAGGACCACATTGAGATTTCTGGGAGTAGAAGGGGCAACTTCACTGGGTCAGCCAAAGGTCAATTCGGTCGTGGAGAAGGTAAAGAAAAATTCTGATATATCACTTGGTGTTCTGCTGGCCGTGGCAAGGGAGATGGCTGTATCAGGTGCTGATTTTCAGTCGGCAGTAAATATAGTGTCTGACGGAACTCTCTCGAGCATACCGCCGAGCAGGGAAGCGCTCGAGAAGGCGAAGAATAACATAAAGAGGCTTGCTGTCTTAAAGTATGAGGAACTCGCAGGCAAAAGAAGGAAGAGGGAGGAATTCAAAAAATCGTTCCAGCCGCAGAAGACACCGCTCAGATATCTTATAGTTGCAACAGGGAATATCTATGATGATGTAATTCAGGCAAGGGCGGCGGCGGAGGCGGGGGCGGATATTATTGCGGTAATAAGGTCAACGGCACAGTCCCTGCTCGATTATGTGCCCGAGGGAGCCACTACGGAGGGGTATGGCGGGACATACGCTACTCAGGAAAATTTCAGGATTATGAGAGAGGCTCTCGATGATGTCTCCAAAAAGCTCGGCAGATATATCTATCTTACCAACTATTCGAGCGGACTCTGTATGCCGGAGATTGCATTTCTGGGAGCATTTGAGGGGCTGGATGTCCTTCTGAATGATGCTATGTACGGTATACTTTTCAGGGATATCAATATGAAGAGGACATTCTGTGACCAGTTCTTCTCAAGGATGATTTGTGCAGTCTCCAGAATCATCATTAATACCGGAGAGGATAATTATCTCACAACCTCAGATGCCGTCGAAAGAGCGCATACAGTACTTACAAGCCTGTTTATAAACGAGGCATTTGCAAAGATTGCCGGAATGAAGCCGGAGTATATGGGACTCGGACACGCTTTTGAGATTAATCCGCAGATAGAGGATTCATTCTCCTTGGAACTTTCACAGGCGCTTCTGATAAGGCATATATTCCCGAAATCTCCGATAAAATATATGCCGCCTACCAAACATATGACGGGTGACCCGTTTTACAGCAATCTCCTCGATGCGATGTTCAATCTTGCAAGCAAGATGAGCAACCAGCATATCCATCTTCTGGGTATGATGACTGAGGCAATGCATAATCCTCTCATTATGGACAGATACGAGAGTCTCAAGAACGTAAACTACATATTCAATGCTGCAAGCAGTCTCGCTTCTCAGATACAGATCAGAAAAGACTCTCTTATCAACAGGAGGGCGCAGGAGGTTCTTTCAAAGGCATACGAACTCCTCCAAAAGGTGCAGAAGGAGGGTCTGGATAATGCGATCTCGAACGGTGAATTTGCAGATATAAAGAGATATAGTGACTCCGGAAAAGGTGTTGAGGGAGTCTATAAAAAGGGTAAGGAGTATTTTAATCCTGTCTTCGATATACTTCTTGAAAAGACCGGAGGTGAGAGATGACTCAGCTCTTTTCGAATCTGATCAAGGCTTACGGTGACCGCAGGGATGACGGAGTGATTCAGCTCTCTTTTACACTGCCGGTGGAATACGGGCAGAAGGCAAAGCAGATAGGAAAGATATTTGCCGAGAAGCTTGGCCTGAGGGAGGTGAATGTCACCGCTGTCGAAAAGGTAGGAGATGGTTTTACAATGTTCGTTGTGTACGGCCACTGTGATGTGGTTCTGGATGTGGATAAGATTGATATCCCGGTCGTGGAATTTACCATTTATTCGAGGGAAGAAGTCGATACGCTCATCGGTAAAAATATCGGCAGAAAGATAAAAGTGGTTGGTGCCTGTACCGGTTTTGATGCCCATACCGTCGGGATTGATGCCATTCTGAATATGAAGGGATTTGCCGGGGATTACGGGCTCGAGAGATACAGATGGTTCGAGGTCTATAATCTCGGTGCACAGATTACGAATGAAAAGCTTATCGAAAAGGCCTTAAGCGTCGGCGCGGATGCAATTCTGCTCTCGCAGGTAGTGACGCAGAGGAACATTCACAAGGAAAATTCTCTTGATTTTGTCAAAAGGATAGAGGAGAAGGGTCTCAGGAACCGATTTATTCTGATTCTCGGCGGTCCGAGAATAGACCATCCGCTTGCCGTATCTCTTGGTTTTGATGCCGGTTTTGGTGCAGGGACAAAGCCTTCGGAGGTGGCAAGCTATATCTATTCAAGGATGCTGGAACTCAAAGATAGATAACGGAGGGAGATATGAATAATAATCCGCTGATTATTACGGTTGCGGCAGTAGGTGCTGAGACGACAAGGGAGCAGACACCTTATCTGCCCATAACGGCCGAGGAGATAGGCGAAGAGGCCAAGAGAGTCCGTGATGCAGGCGCCTGTATGATTCATCTGCACGTAAGAAATGAGGACGGAACTCCTACTCAGAACCGGGAAGTTTTCAGAAGAGCGATCGAAGAGATCAGAAAGCGTACGGATATTATAGTTCAGGTCTCTACAGGCGGGGCAGTATGGATGACGGCAGACGAGAGGGCCCAGCCGCTCGAACTGAATCCGCAGATGGCCTCGCTCACGGTCGGAACCTGCAATTTCGGCGACGAGGTATTCTCGAATCCTTTCCCGCTGATAAGAAGACTTGCCCAGATTATGAGAGAACGGGATATCGTACCTGAGATTGAGATATTCGATGTCGGTTTTCTGGACAATGTCAGACTGCTTATAAAACAGGGAGTACTTGCCCCTCCGCTGCATTTTGATTTTGTGATGGGAGTCCCCGGAGCAATGGGTGCAGATGATGCTCTGCTTGATTTTTTGATATCGAGGCTTCCGGAAGGTTCGACCTGGTCTGTTGCGGGAGTAGGAAGGTTTGAATTTATGATGGCTGAACTTGCAATTAAGAAAGGCGGTCACGTCAGAGTAGGGCTTGAAGACAATATCTACATCGAAAAAGGGGTTCTGGCAAAGGGGAATGCTGAACTCGTAAAGAAGATTACCGATATGGCAAAAGACCTGAACAGACCTCTTGCAACAATAGAAGAGGCAAAGAAAATTCTGAGACTGAAGAGGTAACACAGGGGGATTTGATTTTGGGGCTTATTGATATACATACGCATATTATTCCCGGGGTCGATGACGGGGCAAAAAATTTTGAAGACTCGCTAGCAACTCTGAAGCAACTCAGTGACCTTGGAATCGATACAATTGTTGCTACTCCTCACCGAAGAAGCAGTATGTTTGAATATGACGAGGAGATAGTCAGACAGAATTTCAACAAATTGAGTAACCTGATTGCTGAAAACGATCTGGATATCAAAATTTTTCTGGGGGCAGAGTATTATTTTGGTCCGGACCTTTTTGACGATATAAACAGAAAAACCGTTTACACACTTGGTAACTCAAATTATATTCTGGTAGAATTCAGGAGTTTGAGATTTACAAATCAGGATAAGGAGAGCCTTTTCAGGGTAATTACATCGGGGTACAATCTGATTGTGGCTCATATTGAACGTAACAGGTTTAATTCGGATTCCTTTTCGGCTCTCGAGTATCTGAGGGATAACTCTGCGCTTTTCCAGTGTGATATAATGTCTCTCTCCGGACTCTGGGGGGAGCAGGCGAATCTCTTTATGGAAGAATTGATAAAAAGAAATTATGTGGATGTCATTTCGACAGATGTACACTGCAGGGATTTTGAAAAGGAACTTTTGATTAGAGGCTTTAAAAGGCTGAATGATATCAGGAGCGGACTTAAGGACAGATGTATGGGTGAAAGTATAAAAAAGAGGCTGAAACTTTTATGAAAAAATATTTTAACCTTCTTTTATCAGTTGTTCTCGGAATTCTGTTTCTATATCTCACTTTCAAGGGAGTTGATACAGATAAACTGATTGAGTCATTTTCACAGATAAAATGGACATATATTGTTTTTTATCTGTTCTTCCTCACGGGAATTCAGATAGTCAGAACAACAAGATGGGGAGTAATGCTTAAACCAATTAAGAAAGATATCAGTTTTAAGGACCTTTACATTGTAAGTTCTGTCGGGTTTATGGCCCTTGTTACATTACCACTCAGACTCGGTGAATTTGCGAGGCCGTATCTGATCTATGAAAGGTGCAATGTGTCTATGAGTGCCGCTATGGCAACGATAGTAGTGGAGAGGGTAATAGATGGAATAACAATAGGTTTTGTCTTCTTTGCAACCTGGATTATTCTGGGGTTTACATTCAATACAACCATACCGCCTTTTATCGTCAATGCAGGCATAATATTCTTTGTAATATTTGTTGTTATCTTTATCATCTGCATGCTTATGTATCTCAAGCAGAGCTTCTTTGAAAAGGTAGTCAGATTTACTTTCAGGATACTGTCGCACAGTCTGGCAGAAAAAGTAGTTGGTATATTAAACCGTTTTATTTTTGGATTAAAATCATTACCGGATCTTAAGAGTTTTCTTAATATATTTTTTCAATCAATGGTCTACTGGGGTCTGAATGCAACAGGCCTTTATCTGATGTTTTATGCCTGCGGGCTTTTTACTCCTGACGGAGAGCCTTTACCTTATATCGCGGCATATGTGGTTTTATGTATGCAGGTAATCGGAATAACAATACCATCAGGTCCGGCATTTGTTGGACCTTTCGATTTTTTTACATTAAAAGCCCTCGAACTGTTTGTCGCACCAGCTTTAATGAACTCTAATGCTCTTTTGTATGTCTTTGTTGTTCACACTATGCAGTTTTTGCAACAGACTCTATACGGAATAATCTTTGTCTTTACAGGTTCTGTATCTTTTAAGTCCATTCTTTCCTCTTCCAGAAGAATCAACGATTTTCTGGAACCCACCTGATATCTCTTCCGGTGCCAGGCATCGGGTGGCTGGTGTTGTGTCTGGTGCCAGGCATAATGGGTAGTTATGGGTAGTTTTGGTGTGTTTTCGGTCTTTTTCAGCCTCATCCAATATAGGTTTTCCTGAATCCCGGCCTTAAGATTATCTCCTTA
>DYEF01000061.1 GCA_020725805.1 Bdellovibrio sp.
GGGACGGATTATCTGAAGTACTTAAAATCATTATGAAAAGGATAAAGCAGATGCTTAGTAAAGAGAAAAAAGTGAATAAAAACCAGCTAAGATTTAGTTTTGCGGAGGATGTATGAAAAATTTTGGGGTATTTCCAGATAAACATAATTTCTTATCCTTGACATTCTGCAAGATTGAAATTAATATCAGCCCGCTTTTACGGGCGAGTGGCGGAACGGCAGACGCGCCAGACTCAAAATCTGGTGAGGTATCCCCTTGTGAGGGTTCAAGTCCCTCCTCGCCCATTGATTTTCAGGAGGTGCGCGATGAAAAAATTATTTCTTTTTCTGACTGCTGTAATCATTTTTGTGGCCTGCCAGACCGGCATTGATTCATCTAAGGCATCAAAGGGTGAACCTATTGCCAAAATAGGCAACAGCAAAATCACGGTTGACGAGTTCCAGAACAGAATAAACAAGCAGAATCCGTTTCTGCGTGCAAGATATTCAGACAGGGAAAAACTGAAGGAATATCTCAACAATCTGGTCAGACAGGAAGTCCTCTTCATGGAGGCTCAGAAACTCGGATTCGACAAGGACCCCGACGTAGTTGACAGAATGAAATCTGATTCCATCTCAAAGATGATCGCGAAGGAATTCGACGAGAAGAAGAAACAGGAACTTGTGTCTGAAGAAGATATAAAGAAGCACTACGAACAGAATATTACTGACTACAACAAACCCGAGGCTGTATATGTAAGGGCTTTCTTCGTAAAGGCGCCCGAAGGCAGCAAGGACCGTGCCGCAAAGAAGAAAGAGGCAGAAAAATATCTCAAGGACATTATTGCACACAAGGACGACGACACATACTTTTTCAATCTCGTAAAGTCAAAGTCAGATGACGACGAAATCAAGGCCAGAGGCGGGGAACTTGCATATCTTTCAAGAGAGGAGCTTGCAAACAAATACGGAAAGGAATTTGCAGATGCGGCATTCTCCCTTGCATCGATAAATGATATAACACCACAGCCGGTAGAAACAAAGGATGGTTTTTTCATAATAAAGCTCCGCGGGAAAAGACAGGCAATAAACAGAACCCTCGACGAGGTAAAAGAGACTATTAGAATGAAGCTCTACAGCGAAAAGAGACAGAAGGCGCTCGAGGAATGGGTTGATTCACTCAAGAAGAAGTATAATGTCAGCATCCTTGAAGAGAATCTCAACAAGATTCAGATTGAAGTTCCTCCGTCAGGTGAGGCTTCAAAGGGGCCGATACCTGTTCAGATGAAACCGCCTGTAAAAAAATAGATGTCCTTTAATAAAGAGAAAATCAAAACCGGATTTGCTACGGTACTACTGTTTTTAATGAGCCTTCCGGGGCTATACTGTGTAAAAGAGGAGAAGAAGGAGAAGGAAGACTACCTTTTTATGATAGATGACAAAGAATATTATCTCTCGTCCGTTCTCTTCGATTACAACAGGATGAAGTCGGCATCCGACACAGCAGAGACCAGACATAGTCTCGACAGCAAGATCGTAAGACAGAACTTCATAATCCAGTTCATAAACGAGGAGCTCCTTTATCAGGAAGCAAAGAAGAGAGGCATAAAGGCAGATAATCCGGAGATTGAGGCGGAACTTTTAGAGATGAAGGAAGGACATACAGATATGACATTCGGAACATATCTGTCATCTATGATGCTTACGGAGGCAATCCTTAAGGAAAAGATTGAAAGACGCATCGTAACAGAGAAGCTGATAAACGCCCTGACAAAGGATATCAACATAACAGATGATGAACTAAAGGAATATTTTGATTCACACAAAGACGAATTCAGAGAGAGCGCCCGGTGCAGGATGAAACAGATTGTCATAAAGACACGTGACGAGGCACAGAATATAATTTCACAATTAAAGAAGGGTGCATCATTTGAGGAACTGGCACAGCTCTACTCGGAATCGCCTGAAAAGAAAAACGGCGGAGACCTCGGATTTTTGCCCGAGGATTCAATCGATGAGTTTTTTACAAGGGAGTGCAGAAAACTAAAGGAAGGTGAAATCTCGCAGATAATCGAATCATCCGAGGGATACAGAATATACAAAATGGTAAAGCGTACACCGGAGAAGGAACTTTCCTTTGAGGATATAAAGAAAAAGATCTATATAAAACTGCTGGATGAC
Organism: Bdellovibrio sp.; assembly: GCA_020725805.1. Taxonomy (GTDB): domain Bacteria; phylum Myxococcota; class SpSt-1050; order SpSt-1050; family SpSt-1050; genus SpSt-1050. The sequence goes on from DYEF01000061.1 coordinate 2,160, forward strand.
TACCGGGAGAGAGAGAAAAACAGCCTTCTCAGAAAGCTTAGAACAGAGCACCGGATTACTATCAACGAACAGATGCTCGAAAAACTTAACTGAGGTACTTTTATGCTTACAAATCCGATTTTGATAATTGCCCTGCTCATCTCCGCTGACGGAATAATGGTCGACAGGATTGCTGCGAGAATCGAGAATGAGATAATAATGCTCTCTGACCTTGCAGGTAAAGTTGAGATAATGACGGGCAACAAGGTGGAATATACCGAGAGTGACCCGAAGGTCTCAAAGTTTTATATGAACGTCCTAAGCGAACTTATCGAAGACAAGATTATACAGATGGAACTCAGAAAGATGGGACAGGATGTAACAGAGTCGGAACTCAAGGCCACTATAGATGACATCAGAAAACAGAGAGGATTTTCTGAAGAGGATTTCGTAAAACTTCTGGCAAAGGAAGGACTTTCATACGAACAGTATAAAGACGAGATGAGAAGACAGGTAAGAAAGAATAAATTTATAGCCATCAGAATCCGTCAGAGGGTCAAAATTACGGACGAGGACGCAAAACTCTTTTACAATCAGGAATTCGGCTCCGGTAAGCTTAACAAAGACTATGATATCTCAATGATATTCATATCGACACTGAAAGACAAGTCCTCCGACAAGAAATCCCTCGAGAAGGCCGATGAGCTGAAAAAGGAGATATCAGAGGGCAAGGATTTTGCCGAACTTGCCAGAAAATACTCCGACGACCCTTCGGCCCCTTCGGGAGGACACATAGGCAAAATCTCAAAGGGCGATATGAGAGACGAATTCGAAAAGACCATTTTCAGTCTCAAGGAGGGCGAAGTATCACAGATACTGAAATTCCCCGAAGGTTATTACGTGTTCAGGGTCAATAAGATTCTTGATGCCGACATAAAAGGATTTGACGAAGCAAAGGAGGACATCAAAAGAATGCTCTTCGAAAAGGAGATAATGAAACAATACTCATATGTCATTGATTCACTGAAGAAGAAATATACAATATATATCAATCTGAAATAGAACCGGAGAAAAAGATATGTCATCAATTATCGGCGTTACTATGGGACACCCTTCCGGAGTAGGACCGGAAATACTTATACGCTCTGCCGTAAAATTTATCCGCAGGACCAGAAATGTCAGCATTCTGATATTCGGGAATAAACGGGTTCTTGATTTCTACTCTTCCATTCTTGAGGAAGGCAGGGAATTTTCGGAAATGCTCAGGTCACAGAGAATAGGCATATCCGATATCGGCAATCTGAAAGAGGATGATTTCCAGCCGGGAATCCCGTCCGAACAGGGCAATATTGCACAGATAGAATTTATAAAGGAGGCAACAAGGAGCATCGGTACCCATAAGCTATCTGCCATAGTTACAATGCCGATATCCAAACTCGGACTCTTAAGAGAGGGGATTGAGATTCCGGGGCACACAGACCTGTTCAAGAAACTATTCAACGTCAGTTTTGTCCAGATGCTCTTTCATATGAAGGGAAGACCGCTCATTGCCCTCAACACAACACATATCCCGCTCTCACAGGTCCCGAAAGCTCTGAGCAGGGAAAACATTCTGAAAAACCTTCGTATGCTCGACTTTGCAATGAGAAATCTCTTCGGAATCAGAGAAGTAGCAATTGCTGTCTGCGGATTGAATCCTCACGCCGGAGAAGGCGGACTTCTCGGAAAAGAGGAGAAGGAGATAATTGCCCCTGCCGTAGATGCTGCACGAAGTGAAAACATAAATGCAAATGGTCCGTTTGCTTCAGACTCGGTATTTTACAGGGCTTTTAACGGGAGATATAATGCCGTACTGGCAATGTATCACGACCAGGCACTAATCCCGGTCAAATTATTCGGTATCTCAAAATCGGTCAATATTACACTTGGTCTGCCTGTAATAAGGACATCACCTGCCCACGGTACGGCATTTGAGGTGGCAGGAAAAAGCCAGGCCGAGTCAGAAGGAGCATTTCGTGCCCTCGAAACGGCCTATAGAATATCCAGAAGATTTTCCGGAAATATCGTATGGAATACCTGAAAATCAGAGGCGCACGGGAACATAACCTGAAAAATATCGACCTCTCATTTGAAAAGAACAGACTTGTAGTAATAACCGGGGTATCCGGCTCAGGCAAATCTTCGCTTGCTTTCGATACAATATATGCCGAGGGTCAGCGCAGATACATAGAATCACTCTCAGCCTACGCAAGACAGTTTCTGGAGAAACTGAAAAAACCCGATGTAGACTTTATCGAAGGCCTCTCCCCTGCCATATCCATAGAACAGAGAACGCTCAGCCACAACCCCCGTTCGACCGTAGGAACCGTAACAGAGATCTACGATTATATGCGTCTGCTTTATGCAGCAATAGGAAAGGTACACTGCCATATCTGCGGAAGGGAGATATCACGTCAGACAGTTCAGGAGATAACAGATCAGATATTTAAGATTGCTGACGGCAAACTGATTGTAATATACGCCCCGGTAGTTACCGGTCAGAAAGGTGAATACAAAAAAGAGATAAACGCATATAAAAAGAGCGGATTTTCGAGTATAAGGATAGACGGTGTCCTTTATGATCTGGACGAGAAGATAGAGATAGACAGGAACAGAAAACACGATATCGATGTCCGTATAGACAGAATAATGGTTACCCCTGATGAAAAGGGCAGAATCACCGACTCTGTGGAGACCGCACTCAAACTCACAAAAGGCCTCGTAAAAGTAGAGGCAGAGGAGATAAATCTCTCAAAGATATTCTCCGAGAGATACGCCTGCATAAACTGCGGGATATCGCTCCCCGAGCTTAAACCCGCACTCTTTTCGTTCAATAATCCGAAAAGTGCCTGCACACACTGCACAGGTATCGGTAATCTTTATTACTTCGACCCCGACAAAATCATACCTGACCAGCAATTATCTGTAAGAGAAGGGGCATTTGCGGCATTTTCACAGATGCACACATTCTTTCTGGACGAGATATATACAGCCCTTCGGCTGCTGAGAATCAGTCCCGACACACCTTTCAGAAAACTTCCTGACAGGGTCAAAAGAATCCTGATGTACGGCAACAACGAAGAGGACCCTATCTACTTCGAGGGAGCAATCCCGTTTCTCGAGAGGAGATACAAAGAGACCGAATCAAATACGGTCAAGGAATATCTTGAGAAATTTATAAGTTACAGACCCTGTCCCAGATGCAACGGCAAAAGGCTCAGACCCGAATATCTCAGCGTATATATCAGCGGGAAAAATATAATCGATGTAACCGAACTCTCCATAGATAACACCATTGCATTCTTCTCGAATCTTTCACTCTCGAAGAGGGAGAGTGAAATAGCGGGTATCGTTCTCAGGGAAATAAAGGAGCGGCTCTCATTTCTGAAAGACGTAGGTCTCGGTTATCTCACATTGTCCCGGACATCCTCCACACTTTCAGGAGGGGAATACCAGAGGATAAGACTTGCGACACAGATCGGAACAGCTCTCTCAGGTGTCATATACGTACTCGACGAACCATCTATAGGTCTGCACCAGAGAGACAATATCCGCCTTATAAAGACCCTAAACAGCCTCCGGGACATCGGCAACACAGTCATAGTAGTGGAACACGATGAGGCAACTATCAGGAGTGCAGATATTGTGATAGATATGGGCCCGGGTGCAGGAGAACACGGAGGATACGTTGTCGCAAACGGGACGGTCGACGAACTTCTGCAAAACAAGGAATCCGTAACGGCGCGCTTTCTGAGGGGAGAGGAGAGAATAGAGATTCAGGAGAAGAGGAGAAAGGGGAAGGAGTTTCTCATCCTGTCGGGTGCAACCGGCAACAACCTGAAAGATATCGAGGTCAGGATTCCTCTCGGTACACTGACTGTCATCACCGGAGTTTCGGGTTCAGGGAAGAGCACACTGATTATGGATACCCTCTATCCTGCTCTGATGAACAGACTTGGCATCTCGAACCGCAGCGGATTACCATACAAGAACATAAAAGGATATGATAATATTTCGCGGATAATCCAGATCGACCAGTCCCCGATCGGAAGGACACCCCGAAGCAATGCAGCGACATACACAGGTCTATTTACTCCGATAAGAGAACTCTTTGCAATGACAGTTGAGGCAAAATCCCGAGGGTATAAGGCGGGGAGATTCAGTTTCAATGTCAAGGGAGGCAGATGCGAGGTATGTGAGGGAGCAGGACTGATTTCGGTAGAGATGCAGTTTCTGCCCGATGTATATGTAACCTGTGATGAATGCGGAGGGCTGAGATATAACAGGGAGACACTCGAAATCACATATAAAGGAAAGACCATAGCCGATATCCTGAATATGCCGGTATCGGAGGCGCTCGGATTCTTTGAAAACCACAGAAGGATATCGAGGATACTCAGAACACTGGATGATGTCGGTTTAGGATATCTCAAGACAGGTCTGCCTGCCACAAACCTTTCCGGAGGTGAGGCACAGAGAATAAAACTTGCCACAGAACTCGGCAAACGGCACGACACATCGACCCTGTACATAATGGACGAACCGACAACAGGTCTGCACTTTGCAGACATCAAAAAACTTATGAATGTAATCCAGAGACTGGTAGACGCTGGAAATACATTTGTAATCATAGAGCACAATCTGGATGTAATAAAATGTGCCGACTACATAATAGACCTCGGTCCCGAAGGGGGAGATGAGGGCGGCTATATAGTTGCTCAGGGAACTCCGGAGGAGATAATCAAATCAGATAAATCCTATACAGCAAAGTTTCTGAAACCTGTACTGCTCTCAAACAGATAAGAATTTCAAACAATCTGTTAATGTACCTTCCTGATGATTAATTTCCGGCTGAAAAATCCAAAAAGAGAGAACATACTATTCAGAATAGTGCGGGGTAAAATAGATAAAGGAATTTCTGTCCTTGCTCATATCGATAACGGTGTTGCAGTCCGATTCATTGCTAAGTCTTACTGCCCTGAAATAGCTCCTGTCAGACTGGTGATGCGGTATTACTTTTATCTTCGTAAGGAAGATTTTATTACTTGCCCCGACAATCGTCTCTTCGCTGCTGAAATCTATCAGCCCAGACATTCTGTCACTGTCTTTGACTTTGATGTGATACCGCACCCACCACCTCTGGACATTATATACCTCTCCTGTCATAACTCCTGCCACAAAGACGGTCATTCCGGGATTTGTATCCCTGTCCTGATCATATACATACTCCGTATTTTCGAAATCAGGCAGCGGTGTATTCCAGGGGTCCGGTAGCCTTGCCCCCCTTACATCAAGGACCGTGTCTGTAACGAATCCCGTTCCTGTTTTCATCTCCGGAAGCCTTTCCGTATTATTCACAAGAACCGGGATTGAATCGCTGTAAGAGTCCGGGACTATTATATATGCGAGGTCCTCGAATTCGGAATCATCCTCCTTGAAATTCTTCAGTCTTATCGAGCAGAGTTTCAGATTAATACTTATCCCGCCCTTGGAGTTCTGAATTATCTTCGCAAGCCCGTAGGCAACCGACACAGAATCCTGCTGGGAGACAAGAGGGAGACCGGTAGTCCTTACCGCATAATTGACATTCCACCCCCATATTCCCGTATATGCATAGGATTCCTTTTCGAAGTTTATGTCTTTCCCCCAGTCAATACCGCCTTCACGGGGCATACACTCACCGGATACCGGACTATCTGCTCTGCAGTTTTCATTGTCATTTATACCGTCAGGCAGCCTGCATTCATATCCCCAGCCAAAGAAATAACAGTCCTTATTGCAAAAACACCGTCTTATGCAGATCTTTTCATCGCCGCACGACCAGCCTCTCCCCAGTTTTCTGCAATCAGCATCTTTCGTGCACTTTTTTACACAGAAACCGCTTTTACCGCATATGTATTCAGATGTAAGACTCTCCCTGCATATATCGTCATTTTCACAGGGAATCTCCTTTGCCAGAATACACTTCTTGTCCTTTTCACCTTTCTTAAGACACCTTCCGCAGGGAGAACAGAAATAACCATTTTCAATATCCTCTGAGCCAAAGACAAATACACAGTCCTTATCGGAGTTACAGTCTACAGAACAGACTCCGTCATCAGAACAGTATCTCCCTATACCACACTCCATATCCCTCGTACAGACTGAGTAATTACCGCCTAAAATGTCCGTTTTAATCCCGTCAGTCTGCTCACAGGACACAAGCAACACAACAAAAAACATAAAAAGAATATAAATACCCTTCATTGACGAAATTTATAACACGGACGTATATCGATGTCAAAAGTCATCTGTCTGACGCATCTCAGAAAACCTGTCTTCTGAATTACAGGCAAAAACCTGTTTCAAAAAAAATTGAAAAATTTGTCTGAACATAGTATTGTTTTTTTAGAATTTAAGGAGGTGTTTTATGAAAAAAATTCTTTTTCTGTTCGTTCTGGTCTTTGTTTTTCCCCTAAGCTGTTCGGATGACGACAACGTCAGGCTCGACTGCAACAAGTATTGTGAAAAAGCCACCAAGTGCGATGAGGAGATGACAGCGGAAGAGAAATCAAACTGCAATCAATTCTGCAACAACTTAAACGAAAAGGGATATTTCGATAAAAATTACCTCAAAAACATCAACGAATGTCTTGACAATGATGATTGTGCCAAGATTGAGAGTTGCGTAGAAGAATCTCAGAGCAAATGCCCCGCTATCGATGGCTCAAAATATTACGAGACAATCTGCAATAAGATGCTCGAGTGCAAAGCCACTACAAAGACAAAGGAAGAATGCATAGAAGAGCAGAAAAAAGAGAATAACGACTTTTCCTGCACTACAGAGAAATATGTATCGGATATGACAGATTGTGTATCAAAGGTATCCTGTGATAAGTATATGGAAGATATGATGAACTGTATGCTCCTAATTTTTCAGTGAGGCTGCCCATTCGGTAATCCCGTCCACAGAGTATTCTCCCTGCCCGTCGAATACAGACCTGCGGGAGAATACACCATTATAGAGTTTCTCCTTTTTGACATATTCAGGTGTTGAGAGGAGTGCCTTTCTGTATTCATCGGGAGTGATATTCTGTCTGGCAAACGAGAAATCGAGCCCGATATTTTTGAAAAAGCCATACATCTTTTTGTAATCAAATACCGCCTCATCTCTCTGCAGCTTCAGGACAACAAGAATATTCAGTGCGATTAACAATCCGTGTATATAATGTTTGTGTGTAATCTCCTCAAGACAATAACCCAGAAAGTGCTCTCCCCCTTCCTCGGGACGTGAATTCCCCCATTCCTCGCAGAGAAGCACCTCTTCAAGCTGTCCTCTGACAATCGCACGCAATCCTTCTTCGTTTAGTACCGATATATCGGTCTCTCTTGAAAGAAGGTTAACAGCAATATTACGGGAGGCGTTGTAATAGGATATATCATACCTGTCACCGAATTCGCGCCTCGCAATATTCCAGTCACCGAGTGCGGTTGTAATTGAGAGGACATCCGAGACACCGGCCTTATTGAGTATCTCCGGTCCTTTTTTCAATATAGCGTAGTCAACAATAAATCTCTGAGGATTGACATCCTCCACATACCTTACCTTGTGGTCGAATCTGACGGCAACAGACCTGCACAACCAAGCGTCGACAGAGACGACAGACGGCACAATCACAACAGGCAGATTCCATTTTGCCGCAAGATATTTTGCTGTATCGCAGGCAGTACCTCCGCCGAATCCGTATATAATGTTACCTTCCTTTTTGTCAGAAGAGAGCCTTTTCAGATTATCTTCGGTCATATCACAATTAAATATCACTTCCTTTGGCCTTACATTATCCTTTATCAGGGCGAAAGGCTCTTCCATTGTAACGAGTATGCAGTCTTTTTCCCTGTTGATAATCTCTGAAAAAATGTTATTTCCTTCAATCAGGTTTTTTGACATCTCTTCCTCCGTAAAAAAAATGAGACTTAGTCTCTCAGGTGATGAATTAGTATCAAAGTCCCCTTTTGTAAAGCGATTTCAGCTATCAAAACTTCAAAATATCTGTTTACAAACAGTAATAATTTGTGGATAATTTGTTTCTGCGGAGGTTAAATATGAGAAAATTTATAAAATTTATTGCTCTGATTACCTGTCTGTTGGCGGTGATTTCATGTTCCGGTGATTCGGATAAGAAAGCAGAATTCGACTGCGAAAAGCTCTGTGACAAGACACTGGAATGCGGCAACATAAAGGAGTCACAACTTGCAAACTGCAAGACTTACTGCAAGGATTATCAGAATAACGGATATTTCGAGCAGTCATATATGGATGCCATGGGTAAATGCCTCACAAACGATAAATGCAGCGATATCGAAGCCTGTGTAAAAGAGATTCCGACCCAGTGTCCGCCTCCTCCGGATGTTGCCAAGTATGCGGAGACACTCTGCGACAAAATGATTGAATGTAAGGCAACACTTGATACAAAGGAGACCTGCGTTCAGAAAATGAACAAACCCGAAAACTACAAATGTCTCACTCAGAAATTCATCGACAATACAACCGTCTGTATCGAAAAAATTAATTGTGCCACATACCTTACAGATTTTTTAAACTGTCAGGCCGAACTTTTACAAAAATAATCAGATAGGCCAAAATCCTGAATCCCTTATTACTGACAATCGGTTCTGCAATCGATTATAGCTTATCAATCGTCCGGCAATCTTTACAAATTAATTAGTTGAAGAAGCCGCTTAATTAATATAAATAAAGTTTTGCCTTTTGGCCTAACGAAATAAAGGCGGCGTGAAAATGATTGAGGATAAAAACTTTATTTCCGAAGTAAATCTGACCCCGATGATGCAGCAGTATCTTCAGACCAAATCCCAGTATCCCGACTGTATCCTCTTTTTCAGGCTCGGCGATTTTTACGAGATGTTCTTTGAGGATGCCGTAAATGTCTCGAAGCTTCTGAATCTTACCCTAACCTCCCGCTCAAGGGGAGAAGAGAAGGTGCCGATGTGCGGTGTCCCCCATCATTCAGCGAAATTTTACATAAACAAACTTCTCGATATGGGATACAAAATCGCGATCTGTGATCAGGTCGAAGACCCGAGATTCGCAAAGGGGATTGTAAAGAGAGAGGTCACCCGTATTGTTACTCCCGGAATGGTTCTGGATACCGACACCCTCGAATCCGACAGATTCAATTTTATCTGTGCGGTTTTCTGTATAAAAGGGGTATATTCCGCGGCATTCCTCGACCCGTCCACGGGAGACCTCTTCGTCTCCGAGACCAAGGATATTTCCGACATAAGGGACAGGATAAAACTTATGGAGCCGCGGGAGATTCTTGTAAGGGGGAATCAGGAGTCAAAGGACCTGACAAGATATCTCGAAAAGGAGAGGATACCGTTCTCTTTGATAAGCGAGGAACTGCAAAGCAAAAATGGAAGTTCTGCCTTCGGCAACAATTTGAGTGAAGGGTTATCCGGTGCGGTACAAATCATCATCAATTATGTCGAATCCCTGCAGAAACGTCAGATAACACTCATAAAAGACCCTGTCTCAATCGATGAGAAGGATTATCTCTTTCTGGACGAGACCTGCCAGAGGAATCTCGAGATATTCGCAAACTCCCTTGACCAGAAAAAATACGGCTCCCTCTTCTGGGCGGTCGACAGGACAAACTCCGCAATGGGCTCAAGAATGCTGAGGCGCTGGCTGCAATATCCGCTTCTCAGTATATCGGAAATCGGCAAACGTCACAATGCCGTCGAGGAACTCCGGAACGACACGATACGACTTAGTGAACTCTCGAATCTCATAAAAGAGATGTCCGATATCGAGAGACTCGCCTCAAAGGTCTGTTACAGACATGCAAATCCAAGGGACCTGATATCGATAAAAAACAGTATAAAACCGCTTGCCAGAATAAAGAATATCATAGGCCAGATGCATTCCGAACTGATATCAGAAATCAACGGCAGGATTGACCTGCTATCAGACGTTTTTGAACTCATAGAAAAAAGGATCATGGATGACCCGCCGGCAGTAATCAATGAAGGCGGAATAATCAAACCCGGCAACAACAGTGAGCTGGACGAACTTATCAGAATTTCAAAAGACCTCAAATCCATAATCGCCGGCATAGAAGAGCGGGAGAGAAACAGGACAGGTATAAATTCCCTGAAGGTCAGATACAACAAGGTCTTCGGCTATTTCATCGAAGTTACAAAGGCAAATCTTCACCTCGTACCGCAGGATTACATCAGAAAACAGACGATGGTCAATGCCGAGAGATTCATTACCGAAGAACTCAAAAACCTCGAAGAAAAGGTCCTTTCATCGGACGAGAAGAGAAAGGCGCTCGAGTATGACATCTTCATGGAGACACTCAGCGAACTCTCTGCCGAAATTGCAAGAATCGAAAAGACCGCCGACGGAATTGCCTGTCTGGACGCCCTGACCTCATTCGCCACCGTATCACTCGAGGAGAATTATGTAAAACCGGAGATTACCACAGAAAATCTGATAGACCTCTCGGGGGCGAGACACCCTGTTCTCTCCAAACTGATAGGTTACAGCAGATATGTACCGAACGACATTCACCTTAACACCGAAGATACACAGCTCATGATTGTAACAGGTCCCAATATGGCCGGCAAATCTACGCTTATGAGAATGACTGCCCAGATTCTGATACTTGCACAATCGGGAAGTTTCGTACCTGCCACAAGCGCAAGAATAGGAATTGCCGACCGGATATTTACGAGAGTCGGCGCAAGCGATTTCCTTTCAAAGGGACTTTCAACATTTATGGTGGAGATGGTAGAGGTCGGAACGATTCTAAAAAGGGCAACAAAAAAATCTCTCATTCTGCTGGACGAGGTCGGGAGAGGAACTTCGACCTTCGACGGGATTTCCATAGCATGGGCGATCGCCGAGGATATTCACGACAGAATCGGTGCAAGAACGATTTTTGCAACCCACTATCACGAACTGACAGACCTGTCCCTGACGAAACCGCGCATAAAGAACTACAGTGTTTCGGTCAAGGAATTCAATAACGAGATTATATTTTTATACAAACTGATTCCGGGCGGCACAAGTCTCTCTTACGGGATTCAGGTGGCAAAACTTGCGGGAGTACCGGAGGAAGTTATAAAAAGGGCACAGGAGATACTGAAGAATCTTATGGAGACCGAGTTCGACGACATCGGACGCCCGCGGCTCTCAAGATCCGAAAAGAAAGAAGAGACATCTCAGCTGAGTCTCTTTCACACCAGTGCAAGAGAGGAGATTCTCGACGAACTGGAGGAGATAGACCTGAACAGTCTGACTCCAATCGATGCACTGAATTTTCTCTTCAGAATCAAGGAACGGCTCAGAAAAAGGTAGGTTTTTATTTTTTTATCTCTTTCAGTTTATTCTGGGCCATCGAGGAATATCTGGACTTCGGGTAGTTCTTTATAAGTTCTTCAAGAATCGTCCTGCCGTCATCCTTAAGCGAGATATTGATAAAGGAAATCCCCATCTTGTAGAGAACCTCATCCATTGAATCAAATTTTTTCGGATTCTCTTTAATAATCTTTTCATATTCGAGGATTGCGTTCTGGAATTTCCCTTCACGGTAATAAGTCTCGGCTATAAGCATTATAATCTCATATTTGCCGCTGTCATTCCACTTCGTGAGCGCCTCATCCAGAAGAATTCTGGAGGCCTCCCACTGCTTGTCGCCCAGAAATTTTTTTGCCAGAACTATATACTCTTTTCTGGTGGTCGGTCTCTTTATTCCAGTGAGTTTATCTGTCTTTTCTTCCTGTCTTTCGGCAGTCTTCTGTGTCCCCTGTTGCGGCAGTTTCGAGTATGCGTCCTTCAGTTTATTCAGTTCGTTATTCAGTTCATCAATTCTGTGCATATTCAGCTCATACTTGCCGTTCAGTTCCATAATGGAGCTGACCACCTTGTCAAGCTGAACTCCGAAATCCGCTACATTGCTGCCGTATGTGCTTCTGATATTTTCAAGGGATTGTGAAAGTTTCTGGGCATCTTTATCATAATTCTGGAGTCTCTCTTCTGTGGATTTCTGGTCGAGTGCCTGTTTTTCCTTAAGATTCTTAAGTTCGGTCTTGAGCTGATTTATTTCCTCGGCCAGCTGTTCACCCTCGTCGCGCGACATAAATATAAAACAGCCGTTCAGAAACAGAGCAAATGCTATTACTGTCAATATAGTTTTTGGAAGAATCTTCATCTTATCTTTTTGGATAAGGGGCTATTTGGATACTATATCATCCCTACGGTTCTTTGCCCAACACTCCTCGTTGGACTCTTTGCAGACAGGTTTTTCCTTGCCGTAACTGATTGTGTCTATCTTTATATTGAGTCCGAGGTTTTTGAGGTACTTTCTCGCAGCCTCAGCCCTCTTCTGACCAAGGGACATATTGTATTCCGTAGTTCCTCTCTCGTCACAGTTACCTTCGATAACAATCTTCTTCGTCCCTTTCTTCTTTATACACTCGGCGTTCTTCTTGAGTATGTCAGCAGACTCGGAGGTAATGTCATATTTGTCGAATTCGAAATATATGCTGTCCACGGTGCACTCGGCTTCCTTCGCAACCATCTTCTGAACACATCTTCCTGATTCACAAATCTTACCCTCGGCACAATCCTCATTCTTTATGCACTGGGCAGGTACGCATCTGACACCTTCGCATATCTTTCCGCCGGTACAGTCAGAATCCATTGTGCATTCCGGGACACACTTGTTGTTCCTGCAGAGCATACCGCCGGAGCAGTCTGCATCATTTATACACTCGGGTTTGATTTCACATTTATTGAATTTACAGATTTTACCGTAACCGCAGTCCTCATCTTTTCCGCATTCCTGACACTGACCATTTACGCAGACAACCTTACCTTCATTATTTTCAAACGATTTACAGTGTTCATCTGTTTTACAGTTAGGGAATTTGGGGGGACAACCGAACAGGAAAACTACTGACAGAATCAACGCTGCAATCATCAAACTTCTTACTCTCATAATTACCTCCTCAATTACTACTAACAGGTGGAGTTTATTTATTATTCCCGCCTTGTCAATAAAAATCGGGTTTACTGTTGTTCCAAAATAGAAATGTTACATTATCTGCAAAGTAGAAATGTTACATTTAATAGGTTTGGATATAAAGAAAAGTTAGGGATTAAAGTGGAATTACAGGGAAAAGTATATGTTTCCCTATGGGGGGTAATAGGGA
>DYEF01000062.1 GCA_020725805.1 Bdellovibrio sp.
ACAAATTCATAAAGTTCTCCCATCAAAACTTCATCCCTCTCGCCTTCAGCTCTACATCGCTTCGGTACACTCAATTACTCAGCGACCTTAGTATTAAAAGGACATTGAGTAGGCGAAGCCTTATCGAAATGTCCATCTTGGCGGTGGCTTCGATACGCTAACGCTACTCAGCCACCTTAATAGTCCTATCACCTGCAGCACTTCAGCCTTCAGCTCTATAGCACTATCTTTCTGTGGACTGTCGACTGTGGACCGTGGACTATAACCTATCTGCTCATTATCTGTCTTACTGTATCCACCCATCTTCTTATCCGTTCATAATGTGTCCCCTGCCAGTATACGGAATTGCATCTTTCGCAAAAGGAGAAGCTCTTCTGAGTCTTATAGACATAATCCGGGACCTTATCTCTGATATCTTCCTTCTCTATAATTCTGAGTTCGCAATTGCATCTCAGGCATCTTGAAAACGGTCTGAATTCCTGCAATTCTATCTTCAGCCCCTCAAGCACCTCCGGCAGCTGCATATCGGGGTAATTGCTCTTTACGAAGAAGTACGGCGGCACATTTTTCATCTTCAGCACCCTTGTATCACGGGTCAGAAATATTCTCTCCTCTCCCCTTACCCTGTCAGTCTTCAGGTCAAAATACCTCGAATCAGAATATTCGGTATCTATTCCCAGCGTCCTCAGATATACCGCCAGTTTTCCGAGCATTGAATCACAGAGAAGTTTCATCTACGGTTTGTATTCTCTGATACTCAGATTGTCATAATATGCATCTGTCATCCAGTTCGAGAAAGCAAATCTGTTGTGCTTACTGCCAAAGAGCGGCTCTTTATCGGCTCTCTCCATATAGGGTTTGTCGTTCAGATACCACTCAATCTTACCGTTGTATCTGATAATCCTGAAATGATGTCTTGCCTTCGGGTCGCATTCGGTCGGTCTTTTCTCTATGCGGGTCTTCTCGTGTTCATCGAGCCTTGCAATGGTCGAAATCTGGTTCTTCCATCCGCCAAGAATAATGATGTAACCGCTTGCGTGAATCCTTCCGTCGGCAAAGATCTCACACTTCAGGTCACAGAAGTTCGTCTTCTCCGCCCACGCATCAAATTCAATGATAACATTCTCGGGCAATTTCAGCTTGAGCCACAACGGGACATTCTTGGAATTGCTGCTGTGAAGTGCCCCGTTTTTAATCTCCCAGTCGGCATTCTCTATCATATACCAGTTGTCTCCAAGGCGGTCTCTCTCGAAATCGTCCGTAAAGGGGACGCTCACTGTTACAGGCGGTGCACAGGAAATAATCAAAAGAAGAAAAAAGGACAAACAGGTCTCTCTTCTGTTCATAGTTTAATCTCTTCCTTTATCTCAAAATCGTTATTGTTATATCTGACCTTCGCAGCGGCAGTAAAGATATCGTGAGGGAAAAGCATTACCGAATCATTTTCTGCTGCGTAATCAAGAAGGTTTCTCTTCTCCTCTATCGCCTTAAGCGGATTCAGGTCGTATGCCATAATATACGGAATCTTTATGTGCCGTGCCGTAGGTATGAGGTCCGCGGTAAAAATAAAATTATGCTCACCTGTATCGATATATACCGTCTGCATACCCGGTGTATGACCAAAGACCGGCTTAATCCTGACACCACTTAACAACTCATACTCCCCGTCGAGAATGACAGAATTCCGGTATCCGGCGAGGAATTCAAAATCTTCCCTTATATAACTCCCTCTGTCTTTAACCGACGGATTCATCGCATTTTCAAGCTGAGCCTTCTGAACGTAAATCCGGGCATTGGGATATACAGGTGCAACCTTTTCACCCTCTCTCTTCGTAAGCCCTCCGGCGTGGTCGAAATGGAGATGCGAGACGATTACATCCGTTATCATCTCCTCCGAGAGCGAATGCATTTTTAGAAGTTCGGTCAGATTATTTTGGCGGATATTATAGATTTTCCTGAATTTCTCGTCGTATTTTGTCCCCATTCCCGTCTCTATAATTATATTTCTGCCTTCCTTTGAAAGAATGAAGATTCTCCCCGCCATATCTATTCTGTTCATCTCGTCCGACGGATAGACCCTGTTCCACAATGGTTTAGGGACAATACCGAACATAGCACCGCCGTCGAGCCCGAATACAGACGGCAGAATCTCCCTTATCTCGAAACCGCCGCTTCTCACTTATCCTTCCTTCTCGCAATAGACGTCGAAGATAATGTAATTATTGTTGTTCTCCCTGCACTCATTATACTGCTCATTCCCGTCACAGTCTTCATCGACAATAAACTCGAGATTTACAGGGTAACTCACATCTACCTGATACCACTTGACATCCACATCCGTATAATCACCGGGTCTGAGTCCTTTTGTAGTCTTGCCGGACCCTACACATTTGCCTCCGTCCTTCTTCTTGCCATAATACATTGAGACATTGACACCTTTGCCTACCGGTGCCTCGCCTTCATTTCTGATTGTCACCCTTGCCCACAAATTTGTTGGGCATTCAGTTCTTATAAAATCCACCTTTGTAATTATCAGGTCAGCGGCCTTAAAACCTGAAGTCCCCTGAACATTCTGTCTGAAATTATTGAGTGAGGATACCTCCCAGTTTTTTATCTGATTTTTAGGTATAGCCCCGTATCTGTTATCCGTACTCTTGCAGAATCCGTCCTCCTCTCCTGTGCAGATATTCGTAATATGATATGCGTGCTGATTCCAGATTTTGCGTGTAGATACCCAGTTGTTCAGCGTGTCGGCATATACTCTCACACCGTGATTCGGACTGGAACTGCAATTGGAATAACAGATAGTATTTGCAATTACGACTATCTCTGCCTTATTGTCGTTATTGACATCTACAATCAGAGGATATTCGAATGTCGTATTCGTTGTATTCGGTGTCTGAAAGAGGACCTGTCCGTCCTTGCCGCTATAGACTCTCAGATAAAGTTCATCGTTATAGACAGCCTCAGCCTTCCCGTCTCCCTCGAAGTCGAATACAGAGGCACCTGTAACATTCGAAGACTTGTCGGATGTAGGACTCTGCCACAAAATCTTACACTGATTGTCGAATACCACGAAATATTCGGCACCTGCCACCCCGTATTCAGGCTTGCCGTCTCCGTTGAAATCGGCGATTATCGGGGCACCGCCTTTATTCAGGCTCGCATTCATCGAACCCGGTATTGCTGCAGGACCGCAGATAGTACTCCCGCTGCTGTCCAGAATAAAGGTCTTATTATAGGCGACAAGAACGATCTCGGGCTTTGTATCCAGATTCATATCCGCAACCCCGACCAGACCATCCACAAGGTCATTTCTCTGCCACAGGATTTCGCCGTTGTATTTATATGCCGTATTACCCGCAATAATTTCCGGTCTGCCGTCTGCGTTGATATCGGCTGCCACAGATATGGAGCCTGAATGCGTTGTAACAAGATCCTTCCCCATTCCGCCGTTGCCGCCCTGCCCCTTCCACATCAGCTTCCCTTTATAGTCGAATACCACATTCCCGACGATTATTTCGGACTTTCCGTCCCCGTCAAGGTCTGCGAGCGTAGGTGAACCCCAGCCTGCATTCACGACATCTGAGGAGACCCATTCAGTAAGGTCATCCTGCTTTTTGGGGATACAGAGATAGTCATCACCCTTCTCGTTCTTTACGACATTGAAAACAAAGAGGTGCGAGGGAACAAGTTTCAGTTTGTTCGTCCCTCCCTCATTTACCCAGACCCTGTTCTTCTCGAGAGCAACTATATCGACTATCCCGTCTCCATCGATATCACCCGCCGCAAGACCCGATTCGTATGCAAGTCTCATATTCGGGTCATCGAATGAACATATTTCGCTCCCGTCATCTCCGCTCACAACCCTCAGAACACCGCCCTTGTCATAATCCTCCTTTTTTGACGAGAATGAAATAAAGACCACATCGGGGGTATCATTTATATCCGCCTTCTTGTCGCCGTTGTCATCTGTAAGGCTCACAACGACAGGAAGAGCGATTACTTCATTATAATCAGGTGCAACCTGAGATGAGGTAGTCCATTCCCATAAAAGTTTCGGATTAAATTTTCCAACAGGAGGTCTGTATATACACTCAAATATAGACGTATCTCCCTCGTCGGCGTCAGGGAAGACATCGGCATCCTTCAATACCTCCGAATCCTTACCAACCAGATCCGTAACCGATACATCGCCTCCGCCGTTCTTCTTCCCGCCGTCATCGCTGCAGAAGAGGAAGAGAAGACCGCCTATTCCTGCAAGAATGATCAACATTATAATCTTTTTCATAAAGACTCCTTAAAACTAATACTAAAAATAACACCACAGATATAAATTGTCAAAGAGAGAAAGAAAGAAGTAAAACAGCGAGGCGGGCATATATTAACTCAAAGTTGCAGAAATTGTTTCCGGCACTATTATTCCATTTGTTAAAACACCCAAAACGGGGGATTGTGGCAATATTCTGTATTGTTAAAGATACCTGTCAGAGTAAAATAATTCTTTCCCAAAATGTTCGTAATCTCTTGACTATTCATACAAAAATATATACCTATAAAAGACCACTTTTGAGGGAGGAAATTTATGCCGGATTATAATCTTACACAGGAACAGGAGATTCTGAGAAAGAGTATCAGAGAGTTTGCCGAACAGGAGATTGCACCAGTTGCTCAGGAACTGGATGAAAAGGAGGAGTTCTCGGTAGAACTTACAAAGAAGATGTTCGATATGGGGCTCTTCGGGATGTATGTCAGTGAAAAATACGGCGGTTCGGGGCTCGATTATCTCTCCTATGTGATTGCTGTCGAGGAGATTGCAAGGATAGACGGCTCTCAGGCTGCAACAGTGGCTGCCGGCAACTCGCTTGGCATCGGTCCGATATATTACTTCGGGACAGAAGAACAGAAGATGAAATGGCTGCCCGAACTTTGCAGGGGCAGACTTGCCGGATTCGGTCTTACTGAACCGAATGCCGGTTCAGATGCCGGAGGCTCGAAGACCACGGCCGTTCTCAAAGATAAAAAATGGGTTATAAACGGCTCCAAAATATTTATTACGAATGCGGCCAATCCGCTCACCGCTGTCGTGACGGTTCAGGCGGTTACCGGCACACGTCCCGACGGTAAGAAGGAATACTCCTGTATACTCGTACCCTACGGCACAAAAGGGTTCACTGCAAAGGAGATGCACAAGAAACTTATGTGGAGGGCATCCAATACAGCAGAATTATACTTCGAAGACTGCGAAGTACCTGAGGAGAACCTGCTTGGCAAAAGAGGCGAAGGATTCCACCAGATGCTGAAGACTCTCGACGCAGGAAGACTCTCGATAGGTGCAATGGGTCTCGGCGGTGCACAGGGTGCGTTCGAACTCGCCCTGAAGTATGCAAAGGAGAGAGTTCAGTTCGGAAGACCAATAGGAGACAATCAGGCTATTGCCTTCAAACTCGCAAATATGGCAATGGAGATCGAGGCGGCCAGAAATCTTCTTTATAAAGCTGCCTGGCTCAAAGATCAGGGGAAGCCTTTCTCCAGAGAGGCGGCAATGGCAAAACTCTATTGTTCCGAGGTAATGAAAAGGGTCGTAACCGATGCGGTTCAGATACATGGAGGCTACGGTCTTATGAAAGAATACAATGTTGAACGTTTCTTCAGAGACCAGAAACTTCTTGAGATCGGGGAGGGAACCAGTGAGGTCCAGAGAATCGTTATTGCGAGGAATCTGGGTCTCAATGTAAGATGAAAGGAGGCAAACTATGTCTTACAGAACAAACGGTTGTCCCTACGGGTCGCACAGAGTAATCGAACCAAAAGGCAGTCTTCCCCAGCCGGCGCTGAGGCTCGACAATTCACTACCCCTCTATGACAACGAGATACTCATCGACGTAATTACACTCAACATTGACTCGGCGAGTTTTCACCAGATGAAGAACGCTGCCGGTGGTAACCCTGACGGTATTGCAAAGATCATTACCGAGACGGTAGCCGAGAGAGGTAAACAGCACAATAAGGTTACCGGTTCGGGCGGTATGCTGATCGGCAGGGTAAAGGATATCGGACCAAATTACAAAGGTAAACTGAAACTCCAAAAAGGTGACAAGATTGCTACCCTCGTATCCCTCTCACTGACTCCGCTCTATATCGAAAAGATCAAAAATGTAATAGTGGATAAGGAACAGGTTGAGATAGACGGTTATGCTGTTCTTTTTGAATCCGGAGTTGCAGTAAAACTCCCCGATGACATACCGGAGAAGATCGCACTTGCCGCACTTGATGTTGCTGGCGCCCCTGCACAGACCGCACACCTCGTAAAGGACGGTCACACCGTTCTGGTCATCGGTGCCGGAGGCAAATCGGGAATGCTCTGCCTTTACGAAGCAAAGAAGAAGGTCGGTAAGAACGGCAAGGTAATCGGGCTTGCACACTCTGATTCATCCTTCGAGAGGATGAAGAAATACGGCTGGGCAGATATCTGTCTGAAGGGAAATGCCCAGAAACCGCTCGAAATCTATGAGATGGTAAAGGAACAGACCGGCGGAAAGATGTGCGATATCGTTATCAACTGCACAAACGTCCCGAATACGGAAATGAGTTCGATTCTTACCTGCAAAGACAACGGTACTGTCTACTTCTTCTCAATGGCAACATCATTTACGGCGGCTGCACTCGGAGCGGAAGGAATAGGACACGGAGCCACAATGCTGATCGGCAACGGATACTTCCCAAATCACGCCGAATATACGATTTCGATTCTGAGGGAATCAAAGGAACTATACAGATTATTTGAAGAGCTCTACGGATAAAAAGGGCCTTCTGACAGACTATACGTTTACAAATCAGGATTAAAGATATTCTCTCCTGAAGCTATAGTCTTTCCACACTTACTTGTCTGTAGACTTCCTCTGTCGACTATGGACAATGGACTAATATCGAACTTCAGCCCTTCAGTCTTCAGCTCTATAAAAAAACTGTGGTCTGTGGACTGTGGACTTCTTCTATGGACTGTGGCTTCGATACGCTAACGCTACTCAGCCAACTTAATAGTCCTATTGCCTTCAGCTCTTCAGTCTTCTGCACTTAATATGTTTGGAAAAATGATTAGTTATCTGAGTACTGTATGGAAGTATTCTACAAATCTCAGAACCGGTGAAAACCAGACTCCAAAGAGTACTGCCAGAACCCCTAAAAACCCAATCGTATATTTTCTGACTGAATCGAAGACAAAAGGCTCGTCATTTCCATTTAAGAGATACATCGCCCTTATAATTCTGGCATAGTAATATAGGGAAATCGCCGAATTTATTACTCCGATTATGGCAAGTGCATAATACCAGCCTCCGCCTTTATGGATAATCGCCGCGAAGAGATAGAACTTTCCGATAAAACCGAAGAAAGGAGGAATACCTGTAAGAGATAAAAGGAATACCGTAAATAAAGCTGCCAGATATGGATTTCTTGATGAAAGTCCGTAATAATTTTCGATATCCTCACTGTCTGTTCTGTCCGAGACAATCTGCACACAATAGAATGCCCCCAGATTCATAACAAGATATGCAACAAGATAGAACTTGACAGCCAGAACCGATGTATCATCTACTGCACTAAGTGCCATTATCATATACCCGGCGTGAGCAATCGAAGAATAGGCAAGAAGCCTCTTTAAGTTATTCTGATTTATAGCCATCAGGTTCCCCAGAGTCATTGTCAGAACCGCAATAATTCCGAGTATGAGGGCAATATTTCCGTTGGTAAGGGCATTTGTATCTGCCGCAAACATAATCATAACAACCTTAATCAGTGCACCTATTGCAGCCGCCTTGGATGCCACTGAGAGCAGAGCCACAAACGGGGTCGGACCGCCCTGATATACATCGGGAGACCACGCATAAAACGGGAATACGGAGAGCTTAAAGAAGAGTCCTCCGAAAATCATAAGAATTACAAGTATATTCATCAGGAAGACGGGTTCACTGAGACTGCCTGTCTCCTGTAGCTTCTGGGCAATCTCGCTGTAATAAAGGCTTCCGGTCGTGCCGTACATATACGATATGCCAAAGAGCATTATCGAAGAGGCAACCGCCCCGTAAATTGCATATTTTAAGCCCGCCTCCTTTGACCTCGCACGGTCAAAGTCAAAAGAGACGCAGATGTAGGATATCAGAGAGAGAATCTCCATCGAGATATAGAGTGAGAGCAGATTTTCGGCCATTACCATAAATGAAGCCGCAACGAAGAAGAGATAGAGCATAAGAAAATATTCAGGTGCCGTATTCTCTGAAATCTCCCTCGAACGGTTAGAGAAAAGGAAGGTAAACAAAAGCGACACAAAGATAATAATCCTGAAGAACTCCGTAAATCTGCTGGAGGCAAATAATCTGCTGGAAGCATCCGGCTGAACAATTCCCGAGACCGAAATAACCATTAATACAAGTAAAGTAAGAAAGGAGACGGAGGTGATTATATCAAAACTGCTTCTTCTGACTGAAAAGACAAAGAGTATCAGAAGCCCTGCTGCAAAAGTAAGTATCTCAGGAAGGTAGGATAAAAGCATATGACAACCTCTATCTCAGTGTATTAATCAGTCTGAATATCGTCGGATTTATTATATCAAGTATAATCATCGGATAAACGCCGAGTATCACAATAATAAGCGCGAGAGGATAGAGAGTAAATCTCTCTCTCAGGTTCAGGTCGGGATAACCTTCGTAGCGCGGATTTTTGGGGCCAAGAAATACTCTCTGCATCGTCCAGAGATAATACGCCGCCGTTATAACAACGCTCGTGGCGGCAATTACTGTCATAAGTTTGAATGCCGAGAATGCCCCTATAAAACAGAGCACCTCTGCAATAAATCCGGCAAGTCCGGGCAGTCCGAGCGATGCCATAAAGGCAAGTCCGGTAAATGCAGAATACTCCGGCATAATATGGGCAAGTCCGCCAAACTTATTTATATCCCGGTGATGCGCCCTGTCATAAATCACACCGGCGATCAAGAAGAGCATCGGAGAGATCACTCCGTGTGTAAAGAGCTGTAAAACTGCCCCCGATATGCCGGGCTCTGAAAATGAACTCATTGCGAGCAGAGAAAACCCCATATGACTCACAGACGAATAGGCAATCAGTTTTTTCAGGTCCTCCTGAGCCATACACACAAATGCCGCATATACGATATTTATCACTCCGAATACTGCAACAACAGGTGCAGCCCACTGGGTCGCCTCTGGCAGAATCTGATAATTGATTCTGAGAATTCCGTAGATACCCATCTTGAGCAGAATACCGGCAAGAATCACTGATATCGGTGTAGGTGCCTCAACGTGTGCATCAGGCAACCACGTATGGAACGGAAACATAGGTATCTTAATAGCAAAGCCTATAAAGAAGAGCACAAAGACCAGTTTGGCAAAGGAAATACCAAATAAAGGCGCCTTTGAAGAAAAATCATTTTCGGTTGTAAGCTTCATAATATTGAATGTATGGGATGCGGCAGTACCGTCCACAAGGGTCGTCGGTTCCGAATTGTAGTACAGGGCAATAATACCTACGAGCATCAGGACCGAACCAAAAAGGGTATAGAGAAAGAATTTTATCGCTGCGTATTCCTTGCGGGGTCCTCCCCATATCCCTATGAGAAAATACATAGGCAGCAACATTACTTCCCAGAAGATGTAGAAGAGAAAGAGGTCGAGTGCAACGAACGTCCCCATCATTCCGGTCATCAGCAAGAGGAACATTGCAAAATAACCCTTTACTTTCTTTTCGATTCCGAGTGATGCTATGCAGGCAATAAGTGAAATGAGTGCAGTGAGAATAACGAGCGAGACATTCAGCCCGTCGACACCCATAAAATATTCGATATTGAATCCTCTTATCCAGACAAAATGCTCTACAAACTGCAAATCTGTACTGTCTCTGTCGAAATAGGCATACATTACAAGAGAGAGCAGAAAGACCAGACCGCTAACCAGAACCGAGAAGTATCTGATATACTGCGGATATCTCGACGGAATGAGAGCAACGATTACCATTCCGACGAGCGGCAGAAATGTCATAAGCGATAATATGTGTGATAAAATGAAGTCCATATCAAACCTCGTCTAATTACCTGCAAAATAATTAATTATCCTTATAAGTACAAGCCCCAGAAATCCTCCCGTAACCATTATATAAACATAGTCCTGAATCCTTCCGGTCTGAAGCCCTCTCATCCTTTCACCCGCAAACTTAATACCCTGTGCCGTGAGATTTACAGCCCCGTCCACAACATATTTGTCAATCAGGCCATCGAGATTGGCAAAGATTACCGTTATCTTTCCGCATAGATTTACAAGTCCGTCTATTACATATTTGTCGAAAAGCGAGAGAAGATACGATAGAATCTTTACCGGCTCTATCACAATCAGGTTGTAAATCTCGTCAATAAAGTACTTGTTCTCAACAATATAGTGAACGGTCTTTATCCTTTCCCTGATATTTCTGGCACCTTCATAGCCATTTTTGTAATAAATCTGATATGCTGCAAAAATTCCTGATGCTGCAACAACTGTCGAGAGAAACATAATTATCCATTCTGCACTGTGAGAGGATGGAAGATTCAGAGCAGAGCCCGATTTTTCAAAAACTGTTGCAAGAAAACCCTCAAAGGCCGAGTGAACACCGAATATCTCCGGAAGTCCTATATAACCTCCAAGCACAGAAAGAACTGCAAGAACAATAAGAACAGAGGTCATAGACTTTGGCGATTCGTGAATGTGGTGAATTACAGATTCGTCTGACCTCACCTCTTCTCCGTAGAATGTAATGAAAACCAGCCTGAACATATAAAATGCCGTGCAGAGAGCAGCCAGAAGAAGCAGTCCGAAAACAATATAACCCCATATTCCGGCAAATCCCTGTGCACTCATAAATGAGCGGTATAATATCTCGTCCTTCGAAAAGAAGCCCGAGAGCCCGGGCACCCCTGCTATGGCAAGCGATGCAACAAGAAAAGTATAGAATGTTACAGGAATCCTCTTCTTAAGATTCCCCATCTTCCTGATATCCTGCTCCCCGCTCATTGCGTGGATTACCGAACCCGCTCCCAGAAAGAGGCAGGCCTTGAAGAACGCGTGTGTCATCAGATGAAAAATACCGGAGGCAAAAGCCGCTGAACCGACCGCGGCAAACATAAAACCGAGCTGCGAGATAGTGGAATATGCTAAAACCTTCTTAATATCAGTCTGTGCAAATCCCATTGTGGCGGCATAGAGTGCCGTAGCCGCACCGACAAGTGCAACAACCGTCAATGCCGTTGGAGAAAGAACATAAATAAAATTAAGCCTTGCTATCATATATACCCCGGCTGTCACCATAGTTGCAGCGTGAATGAGAGCCGAGACCGGCGTAGGACCTGCCATTGCATCGGGGAGCCAGACGTAGAGCGGTATCTGTGCCGACTTTCCGGTAGCCCCTACAAAAAACAGAAGTCCGACAATAGTAAGAAGGGCGATTCCTGAGAATTCGATACCTGATAGTTTATCCGCACTCTCTGCAAGTGCCTGATACGATAGAGAAACTACAGAGATATCGGCTCCGGCATTTTTAAGACCCCAAATCAGGAAGAACAACCCTAAGAGAAAACCGAAATCACCAACGCGGTTAGTTATAAATGCCTTCATACCGGCGGTCGCCTTATCCGAATCCTGATACCAGAAACCGATCAGGAGATAAGAACAGAGCCCTACCCCTTCCCAACCGACAAACATTAAAAGCAGATTATCAGCCATTACAAGAACGAGCATCGAGAAGGCAAAGAGATTCAGGTATGCAAAGTATCTCCACTGGCTCTTATCAGTGTGCATATATCCTATTGAATACAGGTGAATCAGAGAGCCCACGCCGCTGACTACCAGAATCATTACAGCAGAGAGCGGGTCCATTACCAGCTCAAAACCGACCTCAAGGGTCTTTGCAGAAATCCAGCTGTAAAGGTTAAGTATTATGGCTCTGTTTTCTGCCTCCATACCAAGCAGTCTGAAAAAGAGATACAGGGCTATCAGAAAAGAGAACGAAATCGAAGCGGTTGCAATAATTCCATTGGTTTTGCCCCCGAATCTCTTCTGGATGAAATATCCTGCAGTGCCGTTAATGATTGCACCAAGCAGCGGAAGAAGCGGAATTAATAATAACAGATTCTCCATATCAGCCCTTTAATGAATCGAGTTTGTCGGCCTCTACTGTCCTGAGGCTCCTGAAGATACTTATAATAATGGCAAGAGCCACAGCAACCTCTGATGCCGCTATCATAATGTTTATTATGGCAGCGATGTTGCCGTCGATTCTGTCAAACAGAAATCTGTCGAAGGCCACAAAGTTAATATTTACCGAATTCAGTATCAGTTCCACTCCCATAAGTATTGCGATCGCATTCTGTCTTGTAAGAATGATGAAAATCCCCGTTGAAAAGAGGAATGCTGCCAGAAGCAATGTCTCCTGAAGACTCAACATATCTACTCCTTTTTGGGTCTCGCAATTGTTATGGCTCCGACCAGCGAGACCAGAAGTATGACTGCTATCGCTATCAGAAAAGGAAGATACTCTGCAGAAATCACCTTTCCTATTCTCTCCACGCTCTGATGTTCGAGCATACTCGCCTTTTCGAAAGGATAATATAAAATGATAAAAGCAAACATTACGAATATAGCCAGACTGATTATCAGAGCCTGAATCCAGCCGTAAGACCTGTTTGTGATATTTATATCTTCAATCTTGGAGGTAAACATAACAGCGAAAATAAAGAGAACCATTATACCGCCCACATATATCATTATCTGTATGACTGCAAGATAGGCAGAACCTAAAATGCCGTAGATACAGGCAACACCTATCATTACACCAAGAAGGGCAAAGACAGACCTGACAATATTTTTAGACATCGCCGTAAAGAGTGCCAGACCGGCTATCCCGAGCGATATTATATAAAAGAGAATCTTTACAAGCATCAGTTCTTCTCCTTTTCGGTCTGACCACCATCGGGTATCTTTACGGAAGGCGCCTCATACTCAACATATTCCTTCTCTCTGTTTTTTACAATCTCAGATACAAATCTTCCGGCATTAAAATTATCGGGAGTAGCGTCCTTGACAGGTTTATAAGGTTTTACCGGCTCTTTTATATAGTGAAGAACCAGTTTTCTTATGTCATCAACCGAATATGCGAACTCCTTTGTATGTCTTATGGCATTTGTCGGACAGGCCTCCGTGCAGAGACCACAGTACATACACTTGGCGGCATCTATATCGAATCTGGTGATATATCTCTCTGTTCCCTTGCTCACCTCAACCAGTATGACACCTATCGGGCAGGTTCTCTGACAGGCAAGACATCCGGTACAGAGGCTTACATCCACCTCCAGAATGCCCCTGAACCCTTCCTTAATCAGTTCGTGGCCCTTATCTACTTTATCAGGATACTGAACAGTATGGGGACGTCTCAGCATCCATGAAAATGTAACCGCCATACCCTCAAATATTGAGACTACTGAATTTCTGATATTTGCAAGATAATTCGTAAAACTCATTATATCATCCATCTGAGATAAGTTTTATCAGGGAAATACTTTATGTTAAAATAAACCCTGTACCCGAAATATCCGGCAACTATCAGGCTCAGAATAAAGAGCACAATTCTGACTGCAAGAGAGAGAAACGGCAGAGAGTAGTAAATCACTGTAAAAAATACCGACAGCAATATCATAATTACCGAAAGCGGAATCAGATACTTGTAACACATAATCATCAGCTGATCTATTCTGAGCCTCGGGAGCGTCCATCTCAGCCAGATTATAACATTGACAAGTAAAAGTGCCTTGATAAGAAAGATTATAAATCCGACAAACTGAAGCCAGAGGCTTGCGGCCTGTACTTCGTATGCAATACCCGGGATTCTCCAGCCACCTAAAAATACGGCTGTGGCGATTGCACCTATCACATACAGGTTCATCCATTCTGCAAACAGGAAAAAGAGAAATCTCATACCGGAATATTCGGTATTATACCCTGCTACCAGCTCGCTTTCTGCCTCGGGGAGGTCAAAAGGTGTCCTGTTCCCTTCTGCAAGTGCTGATGTAAAGTATATGAAGAATGCCGCAAATGTGCCGGGATTGTGAAAGATAAACCAGTTGTACGGCGCCCCGCCCTGCATCTGAATTATCTTCTGAAGGGAAAGCGTGCCCGCCGGAATGATTACCACGATCAGGGAGAGCGCAACCGGAATCTCATAGGATATCATCTGGGCGGCAGACCTGATACCGCCAAGGAGTGTCCATTTGGAATTACTTGCCCAGCCCGCCATAAGAATACCGGCAACAACAAGGGCTGTGATTGCAATGATATAGACGAGCCCCACATTCATATCAGAGCCAACGATTGTCGGAGAGAACGGAATCACAACGAATGTACTCAGAACCCCGGTAAATACAAAGTAAGGAGCAATCCTGAATAGAACCGAATCCGTATCCTTCGGGATAATATCTTCCTTGAACCAGCACTTAAGTCCGTCTGCAAGCCACTGCCAGAACCCCTGATATCCTACCCTGTTGGGTCCAATACGGCTCTGCATTCTCCCCGCAATCCTTCTCTCATACCAGCTCGTAATACCTGCAAAGAGAGAGGCAAACGTAAGTGCAAAAAGTCCGT
Source organism: Bdellovibrio sp. (assembly GCA_020725805.1). Taxonomy (GTDB): domain Bacteria; phylum Myxococcota; class SpSt-1050; order SpSt-1050; family SpSt-1050; genus SpSt-1050. The sequence continues at coordinate 14,676 of DYEF01000062.1, forward strand.
AGACAAAAAAGACCAGAACAACAACTATGACCGAGAAATCGGACGAAATTCCGAAATAATCCAGAATCTTTGATGAAATCTCAAACATTATCTGTCAATCTCCGGTGCAACAATATCCATACTTGCAATCAGTACAACAAGGTCTGCAATAAAACAGCCCTGTGATTTAATGTGAATTGCCTTCATCGCCGAAAAGGAACCCGTGCGTATCTTTACTCTGTACGGATTCTCGGTTCCGTCGGATATAATATAATACCCCAGTTCACCCCTCGCACTCTCTACGGCAGAATAGACCTCGCCTTTGGGCGGCTTTATACGTTTGGGGACCTTTGCCAGAATCTCACCTTCGGGAAGCTGGGAAACCGCCTGTTTTAATATCCTGGCACTCTCCTCCATCTCTTTCACACGAACAACAAATCTGTCATAACTGTCACCGACCTCTCCTCTGAACCCCTCTCCCACCGGCACTTCAAATTTGAGTTCGGGGTAGACCGAATAAGGCATATTCTTTCTCAAATCCCATTTCACTCCGGATGCCCTCAGATTGGGACCTACGAGTCCGAAGTTGATTGCCTCATCCGCAGAAACAGTAGCAATATTTACACATCTTTTGACGAGTATCTCGTTGTTGGTAATAAGTCTGTTGAATTCATCAATAAAGCCGGGAAGAAATCTGTCGAGGAAATCATTAATCTTCTTTATGATTCTGTCATCTATATCTTTGGAGACACCGCCTACTCTCATATAATTATAGGTAAGCCTCGCCCCGCACAGCATCTCTGTTATGTCATTTATGAGTTCACGCTCTCTGATACCGTGCAGAAAAGGAGTAAATGCCCCTATATCCATAGCCATTGAGCCAAGAGCAATCAGGTGACTTGCAATCCTGTTGAGTTCACAGGCAATGACCCTCAGATATTCAGCCCTCTTGGGAACCTCGATTCCGAGCAGTTTCTCAACTCCCATAACATAGGCGTGGTTTGCAAACATAGCGGCGAGATAATCTACTCTGTCGGTATACGGGATAAAACCGGTGTAAGGAGTCTGTTCGGCAAGCTTCTCGATACCTCTGTGCAGATATCCGACTACAGGAAGTGCCTCGACCATTATCTCACCGTCCGCCCTTACAATAAATCTTATGACACCGTGAGTAGACGGGTGCTGAGGCCCCATATTGAGAAGTATCTCATTCTCTCTTTTGACCAGATTTAATCTCTCTTCAAGTGTCATCAGAATTTCCCCAGTATCTTTTCCCTTGAGGTCGGAATCCCGTGATAATTATCCTTCTCCTTAAAATCCTTTCTTAAGGGGTGTCCCTCAAAGTCGTCAGGCATCATAATTCGTCTCAGATCGGGATGCTCTTCAAAAATAATACCCATAAGGTCATAGGCCTCCCTCTCATGCCATTCTGCTGCGACGAATAAATCGGAAATGCTTTTTATAATTGGATTTTCACGAGAGAGTCTGGTTTTTAAGTGAATGACGTTACCCCACCTGTAACTATAAAGACAATATACAAGTTCAAAGCACTCTTTATTGTCAACAGCTGCAATATATGAAAGGTGTTTGAATTCCATACCGATTTTATCACGGAGCACAAGGAAAAGCTCTTTGATTATCTCAGGTTCAAAATAGAAGAAACTAAGAGGCCCGGAAGCTATTACATCAGAAATCTTTTCAGGAAAAAACTTTTTTACCTCTGTATGAACTTCACTTATATTCATAATTCGTCTATTCTCGCTTTGTGTCTTGAAACAATCCTTCCCCAGTCTTCACTCTTAATCTTCTTCTGAAGAAGCATAAGCCCGTCCAGAAGTGCCTCAGGCCTCGGGGGACAACCCGGAATATAGATATCAACCGGAATAATCAGGTCAACCCCTTTTAAGACAGAATAGCTCCTGTCAAAGAGCCCGCCGCAGTTGGCGCAGGAGCCCATTGAAATGACATATTTGGGTTCCGACATCTGCTGATAAAGAAGTTTTACCCTTTCGGCCATCTTATATGTAACAGTCCCACCTACAATCATTACATCTGCCTGTCTCGGAGTAGACCTGAAGACCATACCGAATCTGTCAAGGTCAGTCCTTGTCCCTCCGGCCTGCATCAGCTCGATGCCACAGCAGGCAGGAGAGAAGAGAAGATACCATAGGGAGTTTGCACGGGGAAGGTTTATCAGAAAACTCAGTTTCGAAAGAAGAACAAAACCGGTATTATCACCCTCAAGATATAAATCACCGGTATGAGCATTTATTACAGAGTTATTGTTATTTACTTCCTTATCCAATCCAGATCTCCTTTAATCAAGACATAGGAAAGTGCAGACATAAGGATCAGCAAGAAGACAGAAAGCACAATGAGAAGACTGATATAATCACCCTGAATCAGAAAATATCTGAAGACCACGAAAGATGGCAGTGCTGCTGCAACAGCCACATCAAAGACAATAAAAATAAGAGCAAACATATAAAAACGGGGATTATAATTAAACCAAGCCTTGGAAAACGGCCTTTCCCCGCACTCGTAAGTAGTTATCTTTTCATTATCTTCAACAGAAGGTCTTACGAACTTACCCAATAAAAGGGCAACAAATACAAATCCACTAGAAATTATGACAAATATAAAAATTAAAAGGAACTCATACATAGTAAGCACAATCTGAATTTGAAATCAATACTTACGCCAGAAGCGTAAGGTAATGTTGTGTATTACAAATTTATACAAGGTAGTCAATCTATTTTTATCACTTTTTCAATGACAACCATATTTTTGGCTAAAGATGACAATTATACGAAAATCCTCTCTGTACAATTCCCAATTCCATCGGTGCCAGGTAGAATTAGTTCTAACCTGTTGATTTCACTGCATATTACCACTCACCTCCCATTATCCCATATCCCTTTTCTTTTCTCCCTCTCTCTGCTATTCAACCGGTGCCTGCCAAAAATCTGGAACGCAATTTGATGTCAT
>DYEF01000063.1 GCA_020725805.1 Bdellovibrio sp.
AAAGAAGTTTGAACTCTGACCTCATTTAGAAGGTATTGCGACAAAGTTTTTCAAAACAAGATATAGTATGTTTAAGTTTGAACTCTGACCTCATTTAGAAGGTATTGCGACGTACACCTTATAGGTGTGAAGTGGATAGAGAATTAGTGAGTTAGTGATATAGGGATTAATAAGTTATTTGATTTATGTAAAAAATTTATTTTTCTTTTCTTTTATGAAATTTTATTTTAGCGTATTTCTATGAGAAGAGTTTATATCTGCCTCGTCTCTGATCAGCCGATTCCAAATATGATACCAGCTTTTATGGATAGTTATAGACCAAATAAGATAATTCTCATCAAGACGGTAGATAAAAGTATCCAAAGTAAAAGACTATGTGAGATATTTTCTAAATACGGAATTGATGTCTCTGAAGAGCTTACAGAACCTATGGATTATAAGAATACATCCGAAGTTATAGAGAGGATTAAGGCTGTTTATAAAGATGATGAGCTGATTCTGAATATTACCGGTGGAACAAAGATGATGTCTATTGGTGCATTTGAGGCTTTTGTGAGGGATAGGAATAATAACCAGAAGATAATTTATGTGGATACATTTAATAGAGTTGTAAAAGAGATTTTTCCAATAAGTCGTAATATTGACTTTAATAATTCAATTACTATTGAAGACTATCTCATAAGTTATGGATACAAGATAAAGAGTTTTTCCGACCCTAATTTCTACGATTACAGGTTGCCCAATGACCTAAATAACTGTACAGTGGAACTTGTTGAGTTTTCTAGTTATTTGGGTAGACTTATAAATGAATCAGTTAAGAGTTCTCTTCATATAAAAGTCCCCAGAGATATAATGAAAAGTCAATCTTTTATAAAGGTCTTAAAGCTTTTTGAAAGGTATTCTTTTGTTGATGTTTGCGATAATGATGTCAATTTTGTAAAAACTGAAAATTTCAGATTTATTACCGGTGGCTGGCTTGAATTTTATGTCTATAATAAGATTAAGAGATTATTAAATAACGAGAACAATCTGCGACTTGGTGCAATTATATGTAAGGATGAAATAGAAAATGAGATTGATATAATCTTTACTTATATGAACCAGTTATATCTTGTAGAGTGTAAGAGCGGTAAGTGGGATAAAAATATTTACAAAATGGATTCACTTATAAGGAATACTGGTGGTAGTTTTGGCAAGGGGATGCTTGTTGTGCTTGATGAGATTACATCCAATATGAAGAGAAGGATTAGAAATTCCGATATAGTGCTGGTTGATAGAAATAACATTAAAAATTTAAGTGAAATAATAAAAAATTGGATAAAGTAAATGATTATTACATATAATAAATACACTTTCAGAATCCTTCCAAAGGATAAGATTTATTTACCAGAGTATAAAGGTTCTACATTTCGTGGTGGGTTTGGTGTTGCCTTTAAGAAGGTGGTGTGTGCCCTTAAAAAAAATGATTGTGCAGAATGTATGTTAAATAAGAGTTGTATTTATTCTTATGTTTTTGAGAGTTTTGCCTTTGACAGAATCTGCGGGATATTTAATGATACATTCTCAAAGGATATCCCTCGTCCCTTTATAATAGAGCCGCCGCTTGAGAAGAAGACAGAATATACCTCAAACGATATAATAGAATTTAATCTTGTCCTTATAGGTAGGGCTGTTGAATATCTCCCATATTTTGTCTATTCCTTTGAGGTTTTGGGCTCAGATATTGGTATTGGTAAAGGCAGAGGCAAATTTGAGATTGTAGATATATTATCAGATAATTCAATATTATATAGAAATGGTAAACTGAAAAAAGTGGAGACAGATAAATTAATAGTAAATCCTGAGAGTAAACAAAGTGAATTAGAAAGAATCGTTATTGATTTTGTAACTCCGGTCAGAATATTTGAGAATAGACAGCTTTTAAAAAATATCGGTTTTGCGTCCCTTTTTAAGGTGCTTCACAGAAGATTGGTCTTACTTGCTTACTATCACTGTGGTATTGAAAAGTTGACTTACGATTATAAACCTCTTATTGAGATGGCAAATAGGGTAGGGACAATAGGTCAGGAATTAATATGGTATGACTGGGAGAGGTATTCAAAAAGAAAGGATACAAGGATGAATCTGGGAGGGTATATAGGGAGTATTGTCTTTGAAGGAAAGCTGGCTCCGTTTATGAATTTTATTAAAGCCGGCGAAATTCTGCATATTGGTAAGGGTGCGGTTTTTGGAATGGGGAAGTATTGCATAAATAACCAATAAAATCAATGTATTAAATAAATATTTGCATTATAACATAATATGTGTTATAGTGCAAATATGATGTTATGAAGTTAAGGTATGGAGTCTTTTATGCCGCAGGTTGTAGATGAATTTTCTGAATATCTGAAAGATGTTCTTGGTGTTGACATAGTTGCTAAAAAACTTTCATTATATAATGAATTTCCTATTCTGCTTGTGTCATATTATGAGTTTTACAAAACAAGAATCTTTAATACAGATGTTTTGTTGCTTTGTCTAAAACCGAATAAAAATTTAACACCATCTGATCTGATGGCTCACCATAGACTGCTCAGAGAAAAACTTTCTTATGAGATTTTATTTGTACTTCCTGTAATCAAGGCATACGAGAGAAAGAGGCTTATAGAATATAAGATACCTTTCGTTGTGCCTTTTAACCAGATGTATATTCCGATCCTCGGTATTGAATTAAGGGAATATTTTAAGAGGCTTAGGGAAAAGCCCGATTTATTCAAGCCATCTACACAACTAATTTTCCTTTATATGCTATACAGAGATACTAGGGCAGGTTTTACTATATCAGAAATAGCAAAGGTGAGTGGATATAGTAAAATGACGGTTTTCCGGGCTTTCGATGAGATAACTGCAGCAGGTATTATGAATATTTATGAAAAAAATAAGGAATTGATTATCAAATCAGATAATTCAAAAACAGTTTTATGGGAGAAAGCATTACAATATCTGATTGACCCTGTAAAGGACAGAGTCTACATTAATAGAAGCGATATAGATAAGATTCAATCAAAATTAATATCTGGTTACTCTGCACTTGCTTACTACTCAGATCTTTCAGAGCCAGATCTGCCGGTTTATGCTGTTGATATCAATCATTATAGGGTTTTAAGGCAGAATAGGATTATTGACATAGTTCCGACTAAAGATAGAAATGTAGCTCAGTTGGAGATATATAAATATCCTGTTCATATTCTGAGCCAAAGCGGAGTTGTAGATAAGCTTTCTTTGTATTTAAGTCTGAAAAATGATATTGATGAGAGAGTTGAGTATGCACTAAAGAAATTAATTGAGGAGGCGTTATGGTAAAGGGGCTGGATAAATTCAAGAGTTACTTTGAAAAGTTTTATGATTGTTATGTAATTTTCGGCGGTGTTGCGTGTTCTGTCTTGCTAAGCAGGTACAATCTCGAATTTCGAGCTACAAAGGATATTGATGTTTGCCTGAATATAAGCGCGACAGGTGATGATTTTCTAAATAAATTAAAAAACTTTATTGTAGAGGGTAGATATCAGCATAAACTTTCTGATGGGAAGAAGATATTTTACAGATTCTTCAAACCTGAAGCCAAGGGGTTCCCGGATTGTATTGAATTATTCTGCAGACATAAGATAGATATTGGGTCTGACCAGTTAGTTGCACCTGTTTATGAAGATGATAGGAGTCTCAGGTTTTCTGCAATTCTTATGGATGACGAGTATTATAATTTAACGATTAAAGGTAGAATAATAGAAGATGGATTACCTGTTTTGAGTCCTGAATATCTTATTTTGCTCAAAGCCAAAGCCTACCTCAGTCTGATTGATACTGAAAACGCAGATGATAGAGACATAAAAAAGCATAGAAATGACATATTTAGACTTGTTGGTATTCTTGATCCGTCTAAAAAGACTGAAGTCGATTATAAGGTTTTTGCTGATTTCAGGAAATTTCTTTCGCAAATTGACAGGAAAAGTGTTCAGCCTGTCTTGAAACAATTAAGAATTGATATTAGTGTGGATGAAATGATAGATTTACTTGAAAGCCTTTATGTCAGTGTTTAGAGATTCTTTGTCTCTGCTAATTTAGATTCATCAGCGAATTTAGTCTCTTTGATTTGACTTACCCGTCTTATTCACTATAATAAAGGCTGTTTTTCAAGGCAGGTTTTATGTTTATCAGAAGATTTAAGGCCCCTGAACTTTTAAAGAGTTTTGGTCTTCTCGACCTTAATGAGCTTGACTATAAGAAGCCGGATTATGCGGATACAAAGATAAAGGTAGAAGGGAATCTAAGGACCTTTGGACCAGCCCGTATAGAGAAGTGCGGGAATATCTTTGTGGGGTTTTTTGAAGGTTCGGATTATGAGATGGGTTATCAGCACGGGAGGTTATTAAAGGATGAGGTAAGGGAGGGTGTGATTCCGTATCTCTATAATTTTGCAAAACTCCTGATGGATGACGTGAGCGGTGTAAAGATTTTTAATGACATTGTGAGAATGCTCGCTCAGAAGTTCTTCTATGAGAGGTTAATAAAGGCTATACCCGATAAGATTCTCGATTCTTATATAGGACTTGCCGATGGTGCGGGATTTGACAGAAATCAGCTCTATATTGTGGTCGGTTTTGCCGATATGCTTCAGGTGGCAAGCGGGATATTGAACAGAAGGTACAGGGTTGTAAGTCTTCCGCCGATTCATCTCTGTACCTCAATTGTGGCGTGGGGGAGCGCAACGAAGGACGGCAAGCTTATTCACGGCCGCAATCTGGACTATGAGGCCTATAATGTATGGGAGAGGTTCCCGCTTATTGCACGTGTAAAGCCGGATAACGGAATACCTTATACATACTTTTCATCAGTCGGTGTCCATTCTGGAGGGCTTACGGGGATAAATGATTATGGACTTGCCTTTAATGTGCATACGAAGTTTACATCTCGGGTCGGATTTTCCGGTCCGCCGATGCAGGTAGTTGGTGATTATGTGCTGAGAAATGCAAAGAGTATAGAAGAGGCTGAGAAAATCATTAAAGGTATGAAATATAACTGTGGCTGGACGTTTGTGCTCTCACAGGATAAGCCTCCTTATGCGAAGGCTTTTGAGATAGATGCAAAAGATATTGAAGATGTAAAGTTCGAGAAGGATTATTTAGTGACAACAAACTGCTACAAGAGTCAGCGCCTCAAAAAACGTGAGATAAGTATCAACAGGACTATGGATATAAATTTTGTGAGCAGGCTCAGAAGGATTAAGGAGCTTGCCGAGAAATATTACTCTAAAATAGACGCTCAGGTTGCAGTTGATATGATGTCCGATAACTTCTCTCCCTATGACAATCGGAATATTTATGACCGCAATACGATTGCCCAGCTCAGTACGATTCAGAGTCTGGTTATGAATGTGACTGACAGAATATATTATTTTGCAGAGGGAAGGGCACCGGTCCCTTACGGGAAGTATTTTGTATTCGATTCGGAACTGAAGCCAGTGATGAAGAACAAAAAACAGGTATATCTTACAAGGAGTGAACCATTAAACAACAATAAACTCGGGGCTTTGAGATTGTATATTTATGCCTCATATCTTCACAATACCGGTAGCGAAAAGGAGATTACCGCGTATCTGAAAGAGGCAATCAGTAAGGATAAGGAATCTGATTTTTATCTGATGATGTATGCCTTTTATCTGTTGAAAGAAAAGAAATATAATGAGGCAAACGAAGTGCTCAACAAAGCGATTTCAATTGTGAGCGAGAGACCTGAATATCTCTATAGACTTATGCTATATAAATTGTGGCTTGGCAGGGCTTATGATTTATCGGGTTTCAGGACTCAGGCAAAGGTGATTTATAAAGAGATTGTAAAGACAGATAATCTGGATGTCAGGATAATCGATGCCGCCTGCAGGGGAATCAGGAAGAGATTTGATGAGAAACAATTAAAAAGGGTAATGGTAAACTGCTTTACTGCGGAGTTTATTAAGTTGTAATTTACATTAAGAAGGTAAATAAATTACATTGGGCTTAAATGGGTTTTTTGTATTTACAAGAGAGTTTTATTGGTGTAAGAAGGCGGTTTGGATAAGGAGGTCCTGATGAAGATTTTTATCGATACTGCTGATATCAACGAGATTCGTGAGGCTAATAAGATTGGTATTATTGATGGTGTCACTACCAATCCATCACTTATTGCAAAGACCGGAAGAAAGTTTGAAGAGGTTGTAAAAGACATTGTTGCAGAGGTGGACGGGCCCATCAGTGTCGAGGTGGTATCACTCGAGTCGGACGGAATGGTTGAGGAGGCAAGAAAGCTCGCAAAGATTCATAAAAACATAACAATTAAGATACCTATGACTACCGAAGGGCTCAAGGCGGTCAAGATATTATCGAAGGAAGGTATAAAGACAAATGTTACACTTGTCTTCTCTCCGATTCAGGCACTCCTTGCAGCAAAGGCAGGGGCGACTTTTGTGAGTCCCTTCGTCGGGAGACTCGATGATATAAGTCAGGACGGATTTGAACTCGTGGAACAGATCGTTGAGATTTATAACAACTACGACTTCGAGACAGAGGTGATTGCCGCATCAATCAGGAATCCTGTCCACGTAATCAGGGCGGCGCTCTGCGGCTGTCATATTGCTACAATTCCGTATTCCACGATTATGCAGCTTGCAAAACACCCTCTCACTGATGCCGGGATAAAGAAGTTTCTGGAAGACTGGCAGAAGGTGCCGAAATAGCATATAGTTTATAGTCCACAGTTAATAGCAGGAAAAATATAAGGCAGTTTTTCGTTTGTAAAAGTTGTAGTTTACGGATACCCGAAAAATGCCCGATTTAGGGGACTTTACTTTTTTATACTTTTTTATAAAATTTATCTCCAAGGGAGGTTTTTGACTCCAAAAATGTCTGAAGGGTGATAGATATGTAATTGTATTATTAAGATAGTTCAGTAAAACAAATTTTGAGAGGAGGTATTTTATGAAGAGAGTAAAAATTTATGGGCAAATCAGGGAAAAGACCAAAATGATTTTTCTGGTCGTGTTTTCTTTTATGGCACTATTTCTTTATATGTGCTCATCTGAAGAAGATACATCAGGCAAGGATGCCTCTGGTCTGAGTGATGCAGCAGGTGATGCACTATCCGGTGAAGATGCCGTTACAGGGGAAGATGCAGGCGGGACAGAGGATAAGGGAGGCGGAGGTGGTCAGTTTACTACGGGACCGCAGATAATCGCAATTACTGATGACACTCCGACAAAATCAACAGGTGTGCTCCTTTACGATGTGGATAAAGATAAGGTTGTTTATACAATACCGAATACTGTCAGAGTTAGCGGTGAAATGGCCTCCCCCAAATACGTAAAACTGAAATGGAATAAGGACAGGTCAAAGATTGTGGGTGTCAGATGTGAATATTCAACCAGCGGAGATACGGCATACTATGAGATATTCGACCCTGAGACCGGGGATGTCTCGAAGTCTATGAGTTTCGACCCTAAAATCGCATGCGGAAGTCCCTCTTATACAATATCTCCCGATGAGTCAAAAATTTATTATATCGCGGGTTATCCGAGCAGCGTTTATGTAGTGGAGTTCAAGGAGGGTGCGGCATCACAGAACCTCACAGAGGGGAAAGAGTTAGGAGCAGCAGGTGGTATTCATATAAATCCCTCAGGGACCAAACTCTTTTTTGCAAACGGGAATGGTTCTATGTTTCTGATGAATACTGATGGCAGCGGGTTCGAGAAGGTGTCTGGTGTTGGTGCAATGATTGGCAAGTGGATCGATGATGAAAATCTTATTATTTACGATATGTCAAATATCTCAAAATTCAATGTCAACACAAAGCAGGCAGAGATAATTGGTACGTTCTCTTCTATGTGTATGGATAATAGTATAGTAATATCTCCTGATGGCAAGAGGGTATTGTGCGCAGGTAATTCACTCCTGTTTGATACTGTTACCAAGACCGATAAGAAGCTTTCGTTTAAGTCATACAACGTTGCCTGGAATTCGTTTTAGACCAATTTTTACGGGGGCATTTGCCTGATCGCAGATGCCCCGTTTATTAAGTCTGCTAATATGCCAATAAAAGTATAGATTGAATAATCTTGTGTGCTCTTGTTTTCAATAGGATTCTGAAAAATCATAGGCTGTTTATAAAATTTTAATAATATCCCGAATTACTATCTGTAATATCAATGGATTAGAAACAGATACTACTGTTTATTATCTGGCACCACTGGAGTGGGATGCGGGGTCGAAGAATTTTAAGTATGCATTCAGAGCCGTTTGATACTCATTAAAGCTGAGTTGTGTTGCTGAATCTGAAAGTGCCTTATAGGGGCTGGGATGGACTTCGGCAAATAATCCGCTGAACCCAAGTGCACCCGCTATCTTTGCAAATGTAAAGGCATATCTCTTCTCTCCGCCCGAACTATTTTCCTGCTGTGCCGGTCTCTGACAGGAGTGAGTGATATCCATAATTACTTCGATACCTTGCGACATTAAAAATTCCGCTGTTCTGAAATCAACCACAAGGTCTGAATATCCGAATGTCGTCCCTCTTTCTGTGATAAAGACACGGTTTTTTGTATATTTTCTTGCCTTTTCGTAAGCCAGAAGTGCCTCTTTGGGAGACATAAACTGACCTTTTTTGATATTTATCATTCTGCCGCTTCTTGCTGCCTCGACAATCAGGTCAGTCTGTCTTGACAGAAATGCAGGTATCTGGATTATATCCGCAACCTCCGAGACCTGTTCTACCTGCGTCGTTTCGTGAACATCTGTTACTATATTGAGACCGACCTTTTTTCTGACTTCTGACAAAAGTTCTATTCCGCTCTTGATTCCGACCCCTCTGTGAGAGTAAAGAGATGTCCTGTTTGCCTTATCGAATGAGGCCTTGAAGAAGACCTCTCTTTTCATTCTGTCTGATAATCCTTTTAAAAATTCTGCTGTCTTAAACAGAGTCTTCCTGTTTTCGATGACACAGGGTCCTGCAATGAGAAGCGGTCTTCTTTCCATCAGATTACTTCTTCGCCTCTTTTTTGTTTTCGTATGAAGCCCTTATGAAGTTTACGAAGAGCGGGTGAGGGTCGAGCGGTCTGGATTTGAATTCGGGATGGAACTGGCAGCCTAAATAGAATCTGTGGTCTTTCAGCTCCATTATCTCCACGAGTTTCGAGTCGGGAGAGAGCCCCGAAAAGATGATTCCGTTCTCCTCGAATTTTTCCCTGTAATCGTTGTTGAATTCATATCTGTGGCGGTGACGTTCAACTATCTCTTCCTTGTTATAGCATTTGTAGGCGAGGGATTTTTTGTTTAGTACGCATTTGTATCCGCCGAGCCTCATTGTCCCGCCCATCCTTGTAATATTCTTCTGTTCGTCCATCATACAGATAATAGGATGCTCTGTCTTTTCGTCGAATTCCAGTGAATTGGCATTGCTGCAGCCCAGCTTGTTTCTGATAAATTCGATTGCCATTATCTGCATTCCGAGACAGATTCCGAAGAACGGAATGTTGTTCTTGCGTGCATACTTTGCAGCGAGAATCTTCCCCTCGATTCCTCTCTTCCCAAAACCGCCGGGAATCAGGATTCCATCCAGATTTTTGAGTTGCTCCTTGAAGTTTTGCTCGTTAAGCTCTTCCGAATCGATAAATCTGATATCCACCTTTACATTATTTGCGATACCTCCGTGAACAAGTGCCTCGAAGAGACTTTTGTATGCATCGATTACCTGAACGTATTTGCCGACCATTCCTATTGTGACTGTGTCCTGCGGATTATAGAGTCTGTCGACGAGCTTTTTCCATTTGTCCAGTCTCGGAGCAGGTGCATACATGTTAAGAAAGTCTGCTATCTTGTCGTCGAGACCCTCTTCCCTGAGTTTTAAGGGGACTTCGTAAATATATTTTACATCTACCTCTGATATCACATTTTCGGGGCTCACATTGCAGAAGAGGGCGATTTTGTCCTTTATTTCCTGCGGAAGCGGTGTCTTTGTTCTGCAGGCGATGAAATCGGGCTGAATACCTATCTCTCTCAGTTCCTTTACGCTGTGCTGTGTCGGTTTTGTCTTCATTTCCTGAACGGTATCGATAAACGGGACGAGCGTTACGTGAATATAACAGACATTCTGGGGGCCCATATCAACCTTCATCTGCCTGACGGCCTCCAGAAACGGCTGGCTCTCGATATCTCCGACGGTTCCGCCTACCTCAACAATTGCAATATCGTTATCTCTGGCCGCGAGCATAATTCTACGCTTTATCTCATCGGTAATATGAGGGATTACCTGAACAGTCTTGCCGAGATAGTCTCCCTTTCTTTCCCGCTCGATAACAGTCTGATATACCTTGCCGGTAGTAATGTTGTTGTTTGCATTCATTACGGATGATGTGAATCTCTCGTAGTGTCCGAGGTCAAGGTCACACTCAGCCCCGTCCTCGGTTACAAAGACCTCTCCGTGCTGATACGGATTCATCGTGCCCGGGTCGACATTGATATACGGGTCCATTTTGATGTTCGTAACCTTGAATCCCCTGAGTTCCATCAGGCAGGCTATCGATGATGCCGTAATCCCCTTCCCGAGAGATGATACGACTCCGCCTGTTATAAAGATAATCTTGTTCTTCTTTTTGCTCATCATTTTCTCTTCCCTCTTATGTTCTTGAATTCGTTAATATTATCGACCTTACGGTATCTCTTGCCGGTAATGAAACCGTAAATATCTATACCATTTTCAATAAGTCTCATCTGTTCGAGTGATTCACATTCTTCGAGGTATGTGGGTCTGAGATTTCTGTATCCAAGAAGAGTCTCTCTTCTGTAGCAGTAAATACCGATGTGTCTGTAGACAGAAGGACGTAGTCCTGATTTATTTCTGAAGTGCGGTACTATTGCCCTTGTAAAATATATACATTTGTTGTCTTTTGCAAGAACTGCCTTGACGGTGTCTTCGTCTTCTCTCTCTCTGCTCCGAAGGGCTGATACTGCTGTACTGACATCGGCATTCTTTTTTATGAGAGTATTTACAACCCCTTTTATCAGGTCGTAATCTGCGTCTATTTCGTCTCCCTGAAGGTCAATGATTACATCGGATTTGATATTACCGTTTATTACTGCTTCTGCAATCCGTTCACTGCCGTTTCTGGGTTTTGAGGAGGTCCTGATATAAGGTATATTTCTTTCAATACATTCATCGATTATTTCCTTATCCGATGTCGCTATGAATATCTGACTGATTTCCTTTCTTATGTTATTGTAGATATGGACGAAGAGCGGAAGACCCCCTATTTTCAGAAGAGGCTTCCCCTTCAGCCTTTTTGAGGCAAGACGCAAGGGGATTAGCACAGTAAAATCTTTCATTTTATAAAAAAACTGAACTGACTTAATATTGAATTAACAATTATCATTTTTAGTGCAAAAAACTGGAGGCGGCAACCGGACTCGAACCGGTGAATAACGGTTTTGCAGACCGTTGCCTTACCACTTGGCAATGCCGCCGCCATCAGAACGGAATTAAATGTTAATAAGACTTTTTCCGCTTTGTCAAGAATTTTATCCGGCAAAATTTCTAATTTCGGATACTTTTTTGCAAGAGTATTGCCGGAGGTGAACGTATTTTCCGGTCAGGTCTTTTTATATACGGGGCAGATATTTGTTCTGTTTTTACTTTTTACTTACGACAGGGAGAATGGTCCTGAAAATCTTTTCGGCATAAATCCGGTGCAGTGCTGCTGAGGGGTGTGCATCGAGTTTGTTTACTCCGAGCGGGGTATCTTGCAGATGATTCTTTATCTCCTCTTCCATATTTATTGTTACAAAACCGAGCTCCTTTGCTGTCTTTTCTGCCTGTGAAAGCCATTTTGAGTAAAGAAGCAGTGCTTTGTCCGGTTTATTATAGTTAAGGGGTTTATTGGGCGACAGACCGTGATTGAGAACTACAAAAAACGGAGCCGGCAGTTTGAGGCTGTCGGAAATCATTTTTATATCTTTCAGTGCACCGGTAAATTCTTTCCAGTCGGCAGATTCAGTATTATATGACATATCAAGTATAGTCATCCAGTCCGGAATCACCCCCAATGACTCAGCAATCTTTACGATAAAATCGTAAATAATCTTTGATACCCCCATCAGTCCGATCTTTCCTAATGCTCTCTGGACAGGATCGTAAATTCTATTCAGTTTTCTGATAAATTCATCTCTTTTCTTATTGCTTGCGACAGGTCCTCTTTTGGGGTCATTTCTGCAGAAACCTATAATTATTAAATCAGGCTGTACCCGGTCTTTGATTCTGATTAGTAAGTCCCTTTCGTCTGTGGTTGAAAAACCGGGAACACTGAAGTTCAGTACCTCATATTTTTTCGAAGTATCATTTTCATTTAGTAATTTTTCGAGTATGTTCGAGTATCTCTCCTCTTCATCAAGTCCTATACCCCAGCTTACTGAGTCTCCCAGCAATAGAATTCTGAAAGTCTCTTTACCCTTATTATCATCAATCTGCACATATCTTATCAGCCTCGGAAGATCACTTCTCCCAAGCAATTTTACAGGGATTCCCCATGTGGATATGATTTCGCCGTTCAGAATACCCCAGCCGTCCCGGGTAATCTGAATATTTGAATCGCTGTGCAGGTTTTTGAGTTTTCTGTAAGGGTCAGTGGCAGAGAGATAAAACTCGATAATATAGAGTGGAAAGATAAGGAGAAATAATACTGTAATTGTTTTCAGGATTTTTGACCCGATATTCATTTTGAAACTGCTTTTAAGTCGTTTTTGCTGAGAACAAACCACAGGTATATGACCGGAGTTGAGAGTATGGTTACAATTCCTGATACAATGAGGGAGAATCCCGAGCCGTAATTCTCTCCCAGATACCCGTAAATAACCGAACCCAGCAGCATACCGGCCATCATAATGAAATTTATTGCAGCATTGAGTCCGCCTATTCTCTCCCTTGAAAAATTCTCAGCAATTATCATATACGAAATTATTATCAGAAGGCCGTCTCCTATCCCGTGAATTCCCCTGAATATAAGAGAGATATAGATATCTGTATTTACCATAAGAATATGACCCAGTCCCGAACATATAAGTGCAAACGGAGTGGAGTATTCCAACCTGATTCTCTTATAATATCTCCCGAATACAGGTACGGTAATTCCTATCAGAAGGAACTCAAACGACATATATAACGCCGACTGACTGTCGGAAAGCATAAGGTTGTTTTTCAGAAACAAACCGTAATTTACGTATTCGGCACCCCAGTGGGAGGTGAAGATGAAACAGAAGAGCATAAATATCAGAACAGATGGTCTTATTAATTCCCTTTTATATTCGGCAGCACCTGATTTTGAGACGGATACATCAGGCAGGAAGAATATGAGCATCAGAGGGATAAAAAGGGCAAGCCCGATTATTACAAAAAATTCCCTGAATCCGGTACTTCTGAGAATGATTGCGGCCAGAAGCATTCCGGTAAAGAGTCCGGTCATTCTTGGTCCGTGATAGTTCCCCAGCGATACAGGCATATCACTGATATCATTTGATTTGAATACAAAGGTCTCCAGTGAGAGTCTGAAGAGTTCCCTTGCCCCGCCTATCAAGACCATAAGAGAAAGGACCTCAAGAAAATCTTTTGTGAAATAAAGGAGAATAAAAGAGAGGATAAGAATCAGCAATCCTATGATTGCCAGTTTCCGCGATGTGATAAAGTCATTGGATATCCCCGAAGGAAGCATAGATAAAAGAGCTGTTACAGACATCGCTGCGAGAATAAATCCGATTCTACTTGTGGAAAATCCGAGCTCCGACTGGAAATAAATCGGCATCATAAAAAAGGTTGAGGCAATAATTATGCTGTATATCGTTGCTATTATTGCTGCGAGTCTGGTTTTATTCGGTTTTTCAGACATACTTAAATGTGCCGCTATCTTTCACATTATTCTTTTTCTGTATAAACAATCTGTCTTCCTCTTCCCGGTATAATAATTGTTAAAGTCCGGGTTTGGTTGTCAATAGCACCAAAGAGCCATATATGCAATGTATTAAAAGATTTTTGATGAAATTTACATAAACCTATAAATGATATTAGCCGGGTTCAGTACCGGGATTGAGTGTAATTTAATTAAGGGAGATGAAAAATGGTGGGCGGAACAGGGCTCGAACCTGTGGCCCTCGGCGTGTAAGACCGATGCTCTGCCACTGAGCTATCCGCCCAACGGAGTGCTCCATATATCAGAATCACCGCAGTTTGTAAACACATTTTTTGGCATATGTTGTTCCAAAATAGAAATGTTACATTATCTGCAAAGTAGAAATGTTACATTTAATAGGTTTGGATATAAAGAAAAGTTAGGGATTAAAGTGGAATTACAGGGAAAAGTATATGTTTCCCTATGGGGGGTAATAGGGA
>DYEF01000064.1 GCA_020725805.1 Bdellovibrio sp.
AAGAAGCCCCAAGAGACCGCTTTGTGGTGTCATAACCATAAGAGGTTTAGTACCTGTATGCGGCTTTGGGGCCTCAAATAAAAAACCTGAGGCGAATAGACCTCGAATAGATGGATGAGAACCCTTATGGCTTTGGGATATGGGATAGATAAAAAGAACTTGCAAAAGAACAGAGAGGTAAAAGAGATATGAACAAATTATTCCAATATGATTATGGATAGAAACGATTTTTCTCTTGACAACCCACTTTCATAGATGGCACCTTTTCCGGACATCTGTGCGTTAACTGGCACCGGTATTTTTTCGTTTCCGGAAGGAATTCGGTGTGAATTTTTTCACGCTGTAGCGTGGTTTCCCGCTTTATCTTTCCTTTTTTGTGGGTTAACCTGTTGTTTTTACGTGGTTTTTGTTTCTGGAACGATTTTTGATAGTATATTAGCGACCTAATTATTGGTATTTAGGTCTTTTTAGGAGTTACTATGGATGTTTTTCTGATTACAATTCTTCCCTTTACGGTTCTGGCAACCTTCTTTCTTATTATGCTCGTTGCCTTTTACGTAAAGACCCTCGTATACGGTATGCCGAATACGAAGAGGATTTCCGAAAAAGGCGAAACCATATTTCTGGGCAGATTCTTTATGGAATACTGGTTCTGGCTTGTGGTAAACCCGGTGCAGAAGGTCTTTGTAAATGCCCGTCTCTCCCCTGATATCATTACCATCGTTTCGCTCTTCTTCGGGATAGGTGCGGGCTTTGCTTTCCATTATGGATGGTTTGCTCTTGCCGGCTGGCTGATATTTGCCGGAGGGACCTGTGATATTCTTGATGGTGCCGTTGCAAGGGCATTAAAAACAACGAGAAAATCCGGAGCATTTCTCGATTCGAATATAGACAGATTCACCGAAATATTTACTTTTGCCGGGCTTGCTTCGTATTACAACGGAACTCCGGTTGCCTATCTTGTTTATTTTGCAATAGCCGGTTCGCTGATGGTGAGTTATACGAGGGCGAGGTCCGAGGCCCTGAACGTGGATTGCAAGGTCGGAAATATGCAGAGGGCTGAGAGGATTGTTTATACCGGTTTCGGCGCGGTGCTTGCACCTATTGTTTCAACGGTACTTGAGCCTGAGGCCACCCGTCCGGTTTATCACCTGATGGTTATCGCGCTTCTTATAATTGCCGTATTTTCGAACATTACGGCCGTAAGAAGATTCCTCTTTACTCTCGGAAAACTGAGAGAAATCGACAAAGCAAATAATAAGTGAGGAGCCTTTTATGATAAAGAAACTTGTTAAATTCGGTTCGCCTGAGATTAAGAAAAGGCTATGGAAACTCTCCGTGGTGCCTTACAACAGTGTACTGGTCGGGGCAATCATCCTTACATTCATCAATGCCCGCGTCTGGGAGATTGAGAGAGGCAGATAGAATCTGACTTTTCTCATTATCTGATGGATAAACTGCTCAAAATAGGAATTGTTACCGAGTACTATTACCCGACCCTTGGCGGTATTCAGGAACACGTATATCATTTTTCAAAGGAGGCGGCATCAAGAGGGCACAATGTTCATATTATAACCTCGAATGTAATCGGGGCCGATCTGGGTTATGATGTCTACAACAGTGATGTAAAAGTAATAAGGGTCGGTTATTCGCTTCCGATAGTCTCGAATAATTCAATCGGCAGAGTAAGTCTTGCTCCCAATATTACGAAGAAAGTCCGGGAGATTCTCGAGAGGGAGAAATACGATATACTGCATATCCATTCACCACTCCATCCGGTTCTTCCTATTCTGGCCCTCTCCAAGTCGAATACTCTGACAATCGGCACATTTCATACAAACTTCGACAGGTCACTCTTTTTTACCGTATTCAAGCCGTTTCTGAAAATGGGGATAGAGAGACTCGACGGTATGATAGCGGTCTCGGAGACAGCGATTACAACTGTCAGAAATTATCTTCACCCCAAAAAGGAGTTCAGAATAATTCCCAACGGGGTGGATACGGATATGTTTTCTCCCGAATCCCCGAAAATCAGTTCCATAAATGATGAGAAGATAAATCTGTTGTTTGTAGGCAGAATGGAACCGAGAAACGGGCTGGACAGATTGCTGCGGGCTTTCTTCTATGTGCGGGAAAAGGGTTTTCATAATGTCCGGGTTATTGCGGTGGGAGATGGTCCGCTCAGGAAAATCTATGAAGATATGATTCCGCCGAGGCTCAAACCTGATGTAATCTTTACAGGTGCCTTAAACGGCGGGAGACCGGAATATTATGCCTCATCTCATATCCTCTGTTTCCCCGCAACGATTGCATCTTTTGGTATAACTCTTCTTGAGGGTTGTGCATCCGGTCTTCCTTTCGTTTCAACCGCAGGTGCCGGCTTCCCTTCGATATTTGCAAACGGAGAGAACGGTTTTCTGATAGACACGTCCGATGAGAGGGAATTCGGAGAGACGCTGATAAAACTTATAAAGGATGAGAATCTCAGAAAGAGACTCGGTGAAAACGGCAGAAGACTCGCAGAAAAATACTCCTGGAAAAATGTTACAACACAGGTAATAGATTACTACTACGAACTGCTCGGAAAAAACAACTGACAGGTATTTTTGCTCTGGCCTTTATGGTTTTTTTCAGTTCACGGTTGTACCTTAACACCATTATTTATTTCTTCCCATTCTTTTTTGCTCTTTTCTGTAAGAGATTCTATTGCCCTTCTTACCTCTTCCATAAGGGCATCGAGGTTTTCCCTTGTATACTTTGAGGCGTCTATCGGTTCGCCTACATTTATTGCGACCTTTCCGGGTCTCACCAGCCAGCTCCCGCGGGGGAGTATCTTTATGGTTCCCCAGATTCCGATAGGTATAATCTTTGCCTTCGCCTGTACTGCCAGATGAAATCCTCCTTTTTTGAACTGAGCAATATTCCCGTCTTTAGAGCGTGTCCCCTCGGGGAATATTACTATTGACCTCTTTCCCTCTACAAACTGTCTGGCCGCTTCCTCTATCGCCTTAAACGCCTCTTCCCTCTTTTTTCTGTCAATGAACACAAATCCGACTACCCACATCGCCCAGCCCAGAAAAGGAATCTTCCTGAGCTCCTTCTTTGCAAGAAACATTGTGAATATAGGGAGTGTGCAGTAGATTGTCGGAATATCATAGTGGCTCTGATGATTCGACATAAAAAGCACAGGTGCAACGAATTCTTCGTTTCTGCAGAGTATGTTTTTCCTGATTTCGATCCCGCACCAGTTGATCAGGATATTCGCCCACCTGTATGCGCACCATATAAATCCGTCTTTCTTTCTCAGAATTCCGGTCACTATGATTGCAAGGCTTCCGAATATTGCCGTTGCAAAAATTACGATCAGTATATTTATTATCTTACGCATTCCGTTGAATTCCTCCGGAAATTCGGCTCAGCACAGAAGCCGTTCTCTGTCAGACTATCATCTGTTCTTCTGAAAAACTACTTCTGCCTGACCATATATCTGAGTGGTAAATATATTAACACAATACCGATTGCAAGAATAATTATTCTGACAAAAAGCGTCTTTGGTGCCAAAATAAAGTAATCAAGTCCCTGTACAAATAATCCGCTTATGTATTCATAGAGATAGAACTGCGGGACAATAAAAAGAATACTCCTTTTCAGATTCAGTCTGAAGAAGAAGGCGATGAGAAAAATCTGGAAGAAGTAAGCGATTATATAGGTCGAATCGTGAATTACGAGGACCCAGTAAAGTGAGAGGCTCGAATCGTGAATAAACCTGAAGAAGAGGTTTACAAACAGAAAGGTTGTAAGGATAAAGAATAAAAAACCAAATCCGAAATAATACTTGAGCTCTTTAAAAGAAAAGTCCCTGAACAACTAAATCTCCCATTTTATCTCAGGCTCGTAAATTACTCTTCTGAGTATCAGGCCGCAGGCAGGTACTGTCTCGAATGCATTTTTTCTCTCCCCGCTTTCGGCAATCTGTTTAACCTGTCCGATGTCGATATCCGTGCGTCCGAGTCTTAAAAGAGTCCCCATTATTATCCTTATCATATTCTTGTAAAATGCCCGCCCCCTGAATGTGAAGATGTAGAATGATGGTTCTGTCTCGGCAACCGAGATCTCCACTTCCCTAACTTCGCCCTTGCATTCGTTGTCCGATGCCTTGAATGCGGAGAAATCCCTGAGGTTGTTGAAGAAGGCGATACCGCTCTGAATCTTTTCGAAATCGAGAGCAAAATGATAGTGATATACGGTGTCTGCAAAAAGAGATGGTCTCCCTTTTCTTGTGAGCAGTCTGTATTCGTAAATCTTTGTCTTTGCAGAGAATCTCGGATGAAAACTTTCGTCAACAGGCGCGACCGAGATTACGGAGATATCCTTCGGGAGTACGCCGTTTAGCGACAACAGGAATCTTTTTGTGTCAGGTATCTCATCGGATTCGAAGGATGCCACCTGTCCGGTTGCGTGAACTCCGGCATCTGTGCGGCCTGCTGCCGAAATCCTTATATCCTTTCTGAAGATAATTCTTAGTGAGCGTTCTATCTCGCCCTGTACTGTCCTTTTCTGAGGCTGAACCTGCCATCCAGAGAAGAATTTTCCGTGATATTCAATGAGCAGGGCATATCTCATGATCTGAATCAGATATCGAGGTAGAGACCGAAGAAGAGACCGGTATTCGACAGGTCGAAGCCGCTGCTGCCGAAACCGTCTATTATTGCTCTGTAAAATTCGACGAATATGTACGAGTTGTTAACCCCGAATTCCATATCAAAGTCCGCTGCCGTCTCTCTGTCGATCCAGTCCAGAAGGAACATCAGACCGCCGGCATAGTGATAACCGGTCTTTCCGCCGTATCCCTCGAATGTCTTGTTTTCGGAATTCTGGTACCTCGAGATGTCTCCCCTCGCATCCGTTATCCAGTAGATGTAATAATCCAGCCCGCCCTTGACATAGGGCACGAGTGGGATACTGGCATTGACGGCATAATAATCGAATCTGTAAATGAGGTTGAGTTCGAGCGGAATGATATTGAAGACGGTCGTGTCCTGACTCTTCTCCGATGTACTTCCCTGATAGTTGTAAATGCCCTTCCCCAAAACCTGCCAGAAACCTGCCATTGTGCCCGCAGAGAACGTCCCGAATCTCTGGAAGAGTTCATAGTCGAGTCCGAGTTTGAACATAAATTCGCTTTTGTTGTTGAATATCTCCTTATACGGTTTTGCCGACAGACCTTCCTCCTCGTCTATTTTCGAAGGTTTGTAATCTCCCGCGTTGATAGAGATACCAAAGGTCCTTTCGGATTCTGCCTTAACAGAGAGGGGTAAAAGGGCGAATATCAGAAAAAGAGGGAGAATCAATCCGGTCCTCTTTCTTCTAATGATGACAGCAGTCAGTACAGACACAAGAACCAGAGCCAGCAGGAGTGATGGTTTCAGTGTCAGATATAAAACGATTGCAAGCGGGGTGAGCAGCATTGCAGAAAAGAATCTGAGCACGGGTCTCTCTCTGATGAAGTCTGCCGCAGGCGGCGATAATCTGTAGTAGAGAGAGATAATCTTCTGGCCTGTCTCCGAGTTTTTCAGATATGTATCCCTGAATGCCTTGAACACATAGACAATCGGGTGAACGGGAGAGCCGTATACGGCAGTTGCGATGAAGCAGAATCCTCCCTCTTCCTTGCCTCCGCTGTTCTTATAGTATTCGTAGTAATCAAAGACCTCCCGGGGAGTGCCGGTAAATACGGCAGATTTATCCGATACATTTTTTGCCTTGTCGATCTGCTCTGCCCAGATATCATAAGTGATGTTGTTTACAAGTCCTGTAATTTTGTGGCTGGTTGTGCGCACGTTTTTACTTACGGATGGTTCGTCACTCGTCCCGCTCTTGCGCCAGTAGATATTGAAGCCATATTTGTCTGATTCCGAGGAATTTGCTCCCCAGCTGAGATATACGATCAGACTGTTCTCTCCGGGGACGACAGAGCTTACGGACGGTACCGGAGGAGGGGTGCGGTCAAAGTGAACTATTATTGCCTTGATGTTCTCCTGAAATTTCGGGGAGGAACTGCCTGCGTCTTCGGATTCCTGTGCCTCGATGAGTATGTACAACTCCTTTTCTCCGTCGTCTTTATTATTTGCGTGTGCCAGAATATCGGAGGCATATACTGTATAGGCCGCATCTCCGCCGTTGTATGAACCACTGGCGATCTGATTCGCTGAACTTTTGGATGAGGAGTCGACATTTATGTAATATGTTGCATTTGTAACACTGCTGGTCCACCTCAGGGTTATCGCCTTGTTGTTTTCAATGTCGGTCGCATTGAAGTAGGAGTCATCCTCCGAAAGGTCGTAGACGGTTACCTTGAATGCAAACAGATTCAGTGGCAGGGTAATCAAAAAGATGAGGAAAAATATTCTTTTCATATTATCTCCTTTACAGCATATCTTTGAGAATTTCTGCGATCTCGACTGCATTTGTGGCCGCCCCGCGTCTGATATTGTCGGCCACGATAAACATCGACAGCCCGTTTTCGAAGATAAGTGGCTCTCTTATTCTTCCAACAAAGACCTCGTCTCTTCCTGCCGCAAGTATTGGCATCGGATATTTCTTCTCTTTCGGGTCATCCACAACAACGACCATCTGTGCCTTGCTCAGTATCTTAATTGCCTCTTCGCGGTCTATCGGTCTTTCTGTCTCGATAAGGACGCTCTCCGAATGTCCGTGCATAACCGGTACACGGACTGTAGTAGGGGCGACCTTTATACCGGATTCCATAATTTTCTGGGTCTCGAAGACCATCTTCATCTCTTCCTTTGTGTAGTTGTTCTCCTGAAAGACATCTATATGAGGGATACAGTTGAACGCGATGTGATACGGGAAATGCTGTGGCGGAATCTTTTCGTTTTTATAGTATGCATTGGTCTCCCTGTTGAGGGCGTCAACCGCCTTCTGCCCGGCACCGGAGACTGCCTGATATGTTGATACAACAATTCTCTTGATAGGATTGACTTTGTGAATCGGGTTGAGGGCAACTACCATCTGAATTGTAGAACAGTTGGGGTTTGCAATAATTCCGCGGTTTTTATAATCCTTTATCCTGTGCGCATTTACCTGAGGGACAACGAGCGGGATATCCGGCTCCATTCTCCACGCACTCGAGTTGTCTATGACAATACAACCCTCCGAGGCGCTTACGGGTGCAAATTCCCTGCTTACCGTCCCGCCGGCAGAGAAGAGGGCTATATCGAATCCTTTGAACATCCCCTTTTTGAGTTCTTCAACTGTGATATCCTCGCCGCCAAACCTTATCTTTTGTCCGGCAGACCTCGAGGATGCCAGAAATCTGATTCTCTTTACCGGAAATTTCTTCTCTTCGAGAACTCTGATAAAAGTCCTGCCCACGAGCCCGGTCGCTCCGGCAATCACAATATTGTATTCCTTCATATAATATCTCCTCTCAGAATCCGTTGTATAATACCACAAGTTTTGAAAATGTGAAGAAATTAGCAGGAGAATTTCCAGCGGTCGTGAATCCATATCCACTCGTGCGGGAATCTTATTATCTCTTCGGATAGCATATTGTTGACCCTTTCGAGTATCTCTGCCTCACCCTCATCGCAGGAATAACAGACTCTCTTCACTTCCGTGTGTATTTTTCCGTTTATACGGTGATTGTAACCGACTACAAGGGCGGCGCCGGTCTCCTTCAGGATTCTGGCAGGGAAGACCGGTGTCGGGGCGTCGAATCCCATAAATTTTACCATAACGGAAGGGACATTCGTATTCTGGTCTATGAGAAATCCCATAACGGCATTCGAAGAGATGACATTGCGTATTTTTCCGGTTATTCCTTCCTCTTTTCTGAATATACACTTCACGCCGTTTTTCTCTCTCTTCTCCCTGATTATTCCTGTAAATCTCGGGTCATAACTCTCCTTTGCAACTGTGTAGATATTGTATCCTGCCTTTGCAAGAGAGACAGCCATCAGTTCCCAGTTGCCCAGATGTGCGGTCAGAAATACTATCCCCTTTTTTTCAGACAGAGCTTCGTCGAGAATTCCTTTCGAATCCTTACCGATTGATGCAAATTCGTTTACGTCCTTATTTCTGAATATTACTGCTATCAGCTCCGAGACTGATATTGCCCAGTGAAGGTACATATCCCTGAGTATCCTTTTTGATTTCTTTTTGTCGTAGAAGACAGAGAGATTTTTGTATGCAGTCCTGTTTTCCCTTGTCGGGAGGAACGAAGCAAAGAGGGCTATTGCATAAAGAATATATTTTGTCAGCGGAGCGGGAATGTGGACGAGTACAAAAAGCAGTATTTTTACGAATATATAAATCAGGTCGTTTTTTATTTTCTTTATAATCCTTCTCATACAGGTCTCTGATTACCAGAAAAGAGATTCAAGTCAAATATTTTAATGTAGCCGCAAAGAGAGATCACCGTTTGCATTTGTTTTACGTGATTATAGTGTACGAAGATTGCTGTGCGAAAAATTTTATTTTATGACAGCCGGGAAGATGAGTATGAACATCCTTTCGGATATATTGCTTGTGTACATCTCTATCTCTCCCCCGATTGCGCGGACTATTATTGTGGAAGTGGCGGCGTGCTGAATCAGATGGGATTCTTCGGCCTTTTCGAATCTCTGGAGAAAGATATCGGTATTCGAGGTAGTCTCCGCTGCGTGGGATATGATTATTTCTGCCTTTTCTCCGTTTTTTCTTGCAGCAAGCAGAATCTTTCTCTTGTTTATATCCTTTGTCAGATTCGAGACAAGGACGTCGATGGTCCTGCCCAGCCTTTCGTTGTCCGAATTAATGAGAATATCCTCAGGCATATCGATTATGAAGAAGCCGGACCTGAAATCATTGAGTACGGCCTCGTTTCTCTCGATAGCTGATTTTATAACGGACTGCAGGCTTAACTGTGTCAGTGTGAGTTCTTTCTGAAAGTGAAGAATCCTTGCCGCATCAGCTACATCGTCGATATAAAGATTGATTCTGTATGAGTTCCTCCTTATCCGCGACAGATAATCGCGTTGTTCCTGATTGATTTCTCCAACGACATTCGAGAGAAGAAGTTTTGTATAACCTGTAATGTTGGAAAGCGGAGACTTGATATCGTGTAGTATGGAGTCGATTATGTTTATGTTTTTAGTCTCTTTCATATTCAAGTGCCTTTGCAATGAGCTGAACAAGCTGTTCGCTGTTTATGGGTTTGTTGATATAGTCTACTACCCCCAGATTCATTGCCTCGATATATGAATCCATCTCCCCGTATGCCGTAAAGATGATAAATTTCTGATTGATGCCCATCTTTCGCGCCTCCTTCACCAGCTCGATCCCGTTCATCCCGCTCATAACAAGGTCTGCAAGCACTACCTTGATGTCTCCTGTATCCCTGAGAATCCTCAATGCCTCATTCCCGCTCGATACCGCGACCACATTGAAGCCGAGTGTCTTTATGGTATTCTTCACCAGCTCAAGCGAGTCTTCTTCATCATCGACAACAAGGACTTTCAAGTTCTTCTCTGCCATTTATTAACCTTTACTTGCTAAAACTGATACCATTATTAGGCAATATAGTCAAGATTTTAGAAGATATATCTGGAAATACCCCAAAATTTTTCATAAATCCTCCGCAAAACTAAATCTTAGCTGGTTTTTATTCACTTTTTTCTCTTTACTAAGCATCTGCTTTATCCTTTTCATAATGATTTTAAG
>DYEF01000065.1 GCA_020725805.1 Bdellovibrio sp.
GGGGACGGATTATCTGAAGTACTTAAAATCATTATGAAAAGGATAAAGCAGATGCTTAGTAAAGAGAAAAAAGTGAATAAAAACCAGCTAAGATTTAGTTTTGCGGAGGATGTATGAAAAATTTTGGGGTATTTCCAGAAGCAAAATTATTTACTTGACAAATAGATTATATAAATAATTATGAACCGCAGTGGGGTACTATGCATTTATCACCATTTAAGCTTGAAAGATTCTTTGCCAAATATGAATTTAAGGCACCGTATCTGCTCTGTACTTCCGACTGTGAGTCTCTCTCGTTCGAGGAACTGATAAACCTCGATAAATCATACTATGAAAGAATAAAAAAATTCAGTCTCGGCTATGTTAATACAGACGGACAGGAGGAACTTAAAAAAGAGATTGCAGGACTATATACCTCAATAGGTCCTGAAAATATAATTGTAACCAACGGAGCCGAGGAAGCAATTTATCTCTTTATGAATGTTGCACTCAACAAAGGTGACCACATAATCGTTCAGTACCCCTTCTACCAGTCCCTCGGGGAAATCGCCAAACACCTCGGAGCAAATATATCTTTCTGGGAGATTGAAAAGAGAGACAGATGGGAACTGAATATCAGCTATCTCAGGGAAAATATCAGGGACGAGACGGAAGTTATCGTTATGAATATGCCTCATAACCCCACAGGCTATATAACAGATAAAAAAATCTTCAGTGAAATTACCGATATTGCAAGAGAGAGAAATATTCTGCTGATAAATGACGAAGTATACAGAGGGCTTGAGTTTAATTCGGAGGACAGACTGCCGAATATCTGCGACAGCTACGATAACGGGGTTTCTATCGGCGGACTTTCGAAGGCTTACGGACTTGCCGGTCTGAGAATCGGCTGGATTGCCTCACAAAACAAAAACATAATTAACGAAATAAACCACTACAAGGACTTTACCACGATATGCAACAGCGGGATAAGTGAACTTCTGGCAATATTTGCACTCAGACACAGAGATTATCTGCTCAGAAGAAGCCTCGGCATTATAAACGAAAACATAAAAATCCTGAACGACTTTTTTACAAGATTTTCCGGTATTTTCGGTTACTTTCAGCCGAAAGGCGGCACTGTTGCATTTCCTGAACTAAAGACCGGGCAGGACATCGAGGAATTCTGCATAGACCTTGTAAACAAAACAGGCGTCCTTCTGCTGCCGGGCAATTATTATGATTATGACAACAGACACTTCAGAATAGGATTCGGCAGGAGAAATATGCCCGAGGCCCTTAATGTATTTGAAAACTATATAAAAACAATTATCTGAAACCTTTTTCAGGAAAATATCATCATAATTCTGTCAGGAGGTGCGCTATGAAGTGCAATGTAGGTGGTACAGACAGAATTCTGAGAGTAATAATAGGGCTAATAATTATCGCTCTTGGCATATATTTTGAAAGCTTTCTGGGATTCATAGGATTAATACCGGTTCTGACTGCTGTTTTCAGGATATGCCCGCTATATATTCCTCTCAGGTTTTCGACCTGTGATACTAATACAAAGGATTAATTATCTGCGAGGTTTGAGAATCCTCTCAAGCCTCCTCTTTTCCTCTTTTGCCCTTATTCTGTCTCTCTTGTCTTCCTTCTGCCTTCCTCTTCCGACACCGATTTCTATTTTGGCAATACCCTCCTTAAAATATATCTGAATAGGCACAACAGTAAATCCCTTAAGAGTAATCTTTCCTTCTATCCTCTCAATTTCATGCTTTTTGAGAAGCAGCTTACGTTTTCTGTTCGGTTTATGGTTCAGAAAGGAAGCCGCCTTGTAATCCGCTATATGGGAATTTACCAGAAATGCCTCACCATTTTCAATCTTTACATATGCCTCCTTTATCGAAGCAGTACCGTTTCTGAGTGACTTGACCTCGGAGCCCATCAGCACCATTCCGGCCTCATACTTCTCGACAATCTCATAATCTCTGAAGGCATCCGGATTTTTACAGACTACTTTTACTGACATCGTGCCTTGAGTAACCTGTTGTCTATCAGACGGGTCTTTCCTACAAATACCGCTGCGGCAAGTACCATATCCTGCGAAAAATCACTGACCGGTTTGAGATTTGAGGCATTCAGTATATCTACGTACTGAACCCTGATACCCCTGAATTTTTTAAGATAATCCCTGACGAAGCGGGTAATCATTGAAGGGCTCGAGAATTTCCCTTTTCTGTAAAGACCTGAGGCAATATAGAGACTATCTGCAAAACGGGCAGATATACCCCTCTCCTCTTTTGAGAGATATGAATTTCTGGATGACATTGCCAGACCATCTTCTTCCCTGACAGTCTCTGCACCAATAATCCTGACGGGCATATTCAGGTCTTCCGTCATTTTTCTGATGAGAAGATACTGCTGATAATCCTTCTTCCCGAAAACTGCCGTATCCGGCATCACTATATTGAAAAGTTTGGCAACTACAGTGGCAACACCTCTGAAATGTCCCGGTCTGAATCTGCCGCACAGGGGTTTGGATATTTCAGTTACCTCGATATAGGTCTGGTATTCGGAAGGATATATACTATCAGAATCAGGCATAAAAACGATATCAGTACCCCGCTTTCTGAGTTTACTGAGGTCCCCCTTTATATCCCGGGGATACCTTGAAAGGTCCTCCTTTGGTCCGAACTGGGTAGGATTCACAAAAATGCTCACTACAACTATATCACCATATTCCCTTGCAATATCCACAAGCCTCAGATGTCCCTCGTGAAGATAACCCATAGTCGGCACAAATGAGATTGAACGGCCCTTCTTTTTGAGACTTAGAGCGGTCTTCTGCATACTGCTGACGCTTTTTATGATTTGCATATAGATTACCTCGCGGAAGGGATAAAATCCTGCCTGCCGCCCTTCATCTGTCTGATATTTTCAACAAGTTTTTCATAATCCTCAGGGTATTTTACAAAATCAATCTCCGATGTATGCACTACAAGGAGCGGTGAATTCTCCCACCTGTAGAAAAATTCATTATAGGCCTTAATAAGTCTTTCAAGGTATCCTATCGAAATATCCTTTTCGTATGGCCTGTTACGTTTTTTAATGCGGCTGATAAGGACATCGATTCTCGCATTGAGATATATTACAAGGTCAAATTTTACAGGCTCCCTTATTACCAGATCCCAGATCTTTTCGTAGAGCACAAGTTCGGGGTCAGTAAGATTGATATATGCAAAAATTCTGTCCTTTTCATATATGAAATCAGATATTGTAACCTTGTGAAAAAGGTCCTGCTGCTTGAACTGTTCAACCAGTCTGTATCTCTCAAACAGAAAGTGAATCTGCGTCTGAAAGGCATATCTCTGAGGCTGTTTGTAGAATTTCTCGAGAAAAGGATTCTCCTCATGAGGTTCGAGTATAAGCCGCCCGTCAAAGGTCCTGCTAAGCATCTTTGCAAGTTCTGTCTTGCCAACTCCGATTGGTCCTTCAATTGCGATGTTCATCTGCTTAATCATAACTCAAATCCTAATTACAAAATTTACTTTTGTCTATGAAAATATTATTTAATTTTTTCAATATAAGGCTTCTTTATTCCCTTATCCAGAAAGTTCTTCAGTTTATTCCTGCTGACGATATTATCATATAAATCCTTTTCATCTACTCCTTCACTGATAAGTTTTTCTGCAAGCTTCTTTTCGTTTTCTATTATCTTTTCCAGTATAGAAGCAGAAATAACACCTTCATATTTTACCCCGTTGATATAGACAGTGGGCAGAACCCTGATTCCGAGTTCACTCCCCTTCTCCTTATCATTCTCCGTATACTTCTGAATCTTCTCCGAATCCTTCATCTGTCTGAGCTGCTCTGTATCTATACCGAGTGCTGAGGCAATTTCAAAAATCCTCTCTTCATCTGCAAAATCAGGCTCTTCCATTATCTTATCGAATAGAACCCAGAACTTCTTCTGAACAAGGGCGGATGCGAGCAATTTTGCCACATTATCTGAACGTTTGTGAGATGAGAGCGGATAGTGTTTGACAAAAAGCCTTACCTCCTTCTCGTACTTTTTTACAACTGTATTTAATGCCGTATAGAAACGTTTGGTATACGGACACTCATAATCGGCAAAAAGGACGATTGTAACAGGCGCATACCGTGGGCCCTTAAGAGGCACGAATCTCAGGTCCTCTTCATATATATTATCAGATTTCTTCTGAGCAGCATCAGGGTTGTCAGTCCTGTCCTTTATCTTTAGGCTGTATGCAACATCCTTTCCGTTTTTAACAAGTTCATTATATACATCACCCTTTTTGATTCCGGCCCTAAGAAGGGTTCCGGCCTTTTTAAGGTGAGTTTCAATAATACCCGAAATCTCTTCCTTTGTACCGAACTTATCAAACCTTACTCCGTTTACAAAGAAGACCGGGGGGACATTGACGCCGAAATTCACACCAAGATTCATATCGCCGAGTGCCGGCAGTTTTGCGAGGTCACCCTCACCATATTTTTCGAATACAAGTTTTGAGTCTATGCCGTTTTTTTCTGCAAAATCAAGCGCCGTTGGTTTGTCAATTGTTTTGCTGTTTACAACAAACTGAATAAACTCGTTCTTCTTGCCGCCATTTATGGAAAGTATAAACAGGTTCGAAAGCGGGATTGCGAGTTCGTTCTTATAGACAGGGAAAGAATAGAGATAGAGCGAAATATCGTTGTTCTGCAAAATGATATCCCTGAAAATCCTTACTGCCTCAAGCGTTTTTTCATCGCTGAAATCCGCAAAGAGGATAATTCTGACGATTGCATCACCAGAACCCAATATAAGACGGGAAGATTCGGGATAGATCCTGTATACAGTATCCGGTGGCTCAACAGTTACTACAATATTTGTATTGGAAGGATTTCGGAGACTCTCTTTCGGGGTATCTCCTGAACCCTTCCCGACCCTGTCTGTACCTGTAATAAAAAAACCGATGTAGGCAAAAACCGATACCAGTACCAGTATACTAACAATAACCCATTTCCTTTTCATAATTATTCCCTCTTTTCGAATATGACAATTTCCGTCTGATATAAAAGATATACAAGCCTGTTGATAATCTCATCTGATGTCATTCTGTATTTCTTGTAGATTGCATTAAGACTCGTATTATTGAGGTCATAGGTAATTTTCAGTTCCTCAGGAGTAAGTCTGAAATTTTCAGGATTAATCACCCTTTCCTTTGCAAAAGTTATCTTACCTGAAACAAGCGGGGTAAGTGTCTTCTCTACGATCGAATAATTCATCTTGTTCCTTACGGCCTCGGATATGAGCGCAAACGCACCCATACCCATCGGATTTGAAATGTTCTTGCTGACCGAATGGGCATAAAACTCATATATTCCTTCTTCCCAGTTAAACAGTTCGAAATATCTCATACGCATCTGCTCGGTGAGCAGTTTTATCAGGTCTGCCGGTTTTATATAACCCTTTTCAATAAGGATATTCCCGATTTTCTGCTTCTTCTTCTCCTGTTCCTTAAGTGAGAGATTAAGACTCGCCCTCGTAATGATATTTCTGCTGACAAGGATCTCCCCGAAGAGTTCATCTTTCTTGCTGGTATCAATATGCTCGGGGAATCCGTCTCTCAGATAAACAGCCTTTTCGATATCATTATTCTTCAAAAGAAGTTTCCCTGTAACCTTTGCAGAGGCAAATCTGTAGAAGAGTTTTGTAACCGGCACTTCCTTCAAATAACCCTGATACTGCGGGCTTGTAGAAAACATACCCGTCTTATCTTCAGGTCCCGACTGAAATGCATCGAGAAGCTCCGGATACTGGTCAAGAGGTTTGAAAGTCTTATTATCCGTGGAGGCAAAGGTACCCGGCGGCAGATTATATATTTTGATTATGTTTATCAGGGCATCGACAGCAAAAGGACCTATAACCTTACCCTGTCTGTCCTTGAGGAAAAATTTCAGTTCCTTTACCCTGCTTCTGGACTCCTTCTTCTTCGGACCTGCAGAATTTATATATGCAGATGATTTCTGGGATATGTTATGAACCTGTTCAAGCAGAGTCTCATCCGTCGGGAAGAGAGAGCGCATAAACGAAGAGAGAATATTTACATTGGTCGAAAGCCTGTTCTCT
The DNA here is from genome assembly GCA_020725805.1 of Bdellovibrio sp. GTDB lineage: Bacteria > Myxococcota > SpSt-1050 > SpSt-1050 > SpSt-1050 > SpSt-1050. The sequence continues at coordinate 6,116 of DYEF01000065.1, forward strand.
ATCATATACTGCATAATTGCCGAAGAGAACTCAAGCGCCGACTGATACCTCTCATCAGGGTTCTTTTTCAGTGCTTTTAAGAGTATATCCGTCAGCCCCGGGCCCATATATTTAATCAGTTCATTTCTGTCTCTCGGTTTAGCCTCCCTCATCTCCTTGAGTGCCTCAAACTCATTCTCGATATTAAAATACATCTTCTGTGAAAAAATCTCATACAGCACAAGTCCGGCCACATAGACATCTGTACGGTGGTCGAGCGTCTTCCCCTCAACCTGTTCCGGGGACATATATCCTATCTTTCCCTTGATATATCCGGCCCTCGTTACATTTTTCTGCATTGCTGCCTTGGCAATACCGAAATCACCTATCTTTACCTCACCATCGAGTGAGATAAGAATATTTGACGGAGAAAGGTCACGGTGAATTACCTTCAGTTCGTGATTATCCGGCCCTTTTACATTATGAATATAGTCAAGTCCCTCGAGCAGTTCGAGCATTATATGGAGGCCTATATCTTCCGGTATTCTGATACCCGCACCTACACAGTACTCGATTATCGTCAGCAGGTCTTTCCCGTGGACATATTCCATACAGATATAATACTCCTCATCCACCTGACCCACATCGAGAATCTGTATGATATTCGGGTGCATCAGACAGGACATCAGTCTGGCCTCATCGAGAAACATAGTAATATAATGCTTGTCCTCTACAAGTTCAGGATTAATCTTCTTGATGACTACCAGAAACTGGGGGGTTCTGAGCGGCGTTGCAAGAAATATTTCGGCCATACCGCCCTTTCCTATCTTCTTTATCAGAGTATAATTTCCAAAAAGTACCGGTTTCATAACTCACCCGCAATATTCCTTTACAAGTTGCTTAAGTAAATTCTTACCCCAGATGAGTGAATCTGCAGGTACCCTCTCATTTTCAGAATGAATAAGCTGGGTATATGAAAAATCACCATCAAGCTTCAGCGGTGTAAAGCCATAAACAGTAATTTTCCTCCTGCTGAAGTATTTTGCATCCGTAAATCCCGGAGACATATAAGGGGTAACTACTGCGCTCTTATCTTCATTCTCTACAACCCTCTTTATCACATCGAATAACTCTGTTCTGCTTTCGAACTGAACCGGGTCACCATAGGATTCGACCTCGATCGTGACATCGTCACCTACGACCTCACGTACCTCGTCAACGGCCTCTTCGAGGGAGATACCCGGCAGATATCTCAAATCAACCTTAAGATATGCAGTCCTTGGAATGACATTTACCTTATCACCGCCACTAAAGACGGCCGGAGATGCTGTATTTCTCAGAAGTGCCCTGAAATATTTCTTCTGGTTGACATTTCTGATGAGATTATCGGTCACTATTTCATTGGTCAGATTATAGAGCAGAAGCCTTAAAAACTTGCCTTTTATTCCCGCAAGATCACCTATGGTCTTTAAAAATACCGAAGCATCATTTGTAATATGAAGCGGAAGCGGAATATTCGAAAGCCTCCACGCAGCAAGTCCAAGTCTCCCAAGTGCATTTCGGAAAACAGGCATCGAACCGTGGCCGGAATCTCCTTCTGCAGTAATTTTAAGCCAGGCAAATCCCTTCTCTGAAGTCATAACAGGATATAATCTCCTGCCGCCTATATTCATCGAGAATCCGCCAACCTCTCCGAGACCGAATTCGGCATCGATTAGTTCCGGATGTTTTTCAACGAGATATCTGGCTCCGGCCTGTGAGCCCTCCTCCTCATCGCAGGTAATTGCAAGAATGATATCCCTTTTGGGGCTGAACCCCTCTGCCTTAAGTTCCTTCAGGACGACCATCGACATTGCAATAAAATGTTTCATATCGAGTGCGCCTCTCCCCCAGACGGCACCTTCCTGAACAGCTCCCGAAAACGGAGGAAACTTCCAGCCTCTTTCGTCAGCAGGAACCGTATCTATATGTCCTGTGAGAAGAAAAGGAGTCCTTCCGGTTCCCTTTATACGGGCCACAAGATTCGCTCTTTTCGGAGATGACTCTATAATCTTAGGTTCAATACCAAAAGAACTCAGATATCTCGCACAATACTGAACGGCTTCCATCTCATTGCCGGGCGGATTGGACGTATTAATTTTGATAAGATCCGACAGAAGACCTACAACCTCTTCCTGACTGTAATCAGACAAATTCCACCTCCCTGCTGAAACAGGAGATAATTATATAATTAAGTTTTTCAAAATAGTAAAACAGAAAATCAAGTAAATTTCGTATTACAATTAAGACCCAAAACCATTGAACATAAGGCATCCCCTGTTTGTATAACTGGCACCTGACCCATAACCGGCAAAAATTAAGCAATAATATCAATATGTTACAGAGCTTATTGACAGATTCAGACCAGATCTTAAGCTGCAAACCTGAGCAGAAAAACAGAATATGAAAATGAATAAAAAGCGGATGATTCCTTCTTATAGTGCACTATCCACAACTTCACATTCCAAAGTTCATCAGACCCACATACGGCTTTTCAGAAACCGGTACGGTATACCGGTTAATATATCCTTATTGCTCAAAGTTTATCTATTTCTTCTCCTCATATTCAGCATCGACCACATTTTCCTTGGAAGAACCTGAAGCGCCGCTACCCTGCTGCTGATTTGCCTGTGCACCTGACGGACCAGCAGCTGTCCTGTAGAGATGCTCCGCCATAGAATGAGAGGATGAAACCAGATTATTCATTGCATCCCTGATTTTGCTTATATCTCCACCCTCTTTAAGAACATCTTTGGCCTGTTTCAGGGCCTGCTCGACCTTATCCTTTGCATCCTGAGGAATCTTATCCTTGTTTTCGTTTAATGTCTTCTCAATCTGATAAACCAGTCCGTCAAGTTTATTCCTCTCCTCGATCTCCTCTCTTCTCTTCTTGTCCTCCTCCTCGTGGAGCTTGGCCTCCTGAACCTTCTTCTCGATCTCCTCTTTTGAGAGTCCTGAACTGGCTGTAATTGTTATCTTCTGTTCTCTCCCTGTAGCCTTGTCCTTGGCGGAGACATGCAGAATACCGTTTGCATCAATATCGAATGTAACTTCGATCTGAGGCACCCCTCTGGGGGCAGGAGGAATACCATCCAGAATAAACATCCCTAAAGACCTGTTGTCCCTTGCCATCTCCCTCTCTCCCTGAAGGACGTGAACCTCTACCGAAGTCTGATTGTCTGCTGCAGTTGAAAATATCTCTGATTTCCTGGTCGGAATAGTGGTATTTCTCTCAATTATTTTTGTCATTACACCGCCGAGCGTCTCCACACCCAGAGAAAGCGGCGTCACATCCAGAAGGAGTAAATCCTTAACATCCCCTGCCAGCACACCGCCCTGAACAGCTGCACCTATAGCAACCACCTCATCAGGATTAACCGACCTGTTTGGTTCCTTACCGAAAAACTTCTTTACCTCCTCCTGAATACGCGGCATTCTGGTCATACCGCCGACGAGCACTACTTCATCGATATCCGAGGGCTTCAGTTTGGCATCCTCTAAAGCCTGTCTGACCGGACCAAACGATTTCATAATCAGGTCTTCACAGAGTGCTTCGAGTTTGGTCCTCGAAAGCTTTATGTTCATATGCTTCGGACCGCTCGCATCTGCCGTAAGAAATGGCAGATTAATCTCTGTCTCCAGAGCAGTCGAGAGCTCTATCTTCGCCTTTTCCGCGGCATCTTTCAGTCTCTGAATAACCATTTTGTCGGAGGAGACATCTATCCCTGTATCCTTTCTGAACTGCTCTATCAGGTATTCTATTATTCTCTGGTCGATGTTGTCTCCGCCCAAATGCGTATCTCCGTTCGTGGACTTCACCTCGACAACGTTCTCACCAACCTCCAGTATCGAGATATCGAACGTACCACCTCCGAAGTCATAGACCGCTATAACCTGATCCTTCTTCTTATCCATCCCGTAGGCAAGTGCCGCAGCGGTCGGTTCATTAATAATCCTGAGGACATTCAGACCGGCTATAGTCCCTGCATCCTTCGTGGCCTGTCTCTGCGAATCGTTGAAATATGCCGGTACTGTAATAACGGCATCCTTTACCGGCTGACCGAGGTATCTCTCTGCAGCTCTCTTCAGCTTCATAAGAATCTGTGCGGATATCTCGGGAGGAGAATATTTTTTGCCTCTGATTTCTACCTGTGCATCTCCGTTCGGCGCCTGCACAACCTTATATGGGACCATCTTTATCTCCTGCTCCACCTCATTGAACCTTCGCCCCATAAACCTTTTTATAGAAAATATGGTATTTTCGGGATTTGTAATTGCCTGCCTTTTTGCTACCTGACCTACGACTATCTCATTCTCCTTAATGAAACCTACAACCGAAGGGGTCGTTCTGGTACCCTCTTCGTTTTCAATGACCTTAACATCCTTTCCTTCCATAATAGCAACCACAGAATTTGTCGTACCAAGGTCGATTCCGATAATTTTACCCATTATTCTTACCTCCTGTCTTAAATTTGATAAACTTTATTTTCTTTGCCATTCTCCTTAATCCTTAAACCTGAGTGAAAAATAATCACTAATATAAATATGTCAAGGCTTGGCAGAAAAACCTTAAAAAGACCATCAGATACCTGAAAACCTAAATTTTGGTAATTCATTTTCTTGACAAACCAGCAAAAATAAAATACGAGATTTTGACTTATTTTGAACCCATTACGGAGGTTTTTGGTATGGCAATGAAGATTACAGAAGAATGCATCTCCTGCGGAGCCTGCGAACCTGAGTGTCCGAGAAGCGCAATATCCGAGGGAGAAAAGATATTTGTAATAGACCCCAATGTATGCACCGAATGTAAGGATGAAGGTGGCCCGAAGTGCGTTCCGGTATGCCCGGTTGACTGCATAAAAAAGGCCTAATCGCTCTTAATTTCAACAATAGTAACCCCGTCACCGCCGTCACTGAGTTCTGCCGGCCTGAAGGCCGAGACATATATAGACTGTCTGAGATATTTTCTTATACCTGTCTTCAGTGACCCGGTTCCGTGACCGTGAATAATCTTTAACCTGCTGTAGGATTTTCTGTAGGCAAAATCGAGTTCCTTTTCGATTTCGGAAATAGCGTCATCCAGATAGAGTCCCCTGACATCGATCTCTTTCTGGTACTCGATTACTCCGCCCTTATATTTAACCTCATTCAAAGGTTCGCTTGGGAGATTAAGTTCAGGTTTCTTTTTTGAATCAGTTTTTGTAATATCCTTACTGGCAAGCCAGATGTTTTTGGAATTGATATTGACAAGATATCTGTCTTTTTTAGGGTCATATTCTATTACATATCCCTCCGATTTCAGACTCCCGGAATATACGGATTCACCTATACCAAAACTCTTCATTCCCTTGTCGCCTGAATCATTATCCCGGGCGCTGTGAGTATTAATGAAATCCCTTATCTCTTTCTGGAGATTTACTGCCAGCTTCATATCTGATTCCTTCTGAATACGGGTTATCTCGGCAGATATCCTGTTGTAGAAGATCTCAAGTTCCGAAATGATCTTATCCCTTTTCCTGTTCAGGTCCTCGAGCCTGCTCTGATAATCTGCCTTCTCTCTCTCGACAAGCATATTGAATTCTTTATTTCTCTCTTCCCTTTCCCTCTCAAGTTCCGAAATCTTTTCAGAAAGCTCCTTCTCGCGCAGCTTTACAAGATTCGTAATTTCAAGATATTCCCTGTATTCATCTCCGAGCAGACGCGCGGCATTCTCAATAATCTCTTCCGGAATTCCCATATCCCTTGCAATCCTGAGAGTATATGATTCCCCGGAGACCCCTATCATAAGTTTATATGTGGGCTTCAGCAAAACAGGGTCAAAACCCATTGCAGCATTGACAATATCCTTTCTCCCTGATGCCCATATCCTGAGCTCATGGAAATGCGTTGTAACGAAGACAAAGGCCCCCTTTTTAATCATGCTCTCTATGATGGATGCTGAAAGTGCCGAACCCTCCTTCGGGTCTGTATCGGAGGCAATCTCGTCCAGCAGAACAAGGTCGTCTTCCGAACAGTTGTCGAGAATATACTTCAGCCTTTTTATATGACCTGTAAAGGTCGAGAGACCCTGTTCCAGACTCTGTGCATCCCCGAAGCAGGTATAGACCCTGTTAAAAAGCCTCATTCTGCTCTTTTCATAAGCCGGGAAAAAGAGACCGGATTTCATATGCAGGAGCGCAAGCCCTATCGATTTTAGTAAAACGGTCTTGCCGCCGGCATTTGGTCCAGAAATAATCAATCCCTTTACACCATCCTCAAGATATACGCTATTTGTAACCACATTGAGATTCCTGATTACGAGTATCGGATGACGTATATCCTGAATATCAACCTCATAACCTATCTTCAGTCCGGTTCCTTCTGTCTTTAAACTATATCTGCCCTTTGCAAATATAACATCAATCCTGACAAGAATCTCATAATCGCGGCGCAGGTTCTCCGAAAACTTACTGATAATACCGCACAGGTCCCTTAAAATATTCTCCTCTTCCTTGATGGCAAGTGACTCTGCAAATACAAGTTCGTTTCCAAGATTAATTACAGACTCAGGTTCAATAAAGAGGGTCTCACCTGTACTTGATGAGCCGTGAATAATCCCCTTAATACTTCCCTTAAACTGGGTCTTTACCGGAAGCACATATCTGTTGTTTCTGATAGTATAATAGAGATCCATCATCATTTTCTGGGTATCCGGCTTGCTGAGATAATCATCGATTATCCCTATTATTCTCTCCCTGATTCTTCTGACCTCAAAACGGAGGTTCGTAAGCTTTTCCGAACAATCATCCCTTATTATACCCTTTTCATCTATTATTCTGTTGATAGCAGAAAAAAGCTCATCATACCGGTCAAGATTCTCCGCAAGACTATATAGATACGGATACTCCTCGCGCCTTGACCTTACAAAGGAGCGAATCTGCCTCACAAGAGATATCATATCCTTTATAGTCAGTATGTCGGTCCCTGAAATAACACCGCCCTTCGTGATTCTTGCGAGGTGCGGTCTTATATCGGTCAGTGAGTTGAGAGAAATATCCTCATTGTCACGAATTGCCGAGACCGCCTCACGGACAAACTCATATTCCCTCTCGATATCTTCTCTGTTATTCAGAAATATTATATTATCAAAATATTCCTTACCGTTTACTGTATGGGCAAATTCCTTTAGTTTTTCCCTGACAAAATCGAATTCGAGGTCTTTCAGGGTAATTTCATCGGCAATCATAGAATCTATTCTGACCCGGTATCAGATAGTATCTCTGCATCGGATATCTGCACACTGCATCTGGAATGGAATGTATAATAATATGAATTGAGGTAGTCAGTACACTCCTGTTTGTCTCCGTCTTTCGACACTTTCAGAAGCAGCGCCTTTACCTGTTCGTCGAGACAGGATTCTGCCTTATCCTTCAGGTCTTCGCAGGGCTCGGACGAACAGGAAAATAAAAGGGAAAAAAAGAACAACAGACAAATAAATAAAACACGGAGATTCATATAACTACATTTAACAAATTTTTTACCAATGTAAAGAAAATACTAATCAGCCTCTCGGATGAAACTTTTTATACATCTCTACTATCCTTTTCGTATCCAGATGGGTATAAATCTGAGTCGTGGATATATCGGAATGACCGAGCATCTCCTGAACTGCCCTCAGGTCTGCCCCGTTCTGAATCAGGTGTGATGCAAATGAATGCCTCAGAATATGCGGATATATATCTTTCTTAATCCCTGCAAGAGTTGCATAATGTTTCAGAATCTTCCAGAGCCCCACCCTCGAGAGCCTCTTCCCGCTCTTATTCAAAAAGAGAAAATCTGTCTGACCACTCCTGATAAACAAAGCCCTCGCATTCCCGATGTATTCCTTGAGTTTTAGGATTGCCTTCTGGCCTATAGGAACAAGTCTCTCCTTCGAACCTTTCCCAAAAACCCTTATAAATCCGGCATCAAGGTTTACATCGTTTGTCCTGAGATTGCACAATTCCGATGCTCTGAGACCGGCGGAATACATAACTTCAAGTATCGCCGCATCCCGCACACCGAATTTATCCTTGGAGTCTGGTTGCATAAGAAGTCTCTCAACCTCCTCTACAGTGAGATACTCCGGCAGATTCATTCTGACCTTTGGTATATCAATCAGCGACGAGGGATTAGAGTTTATATATCTTTCACGCAGCAAAAACCTGAAAAACTGCCTGACTACAACCATATTATGGTGCTGCGTCCTCCTGTCGAGTCCAAGGGTATCGAGATACCTGAGATAATCAACTATATTTGTCTGTGTTATACTGTTGATATCATCTGTAATATCCGAGATAAAGGTTATGAATCTCAGAAGTTCCCTCGAATAGGAATCAATAGTATTTTTGGAATAACCTCTCTCCGATATAAGATAATCGATAAACAGATCCTGAAATCTTTCCAGACTCATTTTTTTGAATTAAGGGAGTTGAGTTTTTCTCTCGTTCTTGCCAGAATCTCTCTTACTGAATTGAAATCAGTAACGGTCAGGGGGTCGCCGTTGAAGTTATAAATTTCGATTACAATTTTATCCAGCCTCTTTCCGGCATTCATAAGGTTACCGATAATATCCTTCTCCTCCTTACTGTAATCCTTATAAAACGGGCTCTCAGGGGCGATCTTCTGAACATACATAAAGTCATATATCTGATAAAGTCTTGTCTTATAGGGCGTTATATCAACTCTGACCTTGTCGCTGGTCTTCTTCTCTTCTCTTTTAAGATTTATCTCATTTTCGAAGTCTTCGATCAGCGAATCGAAGTCATTTAATACCCTGACATATTTCGGGATATTCTCCTCGGTCAGAAGCTCCGTCTCCCTGAAATATTTCTTGTATATCACAAAAGAAATAACAATCAGGAATGCGAGCAGAAAGATCCATCCCTCGGACCTGACAAACTTCAGAAAGGGTCTGTCCTGATAACTCGACTGGATATCCTTAATATCCGCGCTACTGTCGTTTTTATATTCACCTTTCATAAATCACGCCCAAGTAAAATATATATTCAGTTGTCTGATATGGCAAGATATTTGATTTACGGATACCGGTTATTCAGTTACAGGCCGCTTTATATCTGATAGTTACATTATTGGGGCAGTTTGCCGGTACTGCATTACCGGTAAAATATACAGAGTTATGTTCGCTATTATAGACAAAACCGTTCAGGTCGTCTCTTGGTATATTTATATTATCTCTAAATACCTCTATTGAACCTACTTCAGGCCTTCTTGACAGATAGTATTCGACATTGCAGGACCTGTTAAAATGTTTTTCAAATAAATAATCAGCCCAGTCGGGACTGCATATCGATGCAAAATGAGAATTTTCAAATTTACTCATAAACTCCGCATATCTTTTTGCAGCAACTGCGCCCTTCCCATCAATCACATCGCCACAATCCAGAGGTTTCGGTTCACTGCTACCCGGGTCAAATCCGGCTATTACAAAGACATTTATCAGCTTCTCGTTTCTGATTGTCTTAAAGAAATCAGAATAAAAGCTGACAGGCGCACTGGAATTATCATCGGAATCAGTCAGAATAAGAAGAGTCAGATATGAATAATCATTATCCAGAAAGCCCTTATTCCCCGCCGGATCATTTATATTTGGGTCAGAAAGTGCCTTTTTCAAAGCCAAAAGACAGGACTCTTTTCCGTCTGGTCTATCCTGCAATACACTGCTGTTGGCAAGAAATGCCTCTTCAAATTTTTCGGTTACAGGTTCAAAGGCAGGATTTCTCGGGTGCGGGGGAGGAAAATCAGATATAATCTTCGGGTAATTCTCGCTGCCAATAAAAACACCGGGATAATACCACTTTTCACCGATAAGAAACGGTTCATCAGACTCCTCTAAGACAACCGACAGATTGAAAATTATATTATATTCATTGCTGAGAGTATCTCTCTTTGTAAGATATGATATGAATTTTTTGAGATTAGGTTTAATATTCTCTCTCTCATCTGCCATACTCTTTGTAGTATCGATACACCATAGAATATTTTCACCCTTAATCGAATTTGAAACGAATGTATCGGTTATATTCCTGTCATTAGTTACCTCGCCTTTTATTGACTGTGCTAAAATATTTACATAAATTGCAGAGTCGCTCGCATTAGAGGCGTCAGTAATTATCTTCAGTTTTGCCTCGTCATAAGCCGCTGTATCAGAACATCTATCGGCAGTATAACGGACTTTTACTATGACAGACTCACCTCTGGCAAGAACCAGTGGCATAACCGGTTTATCAATGACAGCAAATCTCTCTGCCTTATCTGAAATAATTTCTACGTTCTTTATCTCCAATGATTTATCACCGCAGGAGATAAGTCTGATTTCCCTTTCGGACGTTTCATCAGGCAGGGCATCCTCAATTTTGATGCTCAAAGGCTCAATACAAAGTTTTGAAGATTTTTCAGCCCCGGCATTATCCGGATTTTCTGATATAATATCATAGGTAATATTATCGGTTAGAGAAGAAACATCCTGAAGAACTCCGTTCTCTTTTGCGTCGCAGGCAAATAATAACGCAATAACTAACCCAAAAATGGCTGTAAATTTTACTCTTTTCATACTTTACCCCCTTGAGTAAAGCCAGTCATATTATATCCAAAAACCATCCAATTTTCAACTTTAAGCAAATTTCTCAGTAATTCCGGCTCCTGCACATAGTCACATTACTGCACACTCATACAGGTACAGAGTGTGTTTCCGGCAGTAGTACACATAATAGCAGGTGCTTCACAGTCTGTCTTGGTTGTACAGGAATGAGAACACCCATTATATTTCGCACCACTTAGAGGATTGGTAAACTCAACACAGATAAATCCGTTTGCCGTATCACAGTCTCTGTTATCATTACAGGCATTACACATCTTCCCGGTACCGCTGCCACAGGGGGATTTGCACTCACATATACCGCCATTACAAAGTCCGCAATTTACATACCCACATTGTTGATCACATTCATTATCAGATTTACATTCGGGGGGCACACATACATTATTTTTACAGATAAAGTCTGAGTCATTACACCAGATTTTACACTCATCATTATTAGAGCATTTATCTGAACATAAATGCTCGTCACAGATGTAATTTATACATTTGTCTGACGGACAATCAGAATTCTGACAACATTTATTCAACGCCAGGACACAATTTCCGTCTTTGCAGACCTGACAGTTCGGGTCACATGCAGGATTACAGACTATCTGCTCGATACACAAAAATGACTTTCCAACATCACATTTGGTCTTTCCGTCTGTCCTGTTTTTACAGTCATCATCGTTTACACACTCCTCGCACCTGCCTTCAAAAACATTGCAGTGCCACCCACACGGACAATCATTATTATTTGCACATATTCCATAATCAACACAATAGCCATTTTTACATATCTTATTGGGCTTACACTTCTCAGAACAATTATCAGTGCACTCAGTAAAACCAGTATCAGAACTCACATCAAAACCACCATCTGTAATCTCGACCTTTGTTTCACAGCCGTCTCCCCACAGACCATTAGAGTTGACATATCCTTCCTTACACCCGCATAATCCTTTTATGCAAACAGAATTTTTGCCGCAGGACAGACCACAGGCACCGCAATTCTCAGGGTCTGATATCTTATTGGTCTCACAACCGTTCTCCCAGTCGAAATCGCAATCTTCATACCCCTCTATGCAGACGCAGCTATCTCCTTCTATTTTCGTATTTTGCGGGCACACAAGGTCACCACCTGCATCCTTTCCCGGACTACTTTTATTTTCAACAGATATGCAACCAAAGACTAATAATGTAAAAATAATAGGAAACATAATTCTCATTACAATCACCTCCAATATTATTGACAAATACATTGCTTATACTGAGTATCACAGGATTTTCCAAAGCAATCCTCAGGGGTATAACACTCTACTCCGCAGGTGCCTCCCTTAAATGGATTCATAGGGTCAATAGGTTGACATATTAAAGGGGATGGGCAGTTACTTAATGTTACTGAACAGCTCTTGCAAAAATCAGGATTAACGGGTTGACAGCTTGCGGGATTTGTCTTGCTATTACAGAATTCTTTAGTGTAATCACAGCTTCCATTACATGCATCCTGAATCTTCTGGCAGGTTTTTGATACAATTTCACAAAAATACCCTTTTGTCATATCACACTGCTGATTACTGATACACTCAACACATTCAAATGAATCCCCGATATCGCAAAACTTTTTTACCGGATTATTCGAACACTCTTGATCGGAATGACAAATCTTTACTACCTTCTTACATATCTTATTCCCTTTATCACAATACTGGTCTTCACAACAATCTTTGTCAACAAGACATCCAGATACACAACTTGGCGAATCATCAATAATTTCACAATAAGTTCCGCAGATGCAAACGAAATTGCTGCAGCCCGAACCTAAGTCACTTAAAACATCAGTTAAAATATCAAAATGCTGAATATCTCCGCTTATAATATCTTCCAAAATATCCTTTACATCCTCAGTTCGGATTTCTACAATATCATTTAATTCAACTCTATTCTCACACCCGTTCTGCCAGTTTTTATCTTCATTAATATAACCACTCACACATTCACACTTGCCGTTTTTGCAGAGTGAATTCTCTCCGCAATAATCCAGACAATTCCCACAATGGAATTTATTGCTTAGAATCTCAGTCTCACAGCCGTTTGCCCAATTGTTATCACAATTTGCATAACCATACATACAGACACATCCGCCGTTTACACATTTTGCAGAGTTCCCGCAATCGACATTGCACAAAGTTTCGGCATCTTCCTCCTCTTCTTCCATCTTCTGACATACGAAATTTTCATCACAGAAAAAGCCCTTAAGACAGGTACCGTTTTCGAAACATGGTTCACCCTCCCCACCCATTTTTGCCTTTTCAACACAACCGAGCGGTAGCACCAAAAAAAAGAATAATATTATTGCCCTTTTCATACAACACCCTCCTGAAAACTACTCTCTGCTATCAAAATCCATATAAAACATTACGCCGGAGGCAATAAGAAGTCCACCCCCCAGAATATAAGATGTCAGTGCAAGGGTATTATAAAAACCAACCCTATTACTCCAGTAATCCGGATTTTCACCAAGCTTGAAATTTTCATTGGCAACATATGCATTATATGTAAATAATCCCCCTAAACTCATTACGGCCACCCCGCCACCCAGCAACAAATAATTAACTATATTACTCTTCCTGTTTTCCCTACCTTCCTTCTTCTGTAGAGTAATCCCTGCATCAGATTTTAAGTCGGATATTCTGGTTTCAGTTTTTTCTGCCATTTTCACCGGCTTATGGAGTATAGCAAATTTATTAAACGTTTCTATAAACTTCCCGATTATCTCAGATATGCTTTTTTGCGTCATAATTGACTCTCTAAACACCAGTTTGTTCTGTCTGATATCCAGAATATTCAGTATTGCCGTATAATTCTCTCCGATTATGGCCGCAGAACCGGACACTAAATAATCCACATCCGTTGCTTTTGAAAATAATAACAGACATTCATCAGTATTCTGACAACCTGCAATACCTCGCTTTTCAAGTTCTGTTTTCAGTGTCGAATCATTTATTCGAATAATGCTAAATGATTGATTGTTAATAATCTCAGTGGACAAAACATCTGTAAGTATATTGGCTATATCGCCTGAACTACTATTTTCAGGCCTGACTTCATAGAACAGAATCATAATCTTTTTATCTACCGGCTTCTTTTCTTCAGGAGTCAAAACTTCGGCATACAGATAATCTGCACAAATAAAAACAAGAAGGTATATCAATTTTCCCATAAATTAAGACCTCTGAATGATTATATTTATAAACAAAATTACCTGAATTGTCAAAACATTACAACCCGGCTCAAAATAACAAATCTTACATAAAATAAAAAAGCCTTCTGAATTTATCAGAAGGCTTATAATCAGATTATGCTATTAAAACTTTACTGTACACTCATACAGGAGCAGAGGGTTCCTCCGCCAGCCAGACACATAATTGCGGGTGCTTCGCAATCTTCTTTAGCTGCGCAGGCGTGCGTGCACCCCTTATAGGTCGCACCACTTAGAGGATTGGTAAACTCATAACAGGTAAATCCGTTTGTAGTATCACAGTCAGAATCATCGTTACAGGCATTGCACATTACACCTGTTCCGCCACCGCAGGGGGATTTGCACTGGCAGTTTCCGCCGACGCATTGACCACAACCTGCTCCGCACTGCGGGTCACACTCAGTATCTGTCTGACAACCCTGTGGCATACAAACATTATTATTGCAGACATAAGATGAATCCCTGCACCAGTCCTTACACTCCTGATCAGTTGAGCAGACATCCGAGCAGGTATGTGCCTGCTGGCATTCGTAGTTTACACAGTTGTTTGACGGGCAGTCGGAGTTCTGGCAGCATTTATTGGGGGCCAGTACACAATTACCATCCTTACATACCTGACAGTTCGGGTCGCAGGCAGGATTACAGACCGGCGGCTCAATGCACAAAAATGTCTTGCCGATATCACACTTAGTCTTGCCGTCTGTCCTGTTCTTGCAGTCATCATCACTTGCACACTCCTCACATCTGCTCTCAAAGGAGTTGCAGTGCCATCCACAGGGACAATCATTATCATTATTGCAGTTTCCGTAATCTATACAATAGCCGTTTTTACAGATCTTATTAGGTTTGCACCTTTCAGAACAGTTATCGGTGCAATCTGTTCCTCCCTCATCAGGCAACAACTCCTCGCCCGCATCGACCGATTCGGTCTTACAGGTATATGTAACAAGGTCACACTTATTCCCTTTTTTCTTATCGATACAATCTTTGTCTTTCAGACATTCGGGAACTTTGCAGACAGAACTAACACACTTCTCGCCGGCTGACTTGTTGCAGTCATTATCTGACTTACAGATATTGCTCTTTGCATCCTTACTGGTACCGGCATCGGCATCGTTTGCAGGATTATCATTACATACAAATACAAACAGCGTCGAAAACATCACAAAGAAAACAAACAAAAACTTTTTCATAAAATATCCTCCTTGTTAACTTATGGACAGGAACACCAGCCAAACATATTGCAGGTGTACCCGAAACATTCACTGTCATCATTGCATTGTTTGGTACATTTTTTTGTTGTCAGACCACAGGTAAGACTGCTCAGGACACAGACAGGGTCAAGCACCTGAGAACAGGCAGCACACCAGTTTGAAGGTATATCCTCACATTGTTTTTTTACAGGATTACACCACTGGGTCCCCTGATTGCAGGTCCCGTAACACTCATCCACCTTATATTTGCACATATGACTTCCGTCACAATAGTAATTGGACTGACAGTGGAGGTCATTCGTACATTCATAACAAATCCCTGAAATTGCCTCACAGTGCGGTTTTGAGCCATCTTTACAGTCCGAATCATCAGAGCAGCTCGTCTTTTCACACTTTCCTGACTTACATACCGTATTTGCGCAGCAATCTGTATCCTTCTTGCAACCGGCGACACAGTTCGGATTACCGCCTTCAACAACACATATCGAGCCACACAGACATATATAATCGGCACAGGGGTCTGTTATTACATCAGGCTGGATATCCTGAATTATATCCGCACCTGTATCCGACGGTGTATCAGCCGGAGCATCTTCTATATCCACAATATCATATCCGGCATCGGCAACTTCACAGACATTGGTAGCAGGATTGCACTCACCGATCTTGCAGTGCTGATTTTCATAACACTCAACACATATACCTTTCTCCGGATGACAGTTTGGAATATTAAGAGGACAATCCAGATTTTTTTTGCAAAGAACAGATGCATCATCACTTATATCTGTCTGGTCCGAAAGACCGGTATCGGAGGCATCGGAATAAATATCTTCCTCAGTTGTCTCCGTAATAATATCCTTTATGCATTCGTAGCAGCTGCCATTCAATACATTGCAGCACCTGTTATCTCCGCAGTCCTCATCCTTCTGACAAAACGTATTCTGGCAGCGACAGACTCCCTGCTGGCATTTTCCGTCGAAACAGTCTGTATCCTCTCTGCACATAATACCATCCTTACAGGATGTTACCTTACCGGAATCCTTTACAATATTTATATCCTGAGGCAACTCGGATTTCTCCTCGCATCCAAATAAAAAGGATAAAAGGATAATGGGTACAAAAGTCAAAACTGACTTATTTAAGATATACATACTATTATTATACTAAAATCGGAATTTGGTGTCAAACAATTAAAGTCCGTCATAATAAATATCTGGCAGTGTTTTCAATCACATCTTTCATAAAAAGAAGCCCCTTAGAGGCAGTCAATCCATCGGCTATCCTCTCATCAAATGTAATTCTGATTGGCATAACTGTTTTAATAGCTATCTGGCCTTCGTTGGTCACAATAGGTTTCTTATATATCTTCCCTATGTTGATAAAGAACGGGCAATTGCCATATTCGTACAGGTGATGAAAGACTGCATCTATTCCTATTGAACCTAAATTAGTCACAAATACACTTGAAAAAAACGGGTCCTCTTCTGTAAAGGAGGCAGGGAGAAGCCCGAAGAAATCAAGTAAATATATAAATCTGACTGCTGCCATCAGTACAAGCCGCGGTATCTTCGAAAAAATACCTGACTTCTTATCTGCATCGAGACTGCCGCCGGATTTTGCATTTTTAATGGCACTACTGACTATCCCGACAAACTCATCAAAGTTCAGGTCTGCCGAAAATCTCAGCTTTACTTCTCTCATAGGGCTCTCTGCCGTCTTTTCAGGTTTCATCGAAAAGGCTATACTCATCTCTTCTCTCTGATAAATCCTTCTGCCCCTGACATATCTGTTCAGCTCCGGGTGTTTTACAAGTCCCTTCAGTATAGAGTAGAGAAATATATAGAAAACAGTTATTTTTACAGGTGATTTTCTGTTATAATCCTCGATAAACCTGAGTGTATCGCCTACATCTGCCTCGATTTCAAGAAAGACCGCCGCATCAGACCTCTTTGGCATTATGTACGGCATCAGAACTCTGTAAGGAGGCACCTTGACTCTTTTATCTCTTGTCAAAACCCGTTCCTCATTTTAAGTGAGGTATTTTTATTTTATGCTTCTTTGCCATTTTTATGGCTATATCATAACCGGCATCAGCGTGTCTTAATACTCCCATAGCAGGGTCAGAATTGAGAACCCTTGAGAGCCTTTGGGATGCATCCTTTGTCCCGTCTGCTACTATAACCATACCTGCGTGCAGTGAATAACCTATTCCAACACCGCCACCGTGGTGAAACGAGACCCAGCTTGCACCATTTACGGCATTAATAAGGGCGTTCAGAATCGGCCAGTCTGCGATAGCATCTGAACCGTCTCTCATCGATTCTGTCTCCCTGTTGGGAGATGCAACAGAACCACAGTCAAGATGATCTCTTCCGATGACAATAGGGGCCTTTACCTTCCCTTTTTTTACAAGGTCATTAAAAATCAGACCTATTTTCTCCCTCTCACCATATCCGAGCCAGCATATTCTCGCCGGAAGTCCCTGAAAATGTACTTTTTTCTGTGCCATATTCAGCCATCTCTTAACATTCTCATTTTCGGGTAATGCCTTCTTAACTGCCTCATCGGTCACATATATATCATTCCTGTCGCCGGAGAGGGCTACCCATCTGAACGGACCCTTCCCCTCGCAGAAAAGCGGTCTTATATACGCAGGGACAAATCCCGGAAAATCAAAGGCGTTCTCAACTCCGCCCTCTCTGGCCATTGCCCTGATGTTGTTGCCATAATCAAATACATAGGAACCTTTTTTCTGCAGGTCCAGCATAGCCTGTACGTGTATTGCAATTGACTCAATAGCCCTCTTTCTGTACTCAGAGGGATTAATCTTTCTCAATCTGGACGCCTCATCAAGCGATAGACCCTTCGGGATATATCCGTTTATTACATCGTGAGCACTCGTCTGGTCTGTAACAAGGTCCGGAATAATACCGCGTCTGACAAATTCCGGAAATATATCCGCTGCGTTTCCAAGCAGGCCTATAGACAAAGGTTCCCTTCTGTTCATTGCATCCTTTGCAAGTTTTACTGCCTCATCGAGACTTTCAGCTGATTTGTCCAGATATCCGGTTTCGAGCCTTCTCTTTATCCTGTGAGGGTCCACTTCAACACAGATTGCCACACCGTTATTCATTGTTACGGCAAGCGGCTGGGCACCTCCCATACCTCCGAGACCGGCTGTAAGGACGAGCCTGCCTGAGAGGTCAGAATTAAAGTGCGTCTTTGCGGCGGCGGCAAAAGTCTCATAGGTACCCTGCAGAATCCCCTGCGTCCCGATATATATCCAGCTTCCGGCAGTCATCTGTCCGTACATAATCAGCCCCTTTTTATCCAGCTCCCAGAAGTAATCCCAGCTTGCCCATTTTGGGACGAGATTTGAGTTTGCAATAATCACCCTCGGTGCATCCTTATGAGAGCGAAGCACACCAACTGCCTTCCCCGACTGAACGAGCATCGTTTCATCATCATTAAGTCTTTTCAGGGTCTTAACAATCCTGTCGAATGCCTCCCAGTTTCTGGCTGCCTTGCCGAATCCCCCGTAGACTATCAGGTCCTGAGGTCTCTCGGCTACATCAGGGTCCAGATTATTCATAAGCATCCTGAGTGCCGCTTCCTGAATCCAGCCCTTCGTCTGAAGCCTACTCCCGCGGGGTGCTCTGATTATCCTGTTCATATATCCTCCCTTAAATTAATCCTGATTTTTGTATATATCTGAAAAGCAAAACATCTGAAGTCCTGATTGAATTAAACCGGGAGAAGAAGTGTAACCTTTGTACCAATGCCTACCTGACTCTCGATTTTAAGCTCTCCTCCCATAGCTTCTGCATAACCCTTGGCAATCTTTAACCCCAGACCCATACCTCCCTTTTCTCTCGTATCCATATTTGAAACGGCCTGATAAAAAGGCTCGAAGACCATATGTATCTTATCCTCATCAATCCCGCATCCTGTATCCTCGATTGTAATGGCTATATATTTTTTGGGGGTTATACCGAATCTCTCTGCTGACATTTCAGGACTTATAGTCTTTTCGGAGAGAAATACCGCAACGGAGCCCCCTTCTGATGTAAATTTTATTGAATTATCAAGGAGTTTTGAAATAACTGTCTTCAGTTTCTCCTCATCATACTGATACAGAGAATTCTCCACATAAGGGGTAAAACTGACTCTTAAGGCCTTTTTTTCAATAGCGTTGTAATACGAATTAATAATATTTTTCAGATCTTCAACAATATCTCTGTTCTCTTTTTTAACCTCGATAGTGCCAGACTCTATAGAACTCAGAATCAGGATATCATTGATAATCCTCAGAAGCTCCGTTCCTTTCTGGTTGATAGTCGAGGCATATTCCCTTACTTCACTGTTATCAGAACATTCCTTACCGAGCATCTCAGAAAAACCTATAATAGAAGTCAGGGGAGTTCTCAGCTCATGGGTAATTGTCTTGATAAATGCCGTTTTATATTTTGATACCGATTCCACCTCGTTCAGCATTTCGTTCAGTCTGTTATTTAATATCTCTATTTCGGCATAATTCTCCTTTTCTGCCTCCAGATGCATTTTTGATGTCAGATACATCTTATAGGATGAATACAGAAAAGCCGTCAGCAGTTGCTTGATATCTTTCATAAGCTGAGAGGCTTCCTGATTTGACATAATCCTGAATCCGTTAAGAGAACTGCGTATCTCATCCTCGCTGTCAATAAATTTTCTGACGGACTGCTCGGTCCTTTCCCTGTTTTCGGCACTAATGTAAGGACCGAGAATCAGATATCCGACCACATCCGTTTCATAATCGAGAGGAGACAGGAGATATGAGAAACCTGTCTCACAATCCACTCTCTTCATACCAACCGAAGGCAGATTGTTCAATAATCCCTTTCGGGTCTTTTCACAGACCTCCTTAAATACCTTATCATTGGTTCTGCAGATATTTTGTGCTGGAAGTCTTATTTCTGAATATTTCTTCTTTGATGTATCGAAAAGCGAAAGCTCTACCCTTACTATATTCCCGATTGCCCCGAACAATTCCTTGACTGTATCTCTGTCAAGAAGCTTGTTAAGTCCTATCTCCGAAATACTGTAAATATCAAAATCCATCTTATTTACGCCTTTGGTTTGATGTCCAGTTTGCCAACGAGAGACAGGTCGATATGCTTGTAGATATTCTCCAGAAATTCAGTCTGTGAAATCTTGAATTTGGTTTCAAAATTGTGTCTTTCGCAGAGATATCTGTGAGTCAGGGATAGTAATCCGAACAGAGTCTCAATAACTCCGAATCCCTTTATAGCCACCGCCTTGAAGACAGGCTCCCTCCCCTTTCTGGCAATCATATCTATTTCGGCATCACTCTTGATATTCGGCAGATCCCTCTTATTGAACTGGATTACAACAGGTATCTCGTCGGGATTCAATCCGTTTGCCTTCATATTATCCATAAGGTTATTCCACGATTCGTTATTGGCATCATTTAATGAAATCTGCGAATCTGCAATAAAGGCAACAGCATCGGCTCCCGCGAGCACAAGTTTACGGGTGGAATTGTGTATCACCTGTCCCGGTACGGTAAAGAGTTTTAGTTTTACCTTTATTCCGGAAGATGTACTGAAGAAGACCGGCAGAAGGTCGAAAAAGAGGGTTCTGTCATCCCTCGTATCAAGGGTCATCAGTCTCCCTCTTCCTTCCTGCCGTATCATCTGATGAATCGCCTGTAAATTTGTTGTCTTTCCTGAAAGTGCAGGTCCGTAATATACAATCTTCAGTGTTACTTCTTTTTGAGCAATATTGAACTGCAAATTAACTCCTCCTCTGCTTCATTTCTTTATCATCTCTGCCGCCTCTTTATCAATGATAAAAGTACAGTCTCTGTGCAATCTTAGAACCGAGGCCGGAAAACGCGGAGTTATATTCCCTGAAATGGCACGCTTTATAGTCTCTGCCTTATCTCTCCCCGAGGCGAGCAGAATAATCTTCTTTGAATGCATAATCGTCCCGAGACCCATAGTAATAGCCTTTGCGGGAACTTTTGATAACGAACCAAAATATTTGCTGTTGGCTATTCTGGTTTTTTCCGTAAGAGATTCAATGTGTGTTTCGGGCACGAACTCATCCGAAGGTTCATTGAATCCTATGTGCCCGTTGTGACCAATGCCGAGAATCATCAGGTCAATAGGTCCCTTTGCCCTGATTAACTCCTCATACCTTGTACATTCCTCTTTTATATTTTTCGCCATTCCGTCCGGTATATGGATATTTTCCTTCCTCACATTTACATGCCTGAAAAAATTCTTCTGCATATAGGAATAATACGAATTCGGATTTTTACGGGGAAGATTTACATACTCATCCAGATTGAAAGTAACCACATTTTTGAAATCTACAAATCCGTTCCTGTGTATCAATACGAGTTCCTTATACATCTGAACTGGGGTCCTTCCTGTGGGGAGACCCAGAACGAGATTCGGTTTCAATGCAATACTCGCAGCCACAAGCAGCGCCGCCTGCCGGCTTATCTCGTTATAATCTTTCATTACAATCAGATTCATTTTATATAAAACTTAATATCCTCAACGGCCTCTGTCCGGAGGTAGTCATTGATTTTTTTAATCATATCCGCCTTATAAAAGGTAATATTATGCAGCCAGACAGAATCATGAACCTGAACAAGCAGTTTTTTTTTCCTGAGTTCCACCGGTCTTGAATTTCTGCCGAGTTCCAATCCAACAATCTTTTCCCAGTTGTTCAGAATTGCTCCGAGCGTCATCCCTTCCTTTATCCACTGACTGCTTCCGACAAGCTCGGAAATCACGGTCACTGCCGGTCTGACTGCCTCTGTATTATATCTCTTCTTAACCATCAGAAAGCCAATGTAAGCATCAAATTTCCTGAAACATAATTCATATATGATGCAAAATCCTTTGCCTCAAAGCTGGCTCCCTCCGCAATCTTTGCCGCACCCTCTTCAAGACTCGTCTTCTTCTGCATAATTGCAATATTATACCTTGCCTGAATTCCGATAAGCATAAAGGGAGCAACCTTGAAGTCAATACCTCCTCCGGCATAGACGTGTGCCCCGTAACTCTTTTCGTCGAGAACAGAAATAATTGCCAGACCCGTTCCGGCCCCGAGATATGGATGTACAACAAGTTCAACAAGATAAAACCTGACCCCTGCATCAATGGTCTGAAGAGTCAGATTCTTCCCGTCCATTTTATCCCTTTCTGCCTTGAGTGCCGAATCTATGACCGAGGCTGCAGGGTCATCTGTACCCGGAAGTTTGATTATTTTACCAGACGGAGACCTTGTTACATCAGAAAAACCAAAGCTGTTATACCTGTAACTGAGTTCCAGAAATCCGAGCAGCACGTCTGCCCCGCCGAAATAGCCTATTCCGTTTTTATAGTCAACCATAATGCCTGATGTGTCATTCAGCTTAAGGAGCGTATTATCTCCGAAACTGCTGAGTGGATATGCTCCTCCGCCGCCAATGGAAAGACCAAGTTTTGCAAAAACGTTTACTGAAAAAAGAGTAAAAACGAGGGAAAGAATCAGAACCTTCTTCATAAAAATCCTCCCTTTTATTTCATCAGTTCCTTTGCTTTCTGTGCAAACGGGCCGTTTGGATCCTGTTCCAGATACTTCTGCATAACTTCGGCAACCGCCTCTTTTGGAGCCTTATTTTCCTTGTAAAGAAGCCCTAACTGATAAAATCCCTCTGCGCCAAGTTTCGGGTCTGTCTCTGCGGCAGTCTTGAACATCTCTTCTGCCCTTTCATTGTTCTTGTTCTTCTTGTGCATTTTGCCAAGGGATATTGCAAGCTCCACAACCGCTTTCTTGTTACGCATAGCCTTAAATCCTGACATTGCAAGTTCAAACTCCTCGATTGCCCTCTGTTCATCCTGCTTTGCCAGATATACCTTCCCCTTTTCCATATGGGCAAACGGGTCTTCCGGATTGATGCCAAGTGCCTTCGATGCTTCCTTAAGTGCATCATCGAGCGAACCCTTCTGTCTTAAAGCCCTCGACATCAGAACATAGGCCTCGCTCTTATCCCTCTCCTGCATAAGATTTGCAGCCCGCTTTATAGCCGAAATAGCCTCATCATACTTCTCCTTGGATATCAGAAATTCACCTTTTTTCATATAAAAAGAGGGATTCTTGGGGTCCAGTTTGATAGCGTTATCAAAGGAAGAAATAGCCTTCTCCACATTACCGGAATTTGCATAAATCTTGGCGAGCTCAAAGTGAATCATAGGATTATCCTTATCCAGAGCAAGTGAAGCATTCAGAAAATCCTCACCCTCCTTGGTATTCCCTTTATTGTAGTTGATTACACCTTTGACAAATATTGCAAGAGACTCTTCCCTCGAAGACAATTTATTCTCGGCCTTAAGTTTCAGAATCTCATCCACAATCTTCATAGCCTCATCAAATTTTGCTGAATCCATACTGAGGATAAGGGCTTTCCCGAGCATTGAGCCGGTATGCTCCTTATTATCCTTGAGTGCAAGTTCGTACTGACCGAGAGCCTGATTCATATACCCCTGTTTGTAGGAAATATCTCCCATAATTTTATAGGACCTCGGGTCCTTTGCCTTCGGGTCATTACCGGTCTCCGAAAGATGTGCCTTCTTGATAAAATCCGTTGCCTCATCATAATTGCCAACCTTCATCAGTGCAATTCCGAGAGCCCAGAGGAGTCTTGAATGCTGTGCGCCTTTCATAACCTCTTCCTTGCCCAGCTGAATTGCCGAATTGGCATCACCTCCGTATATCTTCATCAGCATCTGTGCGGCCGACAACGTTGCGGAATTATCCTTCTTCTGAATTGCATCGTTTATATGTTCTGTTGCCGCCTTTACCATTGCAGCATCTCCGCCATATTCACCAAACAGAATAGCTTCAACATACCCGAGCGTAGCCTTGAAATTGCCGGAATCCTCAAGTTTGATGGCAGACTCAAGTGCCTTTTTGGCTTCCAGATATCCGGAGTATGTATCGAGTTTCATATTCTCAATTGCAATATTTGTAAAATTCTTGATCTTCTTTGCCTTGTTTGCTGTATATGCAATAAACCCGATTATACCTGCGGAAATAACAGCGAGAATAATAATCAGCATCATTGTACGTTTTGCCTGATCTTTTTTGAGAATATCATCAGTCGAGGCAAAATCCTCTGCTGTAGGAGGCGGAAGCTTGGTAATCTTCTTCTGGGGTTTGACATCTATCGACTCTGTCGCCTCACCGGTCTCCTGTTCTGCCGGCGTCTCTTTCGGAGTCTTTTGCGGTTCGAAAGGTCTGTCTGTTGGCGGTGGTGCCTTTCTGGGCGGCATCGAGGTCTTCTTCTTCATACCCGGTTTCTGTGACGAGGGGGCTTTTCTGGGAGCAACCTTCTCCGTACTCTCCTCCTCTTCACCCTCACTCAGGGCATTGGGAGGAGTAAGATTGACGCCTTTTTCAAGAAGAAGTGCCTTCGCCTCGAGATTCGAAGGGTCAAGTTCGTAAGCCTTCTTCAGCGCCTCTATCGCAGCGTCGTTTTCATTCAATTTGAGATGGAGATTACCTTTCATGAAAAAGGCTTCTGCATTATTTGCATCTACCTTAATTACCTCATTTAATGCCTCGATACCTTTGGCAAACTTGGACTGCTTCATATAGACACGGGCAAGGGCGAGATAACCCTCCTTGGGATGAGTCTTGATTCCTCTCCTTGCCATGACCATAGCCTCAACCATTCTGCCTTTTTCGAGATAGGCGTCCACCAGTTCCACAAAGACCAGTGAATTCGGGTCCTGTGTAAACTGCATCTCTAACTGAGATATATCCTTGTTCTGTTTTGTCTTATCTTCCTGAGTGCTCATATTATACCTCGTATGTAAGTAAGTACCAAAAAGCGGAATGCATAATAGCAAAATATAATTAACGTGTCAAAGACAATATGTGAAAGTTTTGCCGATTTTATTTTTTAACCGCGACTCCTACCAGCCGTCTTTTCAGAGAATAAGGCAGTTCATATTCAATCAGAACAGATTTGGCTATTTTACCGGTCTTTTTAATAGCCCTTGTATAAATCTTCTCACTCTCTTCGGTCAAAAGACTTACAGCCACACCACCGCCTGCTAGATTTGAGATGGAGAAATACGGCCAGTCATTGATATTGATTGCCGCCTTCGAGATTATCAGTTGAGCTGAAAGACTCTCTCTCTGAACCATCTTCTCCTCTACTTTATAGTTCTTAAGACCTGCGATTCTGATAAATTCCCTCAAAAAATTTGCCTTTTTCCGTTTTGGCTCAAAAAGTGTAACATTCGCACCCGGGAGGAAAAAGGACCAGAAAAGAGAAGGAAATCCTGCCCCCGAACCAATGTCTGCTATATTGGATATCCGGATTTTCTCTGACAATAAATACTCATTTGTCCTCTTTAGCGCCAGAAAAGAATCCAGATAGAGAAATTCGGCAATTTCCCTTTCATTTGAAAGCCCTATAAGATTGGCAATATTCTGCCACTTGAGAAGGAGTTCTATATGTATTTCTGTAAGATTACGAAGATCCTGATTATCTGCGCTATGCTTGATAAAATATTCAAGAATTCGTCCGGCTCTATCCATATCTATTCCATAAGACTGCAGGAGCATCCGTATCCCTCGGAAGAATTCTCCTCCTTTTTCATCTCTACCGGATAGACGCATTTTTTGTCAATACATCTGAGCCCCTGCGAACAATCTGCATCCTGACCACAATCCCCGTTAAAATGAGAGAGACATCTCTTATTCTCACATACAAGACTGCTGTCGCAATCCAGATTGGATTCACAGCTGTAACCCAGAAGACCTCTGCAGTAATTGTTTCTGCACAACATACCGGTTTTACAGTCATTTTCATTCTCACAGAATCCGATTTTCAGAGCCATTCTTACTGCCTCATAGGCATTCATCAGACCAAAACCCCACCTGTAATCAAAACCGCCGAACTCTTCATAAGGTGCCGATGCCGTCCGCCTGATTATACGTTTTGCCTCATTAGCGGTAAGTTCGGGATTGACAGATAGTAATAGTCCAACCAGTCCGGCTATATGAGGACAGGCCATTGAAGTCCCCTGCATTGCAATATGAAATCTGTCGACCTGTGTACCTGCCTGAAGCTGAATTGCATCGGAAGAAAATGCACTTATGATAATCCTGCCGGGTGCGGCAATATCAGGTTTTGGCCCAGTTCTCGTCTCATCTCCGCTCGGTCCGATACTTGAAAAATACGCGATATCTCCCGGATTATCCCTCAGCGTATGGACATTTCTGTCGATATCAGTATATTCCTTCCTTGAAACTGCGGCAGCAACTGTAATAACATAGGGAGAGGATGCCGGCATACCGATTGTCCTTTTTGAATCACCGGGAATCAAGCCATTATCACTCCTATCTGAAAATGAAGACCCGCCTGAGAAGAAATCCTCATCGGCAAACCAGGCATCGAAATAGGCATCTCCTTTTGCCTTAAAATAAAACTTCATATCCGAAGAGACACAGTCCCCGCAGTTTTTATTTATCAGGATGAGATACATTACTTTATCGCTCGGCGAATAATAGGCAGAATCAAATCCGATTTCAGCATACTTTTTCCCATCATAAACAATTGAATCTGAAACGCCTTCTTCGCCGTTATAAAATACGGTCTCTGCAAGTTCATCGACCCCGTCTCTGGAAATCCCTATCGCTACCTGAAGATTCTTTTTATTCTCACGCCACAGGTTGATAATGGCTGCACCGGATGAACTTTTGATATTCATAAGGGTCTTTTTCGGCATATCTTCGGCCTGATATCCCAGATGAATATTCGAAGAACCCTCATTACCGGCTGCTACCACAATCACCTTCCCCTTTGCCTCACCTTTTTCAAGCATATCTGCTATAGCAAGCTCCTCCGGAGAATTTCCGTCATGAGGACCGTAATGTCCTCCCAGACTCATATTTATTACTACAGGCATTTTCAGGGATTCAGCCCGCCTCAGGACATACTCAATCCCGTCAATAAGATTTTCGAATGTCCCGCTCTTTGCAACGACAAAAACCCCCTCAGGGGCAAGTCCCTTATACCTTTTCGAGTCAGAGCCCATAATCCCCGAGCAATGAGTCCCGTGACCAATGACATCCTTATACGGACACTCCTCTTTATTTATTCGGTCAGTATCACATTCATCACCATAGCCGTATTCGGGAGGTGAAATCTTATTTTCCGGATTGACATCCTGATACCAGATATATTTAGTACGCATCTCCCCGCCGTCCGTAATGAAATCCTGATGTGTATAATCGAGCCCGGTATCTGTAATCCCGAGGACAACCCCCTTACCCGTCACAGGAAAAGGAAGTCTGAACACAGAGTGCACAAGGTCTGCCTTTACAAAAGGTATACTCTTATCCAGATAAATTCTCTTCTGAGTTGCAGCAGAGATGTATTGTATCTCTTTTCTCAGTTGCAATTCCGGAATATCCCTTACATCTACCCTGCCGGTAATCACATTTCCGAATACTCTGAAGTAATACCCCTTATTCTTAAGAAACGATATAGTCTTTTGCGGGTCATCTGAAATAATACTCACCGTTGTGGTAAAGCCATCCGCCTTAATCAGATTAATATCCGGTAATACCTTCTGCTTATAATAAACGACACCCTTTTTGAGCATTAGATTTTTCAGGAGTGGGTCGATATTATTTTCAGTAGCATTCAACAAAAGAGAAAACTGAAATGCAAACAGAATTAAAATGAATCTATTCATCTATACTCCCTTAAACCGGATTTTTATTAACATTAAAAAAGGACTTTAACAATAACAAACAAACGAAGATTTAGAATAATAAGAAAATACAAAACAAGTTTGTTGTCTTAATTTTATAACGGAATCACACACAGGAGTGCTGAAAAATAAATCTCAAAAAAACACTCTGCACAGACCATATTACCGGGACAATCTTTATTTCTCTGACATAAAATATATTCTGACTTACAACCAAAGGCAGCAAAGAGGGCAAATGAACAACAAAAACATATCTCCGGATATTATGCCTGGTGATTTATAATTATTTACCCGCTCCTGTATCTATCTTATATCAATCAATAATCCTTTTGTTAAAATCCGCCTCATATATCCGTCTTTTTCATTCTCACAAAATTTACTCAACCAATATTACTGATTAGAAATATTTATTCAAATCACAGCAATCTGTAATTATTTGATTGATATAAACCTGCAATTTGTGTATGTATAAAATACTTTTTTGATTCGGGAGAATATACCTTATGAAAGAGACAGAGCGATTCAATAAAATGTTCAATCCGCAGACGATTGCAGTTATCGGGGCATCATATAATCTCAAGAAGTGGGGATTTCATATTCTTCACAACATCCTAAATGGCGGTTACAAAGGCAAGGTATTCCCTGTAAACATAAGAGGCGAAGATGTGCTGGGACTCAAGGGATACAGCAGCATAAAGGAAATAGAAGTGCCTGTTGACCTTGCAATTATTGTAGTCCCGAGAGAGTCTCTCTTCGATGTGCTCAAAGATTGTGCAGAGAAGAAAGTCAATTCAGTCTTTGTAGTAACTGCCGGTTTTGCCGAACTCGGAGAGGCAGGCAAGAAGATGCAGGAGGATATCAGGGATTTTGCTATTCAGAACGACTTAATGCTCGGCGGACCAAACGGTGAAGGTATAGTCAATGCAAGAATAAATTTATATGCACAGATGGCGGTTCACTATCCTAAGGCCGGTCGTCTCAGTATGGTCTCTCAGAGCGGTAATGTCGGGGCTACTATGATGCAGCTTGCTAATATGTCCTGCTTCGGTTTCAGCAAATTCATCTCGAGCGGGAATGAGGCAGTCCTGAAGCTTCCGGATTATATCGATTATTTCAGCAATGATGATGAGACTGATGTAATTGTAGCGTATATCGAAGGTATCAAAGACGGAAAGAGACTCATAGAATCGATAAAAAATGCGACTCAGAAAAAACGTGTCATTGTAATTAAGGGAGGAAGAACCGAGGGAGGACTAAGGGCAGCACAGTCTCATACGGGTGCAATGACTTCTGATACGGCTATTTTTGAGGCGGCAATAAAGCAGACAGGCGCAATATATGTAGAAGGATTGCAGGAACTCTATGACTGTGCTCAGATATTAGTCAGGGAACCACTACCCAAAGGTAATCGTGTAGGGATACTCACTGTAGGTGGTGGTTGGGGAGTACTCTGTGCAGATGCCTGTGAGAAATACGGCCTCAAGGTTGCAAAACTTTCTGAAGAGACACTCAAGAAACTGGATACTGTTATGCCACAGTGGTGGGCAAGGAATAATCCTGTCGACTCGGCAGGGGGAGGAAAAAGAAGAACGATGACATACGGAGTCGAGGTACTTCTTCAGGCAGAAGAAGTCGACTCGGTTATAGTACTCGGGAATGCCCTCGGATATATGTCCACGTCCATACTTGGTAAATCCAGATTCTACGATCAGGGACTCAATATGGTATGTGCCGTTCTCAAGGATGCAGAGATGGAGATAGTAGAGGAATACGACAGACTGCTTTTGACATACAACAAACCTCTTGTATTATCCACCGACGCCAAACACAACGCCTATGGAATACAGAATGAGGTCATTCTCAAACTCGAGGAAAAGGGCATACCTGTCTTTCACTCACCTGAGAGAGCGGCGAAGGCCCTGAGCTTCCTTACAAATTATTCAAAGAAAAAACTCCGCTGGTAAAATTACTTTATCTCTTCGAAAATACCGGTTTTGCGGTTTTTACGGACATTATTGTAATGAAAATACTTTCCGTTCATTGAGATATAGACACCTTCCGGCAAAACCTGAACAAATGCCAGAGAACTACCCAGATTAAACATCCCGTCACTCGAACCGAATCTGTAAGGTACCATCGCACCGGTCAGGACCACTGTCTTGTGTTTTACCTTCTTCCCCAGATATCTGGCCGTCACCTCCATTGTATCCGTCCCGTGAGTAATCAGAATCTTTTTATGAGGTGTAGACAGGCAGTTCTGAAGAATTATCTCCCTGTCGCTATCCTTCATATAGAGGCTGTCAATCATCATAAGTGTCCGGATCTCAATATCAAGCCTGCATCTGCCTAAATTTAGCATCTCCTGAAGATGGGTATCCTTGAAAACGAGCTGGCCTGTTATCTCATTATACTCCTTATCAAAAGTCCCGCCAGTGACAAATATCATTATTTTCTTATCTTCAGGACTACTCTCTCTCTTCATAAATCCTCCGTAGACAAGACCTTAATATTACTCTGCCCGTTAAGTGTCAATCAGATTTCTTGTTTTAAAAAAATTTGTTATTTAAGAGGCCGGCAAACCAAGCCAGGCAAGTGGCACATTATTGTACACATAGTGACAATTTACACTTTCAATATAATCGAGCACATCTTTATATTTTGGATGTTTAAACCATTCACTCAGAACATAGACATATTCTACCTTTAATCCCATTGGTTTTACCAGCTTCTGATACTGTTTTTTCTTGAAATCACATGTCTGTAACTTTTCGTCTACAGAACCTTCAACATTCTGAGTTTTATTCTCTATTATAAATAAAGTCTCCCTAACAATTACTAATATGGAGTCGTCAGGATACAACAATCTTGATATAATTTTTTTATAATCAATTTTATTTTCATCGAGAAACTTATAAAATTCATTCTTTCTAAAACATCGAGCTAAGAGTTTTCCATTATAATACACTAATATGCCGGCTTTATCTTTTTCTTTTTTCAATTGATATCCGGGTGTTTTTTGAAATATTTTACACAAGTCTGATTCAAGCTCAAATAACAGACCTGTCGTAGTATTTGCCCCTCCTTTCCCCCCTTTTTTCATAAGTCCTCCTTAAATAATAATGGAGTATTTCTGGCTTCATTTAGAAATCCGTCAAAGCGCTTGCGTGACAATCTGATATATTCATCACTCATCTCGCAACCAATAAAATATCTCTTATATTTAATTGCTGCTATTCCTGTTGTTGAACTACCTGAAAATGGGTCAAACACTAAATCCTCCATATCAGTTGACGAAAGGATTATTCTCTCCAGTAATTTTAATGGTTTTTGTGTAGGATGTTTTCCATATCTCTTTTCATCATTAGAAGGAGGATATATTGTCCATACAGTCTTCATTTGCTTATTATTATTCATTTTCCTGACCAAATCATAATTAAATTTATGTCTTGATTTTTCATTTTTTGCTGCCCAGATAATAGTCTCAGTAGAATGTGTGAAATATCTGCAAGATAAATTCGGTGGAGGATTAGGCTTTTCCCATGTAATATCATTTAGTATTTTAAATCCCAATTGCTGCATCGCAAAACCAACTGAATAGATTACGTGGTGCGTCCCCGATACCCAGATAGAACCGGTCGGTTTCAATAATCTCTGGCACCGGGAGAGCCATTCCAAATTGAATATATGGTTTTTATCGACACCTCTTGATTTATCCCAATCACCTTTGTCAACCTTAACCATTTTCCCGGAGACACAGGTAATTCCGCCATTAGATAAAAAATAAGGTGGGTCTGCAAATATCATATCAAAAATTCCATCCGGATATTGTTTGATTAATCTATCCATAAAATCAATGCAATCTGTTTGATATAAGAGAATGCCATCACTAGTATATACACAATACTCGTTCGGGAAAACCAGATCCTTAATTATTGTATTAGTAAGAGATATATCCTTCTCATGGACTCTATTAATATTTCTTTTGATTTTACCACCCAATTTCATATTAAAAACCATTAACAAAGGCATTAAAAAAAATCAACAATATATTTTTAGGTTAAAGGTTTTTCTATACTCTTCTATTCTCTCTATCGCCTCTTCTGCCATTTTTTCGGAGTAACGTTTTGCCCCGTTGTGAAGAAAAAGTCCTTTGTTTATATTGGTAGGAACGTACTCTTTATTTACAGAAATCCGGCCTGTAATATATCTGTATAACAATCCCATTGCCGTCATATCGGGCGGCGGGATAAAATCCTTGCCCTTTATATAAGAGACTACAGAAAGACCGGCAATCATACCTGATGCAGCCGCTTCCACATATCCTTCGACACCGGTGAGAGTCCCTGCAACAAATATTCTTGGATTATTTTTTAAGGACAGATTTTCACTTAGTACCTTAGGAGAGTTCAGATAAATATTTCTGTGCATCTGACCGTACCTGACAATCTCACAATTCTTCAGGGCCGGAATCAGCCTCAATACCTTTTCCTGAGAACCATACCTCATACGGGTCTGAAATGCCACAACGGAATATAATGTCCTTTCTCTGTTTTCGGCCCTAAGCTGAACTACTGCAAAAGGCATATTTTTCCTGTCAAACCCCAGTCCAACCGGCTTAAACGGGCCAAATGCAAGTGATTTATATCCACGCCTTGCAATCTCCTCGGCCGGCAGACATCCTTCAAAGAATTTCAGATTCTCGTCAATATGAGACTCAACCAGTTCCGCACTAATTATTGCATTGTAGAGAGCCCTGTATTCTTCCTCGCTGAGCGGACAATTGATATAATCACCGCTACCCTTTTTGTACCTCGAGCCAAAGAATGCCTTACTCATATCAACAGATTCATAGGTAATGATCGGGGAGACGGCATCATAAAAATAGAGAAAGTCACTCCCGCCGGCAATATTCATCAGAGAACCGGCGGCATCAGGAGATGTAAGAGGCCCGGTTGAAATTACAACCGCATCATATTTGTCGGTCAGAATATTAAAATCCCTTACTTCTTCCCTGATTATTCTGATATTTTCATCCGATGATAGTCTTTCGGTAATTGATTTCGCAAAAAGCTCTCTGTCGACGCTCAGTGAATCACCGGCCGGTACAAAAGCATTATCAGCCGACTCGATTATAAGACTGCCCGACCTTCTTAGTTCCTCCTTAAGCAATCCCTGCGGGGACCTGACGTCATTGGATTTGAGTGAATTGCTGCAGACGAGTTCGGCAAGATATTCAGACTTATGCGCCTCCGAAAATTTTACCGGCTTCATCTCATAAATATCCGCCCTGATTCCGTATCTTGCTATAAGAGCGGCACACTCAGAGCCGGCAAGTCCGCCGCCAACTATGGCAATGATGCCTTTATTCTTCATTCGATAAAGCTTCTTTTTCCGGTCTTATCTTGAATTTGCACTTTTTGTTTGAACACTCAAGGAAATGTCCGCCCTTTTTTGTATCTTTTTCAAACATATATCCGGCACCGCATTTGGGGCATCTCTCAAAAACAACAGGATAAGAACTGATAAACTTGCACTTCGGATAGTTGCTGCATCCGTAAAAGACCTTACCCCTCGAGCTCTTTCTCTTTATAAGTTCACCACCGCAGTTTTCGGGGCACTTTATACCGGTTGTAAGAGTTTCGGTATATCTGCATTCGGGGTATTTGATACAGGAAATAAATTCACCATATCTGCCATCCTTTACAACAAGCTCCGACTTACACTCAGGACAGAATCTCCCTTCGATAATCCTGTCTCTTGTCAGAAGGACATTCCCCTTTTCATCTCTGTAAAAGGCCTTCGTGTTTTTGCATTTGGGGTAATTTGTACAGGCAAGATATGAACCGAATTTATTTACCCTTACACTCATAAAGGAACCGCACTTGTCACACCTGATATCGGTTACCGAAAGTTCATCCCTGTACGCATTGAAGTTTTTGATTGCATCTCTCAGCATATTCTCGAACGACGAATAGAACTTCTTCAGCATATCGATATAATCAATTTCACCTTCCTCGATTCTGTCGAGCTTATCCTCCATAAGGGCTGTAAATTCGGGATTCATTATTTCCGGAAAGGCCTTATCGAGCAGTTTCGTAATCATAAAACCAAGCTCTGTCGGGATAAAACGGTTGTTCTGCTTTTCAACATATTTGCGGTCCTGAATATTGGAGATAATCGCGGCATAGGTTGACGGCCTCCCTATCCCTCTCTCTTCAAGCTCTTTTATTAGCGTCGCCTCTGTATATCTGGCAGGAGGTTGTGTCTCCTTTTCCAGAATCTCAATATCCTCAAGATTGAGATGGTCACCTGCCTTCAGGTCAGGGATATTCGCCTCTTCGCCGTTCTCACCATTGGAACCGTTCTCATCCTTAAGATTAAAGAGTTTCAGAAATCCTTCCGATATCAGTCTGGAACCTGTAGCCCTGAATTCATAGGCACCCGACTCAATAATCACCGTCCTCTGTGCATAGACAGCAGGATTCATCTGGGAGGCCACAAATCTCTTCCATATGAGTTCATAAAGCCTGAAATGGTCCCTTGGCAATACCTCTCTCAAGGAATCAGGAGCATATTCAACGTGGGTTGGTCTGATAGCCTCGTGCGCATCCTGTGAACGTCCCTTGGTGCTGTAATAATTCGGATTTTCAGGCAGATAATCCTTCCCCCACCTCTCGGATATAAATTCCCTGACCGATCTTATCGCCTCTTCGGATACCCTCACGGAGTCAGTCCTCATATAGGTAATGAGACCTTCGAGCCTTCCGTCTCCTATATCCATACCTTCATAAAGGTCCTGTGCAAGAGACATTGTCTTCTTGGCAGAAAAGCCAAAAGCATTGAATGCCGCCTGCTGAAGTTTGCTCGTAATAAACGGGGGCGGAGGATTCTTTTTGCGCTGAGAGTCATTAACCGCAGATACCCTGAAATATGAAAGCTGCCTGATGTGATTTCTGATATTCTGAGCTTCCTTTTCGCTCTCGACCGAGACCTTTTTATCTCCTATAGAGACAAGTTTTGCCCTGAATTTATCTGGCATCTCTCTGAAGAAGACACCGTCAAATTCATAATACTTCTTCCGCTCGAATTTCCTGATTTCCTCTTCCCGCATCACAACAAGTTTAACGGCCACAGACTGAACCCTTCCGGCCGAAAGTCCGGGCATTACCTTTCTCCATAATATTGGGGAGATTAGATATCCGACAAGTCTGTCGAGGATTCTGCGGGCCTGCTGACTCTGATATTTGTTCATATCCAGCTTCTGGGGATTCTTTATACTGTTTATGACCGCATTTTTTGTAATCTCATTAAAAAGAACTCTGTAGATCTTCTCCTGAGGGACGTTTAGTTCTTCTGATATATGTACAGCAATTGCCTCACCTTCCCTGTCAGGGTCAGGACCAAGAAATATTTTATCGGATTTTTTTGCAAGTTCCTTCATCTTCTGAATAATCTTACCTTTTCCCTTAATGACAAAATAGACCGGTCTGAAATCTTTCTCGATCTCAACACCCAGATCACCCGAAGGCAGGTCCTTAACATGCCCCTGAGAAGCGATTACATTAAAATCCTTCCCGAGATATTTATTGAGGGTCTTTGCCTTTGACGGTGACTCCACTATCAGAAGATTTGCCATAATCAGTAACTCCTTTTTCTGTATATCTTGCCGGGTAACTGCTCTATTATACCCTTAATCTCCATTTTCAGAAGCAGTTCATTTATCTCACCCGGATTTTTATGTGATTTAACGAATATATCATCAATATGCAGTTCCTTACTTTGTGCAATTATATTGAAAATCAAAAGTTCATCATCAGTCATATTCTTCTCTGTAATGCCCTCGGTCTTTTCATTTCTGTCAATGCCCTCATTAAGTCCAAGAAAATCGAGAATTACCTTTTCGGAATAGATAATCTTTGCCCCTCTGGATATCAGATAATTCGGGCAGTACGACTTTTCTGAGTTAACCGGACCCGGCAGAGCAAAAACCGGAACAGACTTTCTGAAGGCATACTCCGCCGTCAATCCTGCTCCGCTCTTTTCTGAGCCCTCGATAACAAGAACAGCCTGAGAAATTTCAGCAATATACTGATTTCTTCTCACAAAGGTATATTCATTTGTCTCTTCAAGCGGGCCATATGCAGAAATTATCAGACCACCAGAATCAACAATTTTTTCAAAAAGCGGAATATTTACCGCAGGATAAGGTTTATCTATGGGCGTCCCCAGAAAGGCAATTGTCTTACCATGATTTTTCAGGGCAGAAGAGTGAGCAACCGTATCTATACCTGTAGCACCGCCGCTTACGATATTCGCGCTTTTGGCAATTATTTCGACAAATCTTTCGGTCATTTCAATCCCGTAATTAGTAGGACTTCTGGTCCCCACAACCGCAATATTCCTGTTGTCAGCAACAGACAGATCACCCCTGTAGAAGAAGACCGGCAGAATTCTTAGTCCCGCAAAAACCGAAGGATAATTCCTGTCACAGAGAGTTGAAATCTTTATCCCCAGATCACTGCAAACAGACAGAATTCTGTCAATGTCGGTATCCTTAGACGATATATATTCAATCTCGTCATCGGAAAACCTGTATTTTTCCCTCTTTCCGGTAAGAAAATAGCTTAAACTCTCATACCCGCTCTCCCTGAAATCCATAAGCAGGTCGAAAAGTGACTTCTCACCGAAGCCCTTCTTTCTGAGCCTTTTAAGACCGATTATTTCCTTTATGAGGCCGTTTTCCGACATTAAAACTCTAACCTCTCAAAATTAAAGGTTTTCCCATTTATATCTTAATATCAAATCTGTCAAATAAAATTAGAAAAAAGTTTCTAACCTTTTGATATCAGGCTATATTTTTTATATCGTTTACCTTATATAGTAAAGTATCATTAATCAGAACCAGTTAATCCGGGATTTTGTAATATTCAATAAAGGTGCCGAAACGGAAAATATTGATCCTGTTATAACCACTTTAGGTGCCAGTTACAAATTACTCAATTATTACAATTAGTTAGCGAATAGCCACTCTGATTAATAATAAATATAGCCGTTGAGAAACCAGACAAATATGAATAGGGATATCAAATCAGAATCGGGCTCCTAAAGGTTTGGTATGCTTCTACCAAAAACATGGCAGTTCCTAATACAATAAAAGCCATTTATTTGATAAGTGCCGGTCACCACTAAAAGAAACTAATACCACATCTTACCAAATAAAGAAAACTAACCGAATTAAAATCCCTGTTCTGCTTCCTTTGCATCCTTAAAGCTAAGCTAAAGTATTAGATTAAAACTTTATGCTAACATATTAATATAATGAGATATTTTACATTTGTATGAATTGACTGTATTCGCGGTAACTATATTCTTACAACAGATTGTTTTAATTTGACTAACTTTCGTTTGGGTAATATAATTACTCTTGTGATATGTTATGACGTTATGAAGACCGGTAATGTAATTTATCCCTTTTTAATCCTTTCCCTTTTCAGCTGCTCAGTTGACTATTCAGTCCTTGAGGAAAGATTCTGCAATTCCCAAAATCAATGTATAGAGGGCTATAAGTGTGATCTGGCAACCGGCAAATGCATAAAATCACCGGATTCATCGGATATATCTTTCAGGGATATCATATCGGATATTGACAGCGGGCTCACTGACCTGTTAACGGAAGATGTTAAGGACGACACCGATGACAGAAGTTATTCTGATACATATCAGGACATAATTTCAGATATCAAAGACACAGGATATCCGGATATATCAAATGACAGCGGCCTGTGCGAAACCGGTATATTTACCTGCAGGGATAATGACCTCTACAGATGTGATGAAAACGGCCTAATGGTACTCGAAAAGAGCTGTGAAATGGGATGCAAAAATGACCATTGTATTGAATGTCTGCCCAACGAAAAAGTCTGTACAGATGAAGAGAATCTCAGAATATGCAATCAGGAAGGTCTCTTCGAATCCCAGAAATGCACTTATAAATGCTATAACAATCAATGTGTAATCTGTCTGCCTACCGACAAATACTGTAACGGCAAAAAGGCCCTGAAATGTAATCCGATCGGCACAAAATGGGAAGAGAAAGATTGTGAAATCGGGTGTTCGGCCGGAGAATGTATGATATGTGAACCGGAAGTTACAAAAAAATGTGTCGATAATGATATTTATACCTGTACTGCCTCCGGAATGGATTATTCAAAGACACAAAACTGTTGTCATGAAAACAACTGCACAGATGGCAATTGCGTAATTACTGCACCAAGAGTAACAGATTACAACCCGAAAGACTGGAAAGTCGGAGGCACTATTTACTGGGATATATACGGATGCTTCTTTGTCAGTAATGCATCGAAGGTGATGATAGATTTTGGCGGTTCGTGGAAAGAAATTACCGAATACGACAATTATGAATATTCAATGAGAACAGAAGAACGTATTCAGATTAAGGTCAAGGTCCTGACCGGCACAGAATTCAATTTTAAGGTTGTAAATCCCGACGGTCAGAGTACTCAGCAATATCCTATAAAAAAACACTATTAATAACATTGTAAAAAACTCACAGATTTAACAATCGACGCATAAATATTTTTCTATCCTTAAAAGATTCTTTTTGCCTATCCCCCTGATCTTTCCGAGGTCATCTGTCCTCCCGAATCTTCCGTTCTTTATCCGGTATTCTATAATTCTTTCTGCAACTGACTCTCCTATACCGTCAATACTGATAAGGTCACTTAAACTTGCACTGTTTACATCAATCCTTAGCCCAAGCATAAGTCTCTCATAACCGCTCATCCAAAACGAACTTATTCTGCAGTCTTTATCCAAAAAAGCCTTTTTCCCGTATCCGACGTCAATGTCACTGATAACGCAACCGCATCTCTCGAGCAGTTCCAGACTTGGCAGATCCGTATACCTCCCCTTACAGTATAATGTCTTATAAACCCCGCAGCTCAACGGGACCTTATAGTCACAAAGAATATCTTCGGAATAGTACGAGAGTCCTCTCCCCTCCCTTACCATCCCCAGAATACCCGCAGTTAAAGCAATTAAAGCAAAGAACAAAAACGAAAATCTACTCATTCTTATCCAGTTCAAACGTCTCGTGCAGAATCCTCAGGGCAAGTTCCAGATAGTCCCTGCTTATGGCTACAGAAATCTTTATGTCGTTTGCATTGATATAATTGATATTTATCCTGTTTTTGGCAAGCACAGAGAATATCTTGAAGGCAACATCAGGAGCCTTATAGAGTCCCGAACCTATAACAGAGACAACCGCTATGTTATCATCATACTCAACCGAGGAAGCCCCACACTCCTTTGCAAATTTCTCGGTAATTATATATGCCCTCTTTGCATCATCACGCAGTACCGTAAATGAAAGGTCTGATAGTCCGTCTATTGTCACAATATTACTGATATCGAAGATATTTATACCATTCTCGACAAGGGGAGAAAAAATGCGCGCCGCAACTCCCGGCCTGTCCTGCAACTGATGTATGGATACCTTGGCTTTGTTAGGGTCACCGATTATGGATTTGACAATACTCTTTTTCATCTTTCCTCCCGAAATTAATGTATATTTCTCTGGCTCATAAAAACTTCTGAATTCTATTTCGATACCCCATTCTTTTGCAAGCATAAGGTCATCGAGGTCGAAACTCGACGTATTGAGAGAAAGGATATTTGCTGCCTCGTCATAATCAAGTTCCCTTATAAGCCGGGCCTTCGACACATACTCCCTGTTGGAGGTAAAAAACAGCAAATCTTCCCTGTAATAGAGCACCTTACTCTGCCCCAGCAGTTTGGCAAAAAGAATAGGAGTTACCCGGTCTGTTCCTCCGAGTATTCTGTCTATCTGACCCTTTTCATCAATTACTGAAAGACCGCTTACCAGAAGGACCGTACCTCTCTGAATATTCTTTTCAATAAATTCACGGTAAAAATCCGGAATCGTCGGCTCTGTAAAGAGCTTGCGCTTCGGAATCTGAATCAGATTCTGGTCGAATTCAATAGTATAAATACCTTTTGAGAGAAGGGCAAATTTCAGAATTCTGGAGGAAATATTTTCTGTAGGCCTGTAAAGCTGGTTGAATTCCGATTCCTGACTGATATTGTAAAAAGAGGAAATACTCTCCTTGAGGCTTTCATAGAATTTCCTGATATAGGGGACAATGATTATCAGGCTTTCCTGTGAATCAAAATGGCGCTTGATGATATCTACACTTCTTCTGATATTTTCCACCGAATCGAACATCTTATGAGACAATCTGAGAATAGAAATCTTCTGCATTTTATTCGCCTTCCTCATTCATTTTGAATATTATCCCCCACCTCACACCTCGTGTGGAGACCCGGACTGATTCTCTTCTGAGATAATCCATTATATTCCTTACAATCAGAATTCCGGCGGGCAGAATATCCGCCCTGTCCGGTTCAATACCTGTAATCTTTGCCCTCTCCTGACGGCTCATCTGCGATATGGTCTCAAACAACCCCTGAATCTCTCTGAAACTTATCGTTTTATTCTCAATAATCTCCGGCCTGTACTCTGCCATTCCCTCAAGGATGGCTCCGATATTCGTAATCGTCCCGCCTGAGATATGGACCGCTGTAAAATTTCCTGTCACATCGTAAGGGATATTCTTTTCGAGTATCTCATTGATATAACCGGATGCCTGCAAAACGGCGTCTCTCTGATACACCTCTTTTGCGGAAAAATACTTTTCGTAGATTCCTACTGCCCCGAGTTTGAGGCTTCTGGTGAACTTTATATCCGAGTCTATGCCTGTAGATATCTCGGTTGAACCGCCTCCGATATCCACTACACATATCTCCTTTGAAGGATTCAGATATGATACTGAATAAAAACTGTAAAAACCCTCTTTCTCTCCGTCAATTATTTCAATATCGCCAAGACAGGCACCCGAAAGTTTCTTGAGGACATAATCACTGTTCTTTGCACTGCGAAGAACCTCAGTGGCAACATATTTTACCTTATCAACTCCCTTATTGTGAATCTTGTCCGAAAATTCCCTTAAGGCATTAAGGGTTATTTCGATATTCTCCTCCCTTATTGTGCCGTCATCTCCAAGGCCCTTGCCAAGCCTTGTAATACGGGATAGTTCGGTTACATTCCTGATGTCCCTTCCCTCGACATCGGCAATTGTAAGCAAAACTGAATTTGTACCTATATCGACTACAGCAGTCTTCATCTCTCTCTACCCCTCTTACCTCTTATTTTCTATAGCATCCTTCATCCTCTTCAATCCCTCGACAATCTGCTCTCTCGATGTTGCATACGAAAGCCTTATGTATTCATCTTTCTCGCCGACGTTCTTTGAACCAAAGCAGGTCCTCGAAAGCACAGCAACCCCGGCCTTGTAAAGCAGATAATCCTGCAGTTCCCTTGAATCCTTGAATCCCAGATTCCTGCAGGCCTCTGTAACATTCGGGAAAACATAGAAGGCACCTTTTGCCTTAAGACATTTTACTCCCTTTATATCGTTGAGAAGGCCGACTATAAGGTCTCTTCTTGCCTTAAACTCCTCTGCCATTTTATATGACTCCGACTGGTCACCTCTCAGGGCCTCGATAGCCGCATACTGGGTAAATGCGGCGGTACAGGAATCCGAATTGATAATCATCCTCGTCACAACCTTGGCAAGTTCCTGAGGCATTATTCCCCAGCCGATTCTCCAGCCCGTCATTGCATATGTCTTCGAGCATCCGTCTACAATTATGGTCCTTTCCTTCATACCCGGAATAGACGAGATGGTCTCGAATTTTGAATCAAAGCAGAATCTGTGATATACCTCGTCGGACATTACATAAAAATCATGTTTCATTGCGAGTCCTGCAATGGCTTCAAGGTCAGATCTGGAAAGTGAACCGCCGGTCGGGTTATGAGGTGAATTTATTATAAGCAGTTTCGTTCGGGGAGTGATAAGCTTTTTCAGTGTATCTATATCGCAGGAGAACTCCTTCTCCTCAACAAGTGGCAGAGGGACAGGTTTGCCGTTTAGAAAATTAATAACT
This sequence comes from Bdellovibrio sp., assembly GCA_020725805.1. GTDB lineage: Bacteria > Myxococcota > SpSt-1050 > SpSt-1050 > SpSt-1050 > SpSt-1050. The sequence continues at coordinate 48,068 of DYEF01000065.1, forward strand.
GATTCGTATATCGGAAATCCGGGATTGACATAGATTACCTCATCTCCTTCATTTACAAGCGCATGCATAGTATGAAAGAGAATCGGTTTTGCACCCGGAGTAACAACTACCTCGGAAGGGTCAATCTTAACTCCCCTAAGTTCGAACGACTTCTGGGCAATGACCTCCCTCAGTTCGGGTATTCCGTTTGCCGGTTTATAATGTGTCTCATTGCGGTCAATAGCATCTTTGCCGGCCTTCTTTATATTTTCAGGTGTATTGAAATCGGGTTCACCGATTGAAAAAGAGATAATACTCTTCCCCTGTGCCTTCAGTTCGTTGACCTTTGCAAGAACATCAAAGGCAGTCTCTGTCCCGAGTCTTGAAATCCTGTCTGCAAACTTCATAAATATACCTCCGTTGAAGAAAGTGAAGTAATAAAACCAAATAAATACCAATTGGTCAACCAAAAATGGATAAAATACGCAATACGGATTTTTTACGCAGTGTGTCATAAAAATACTTGCAAGCTATGATAAATAATGTTAGTAAATTTATGTTTTAACTTCATTAAAGGAGGCAAAATGTCCGGTATTTATGAAAAATTGTCACCCCAGACGGGTGCAGGTTTTATATTTGACAGAGCAACAGAGAAAAGGTTTTTCACTCCTGAAGATTTCGACGAAGATACCATTCAGTTCAGAAATACAGCACTGGATTTTATAGTAAACGAAGTAATGCCGAACATCGAAAAGATAGACGAACACGACTATGACCTGCTCGTGAAACTTCTTAAGAAGGCCGGTGAACTGGGACTTCTGATGTGTGATATCCCCGAAAAATTCGGAGGGGCCGAACTTCCGAAAGCCACATCAATGGGAATCAGCGAGGTCATAGGGATGAGCGGCTCCTTTTCAGTCGCACTGATGGCACATACAGGAATCGGGACACTCCCCATTCTCTTCTTTGGCAACGACAAACAGCGCGAAAAGTATCTCCCGAAACTTGCAACAGGTGAACTCATCGGTGCCTACGCCCTGACGGAGACCGGTTCCGGCTCTGATGCACTCGCAGCAAAGACAAAGGCTGTACTTACACCGGACGGCAAGTACTATATTCTCAACGGCGGCAAACAATTCATTACAAATGCCGGATTTGCCGATGTCTTTACCGTATTCGCAAAAATAGACGGAGATAAGTTTACAGGTTTTATCATTGAGAAAGGGACACCGGGATTCTCGGTAGGTAAGGAAGAGAACAAGATGGGTATCCGTGGTTCGTCAACCTGTCCGCTCATTCTCGAAGACTGCAAAGTCCCCGCAGAGAATGTCTTGGGTGAAATCGGCAAAGGACACAAGATCGCATTTAACATCCTCAATGTCGGAAGATTCAAGCTCGGCGTTATATGCATCGGTGCCGCAAAGGATGTCCTGAAGACTTCAATCAAATATGCAAAAGACCGCAAGCAGTTCGGAAGACCGATAGAATCATTCGGTATGATAAGGGAAAAGTTTGCCAATATGGCAATTCAGATTTATGCCGGTGAGACCGTATCATACAGGGTAGCAGGTCTTATGGACAAGATACTCCATACAATCGACAAATCTGCTCCCGACGCACAGCAGAAGACAATCGAGGGAATCGAGGAATTTGCAATCGAAGATTCAATAATGAAGGTATTCGGCTCGGAGATACTCGACTATGTCGTCGACGAAGGAGTTCAGATACACGGCGGATACGGATATACAAGGGAATATTCAGTCGAACGGGCATACAGGGATTCGAGAATCAACAGACTCTTCGAGGGGACCAACGAGATAAACAGACTCGTTATCATCTCGACTATTATGAGAAGGATTGCGGCAGGCAAGATCAATATCGCCGAAATTACAAAGAAAATGACAGAAGAACTAAAGGACACATCACTCATTACGAAAGATATCAAAAATTCACCTGTCTCAGATTCGGTCAAACTAACTGAACTTCTCAAAAGGGCTTATCTGTATCTGTTCAGCAAACTGGTCCAGAAACACGGAGAAGGACTCGCAAAGGAACAGGAATACATTAGAGCTCTTGCAGATGCAACAATAGCAATATGTGCTATGGACTCAGTATGCGGCAGGGCACTGAATTCAAAGGAAATGCTTGGAGACGAAAGAGCCAGAATACAGATTGATATGGCGAATGCCTTTGTAGCAGAGACATTCGAGAAGACTTTCGCGGAACTGAGACTTCTAGCCTCCTCAGGTGCATCGGGAGAAGAACTCGCCAGAGATATGAAAGTACTCGGTATGCTGTACAGAACTCCTGAATACAACCTGATAGCCCTGAAGCGTTCAATCGCGCAATATTTCGTAGATAAGGAAGAATACAGATTATAATTCATATTCCGGAATCACTGACCGGTTCTTTTATCTGCCATAAGAGTTTTTAGGCGAAATAGAGAGAATCCGTCTTTTAATAAACAGATTCTGAACTGATAATTCTGCTATTTAGATATTCGTCAGGATATAGCTATTTGCAAAACGGATTGGACCCTATTTCGAGAGGATAGCTTTTGGCCTCCTTTATAAATTCATCTATCTGGGAACAACTATATGGATTCAGAACCAATCCTCCGCTCTCTTTTCCCGACAGAGAACTTCTCAGAAAAGCAGCAGCCTGATACTGCGCCGATTCCCTGACCCCTTCGGTGAAACTCTTGAGGTAAAATATATGCTCCGCGGGGTCAAACTGATAATATGCCGCCGTTTGCATCTCCGAATGATAGGAACCCCGGTGCGGCGTCTGAACCTGAGGCACACCTTCAATAACCCTCAGTGCATCGACCTGCTCGAGTTTCATAAAGTTTCCGAGCATTTCGGTTCCGTTATGGGGGACCACCTTGTCATTCTTGGCCGCCTGTATTAGGACATTCATATTAACTCCGCCTTCGGTGAAGTATCTCTTCGTAAAATTCAGTACCTCAATCTCGTCTACAAGTGTCTGAATTGAGATAATGAACGGGAGATACATATCCTTAAGTTCCCAGATTTCGCCGTTTTCAGAGAGGTCCAGAGAAAGTAGTTTATAGAAGGCCGCTGCGGGCACATTGAATACCGATGCTCTGAAATCATTTATGAGACTGACAATCGAAATACCGAGAAAAGAACCGAGTGATTGTGAAGTGAACAAGGAATTACCGGCATCAAAATCCTGAATACCGTCTCCTGATTCTTCACTGATTACAACGCCTTTTTCATCTGCAACGGAGGGAATAATATCTGTTTTGAGACCCTTCATCATTCGGTAAAATGCAATCGTATCAATCGCAGACTGCCTGAGCCAGTTTACCGTAGTAATCATATCGTTTACCTTTATAAAATCCAGTGACTGGGTATCGCAGTATAATCTCCCGTCTTCACATCTCGGTTTACCCGAGCGAATACCGTGACCGATAATATCAATACCTCCGATTGCAAAGCCAAAGGACGAGAAAGTCCCGGCAAGTGCCATTGAAGTCTCCTTACACACCTCGAATGCGTGCTGAAATAGGACAAAAGGTGCCGGAGAGAGAATCCCTTTTTCCGTATCCTTTACCGGCAGTATAAGGATAAACTGAATTCTGTTGTATTTGAGCGGCAGATATCTTTTTTTGGAAGAATCATAATTGAGCCTGTTCTTTTCATTGAGATAATAAGGCGAATCATAAAATCCGATGATTATTGAATCCACGTTTCTGAAATCATAATCATAAAACTCGTCTATACTCTTGATATCCTCTGCACATGGGAGATATTCCTTCATCTTTTCGGTAAGTTTTCCTCCCTTGTCTATAGGTTTGAAGATGTCTGTAATCTCGACATTAAAATCAGACAGGCCGTCGATCTGCGATTTGATATCACTCATAATACCTACATTCTGATGAGTTCTGAATTTCGAAAACATAATAATATCCCTGCGGCTGATACCTGTTTTGTTTTCCAGCGCATCGAAAACAGGCTCAAGCAGTTTTCTGTATGGTTCGAGTTCGGGATAGCGGGATTCGACAGATTTTTTTAGCTTCAATGCCTCGAAATTTGCCGCAGTAGTAATACATTCCTCGGATTTTATCAGATTTCCCTCACTGTCTTCTATTCTGGCCCTGAGTCTGTTCGTAATCAGGAAGATATATTCACTCTCCTCTTTCAGGATTTCCCTTACCTGTGCAAAGAGAGTCCCTTCATTATTTGAATGAATCTCAAGCGGCACAAGGTCTTTCTCTATCTGTTCAATATCATTATTTGTCATCAGTGAATCGAGTGGCAGTAAGAAAACAGCATCTTCTGAAAACCTCATCTTATTGAATTTTTCCTTTACAAGAGGTGTAATTTTATATTTTCCCTCCTCACTGTTCAGCATAACAAATCTGGCCACAAGAAAAGGATAAGTCGGGAAACCGGTCAGCTCCTCCATCCCGTTCAGAAAAATATCCTTCGGATAGTTCAGTCTGATACCGGTGGGGCTTGATGAATCAATCTTTGTATAATAATCGTTCGGGAAGGGAAACATCTCGGCAGGAAGAGAGATTTCGGTTTTATTATAGGGGCCGTAGACTCCGGCTACACCACTTTCACACCTTACTATATCTTCAGATACATCAGATGATACATCCGAAACCGCATCCGAAACGACATCTGAACCGGTATCTGAGATAATATCCGCGGACAAATCAGAAATATCGTCTGTAATATTCCCACCGTTTTCTGACGAGCAACCAGAGAGAATAACAAAAGGGAAAAGCAGAAAAATAAAAAGGGAACGCATATAATCCTCCCGTAAATCTGACATATTCTATCATTCTAATTAATTCAAAAAAAGAAAATTTTACCTAAAAATCATCTTTGGCTTTAGGTCTGTTTTCGATATCTTCTACCTTCTCTTCTACAAGTTTTCTTGTGTTTTCGAAGTGTTTGAGCATTTCCCTGCTGATAAAGACAACCCCTACCTTATCATCACATACTACAGCCATATTATAGTAGTTCTGATTCGATGATTTCATCTTTATGGTCATTTTGGAACATCTGTTTTCGATGACCTTTGTATCAAACGGAATATTCTTTTCAAGTTTACCCATAAATCCCTTGAAATACTTCAACATATCATTCTGACAGGACTTATCCATAAAAGCAATAAAACCCACATTTATCACAGACTGCTCTTCCTTATTATAGCACAATGCCTTATCTTTAGTCAGGGCGATACTCTCAATCTCTACACCTTCGCAGTTTTTATAATCATCCGAATCAGCAGTAGTATTGACTACATCGACTTTGAGTTTGTCAAATACGAGGTCAACCGTGTGTACATATGTTTTGTTTTCAATTGAACATTTCCGGGAAATATTAAAGGCCTGCGTACCTTTCAGGTCCTCTGTCAGATATTTATACACAAGCCCTACACCCTCCTCGAACTGATATGCAGGGTCCTTCACCTCGGAAAAAATAAGAAGATATAATATCAGCAGCTTTGTCATATATTAACCAAGAACCTCGTTCAGTTTTTCCTGTATTGAGTCAACAATCTGTTTTTCCATAATTCTTAGTAAAAATCCCAGAGTTAATTCCCCTTCAATAGAATTATCCATAATCACAAATTGTCCTTTTGCTCCGGAACCCTCAAAATTAACGACATAATCACTTTCCCATCTATAATTCAGATTATACCTGTTTGCAAATTCAGGAATAACATTCGCAATCCTTTTTTTAGCCTCTTCTTTCCCCAAGGAATGATTCTTAACAATTCTTGCCATAAAAATCCTCCTGACAGATAGACATCTACCAAAACACACTATAAAAGTAAAGAATTTATATCCATCATTATGAACCCGCAGAGCTTACAAATTCAGATAAACACCTAATAATTCAGTCTACGACTGCATCCTGTTTTGTGAATCCGTCCTATCAGTAACTAACTTCCCGGAAATATCTTTTTCATAGAAGAGATTGGAGATACGGTCTGTAATAATCTGCAGCATAATAGAGCTCTCCTGTGAAATCCTTGTTCTCTCGGAAAACCAGACGAATCTGACATCCATATCTACCGAATTGAGCAGATTCTCCTGAGCATCAACTGTAAGCTCTTCATCAGAATACGGTTTGCTGTATTTTATTACCGGGAATCTTGCAATAACGGTAGGACGTTTCTGCGTATCATCGTAATCAGGATTTCTGATAAGCAGAAGGCTTTCTTCCTTATCGCCTGATTTTCTGGTGACCTCAAAGGAGAATATCTCTGTCTTTACTATAAAATCCCTCATAACACTTATAAAATCATCTGCATTTTTTACCTCATCAAATCTTTTCAGAAACTCAGGCAGATAAAACCGGAACAACTCCGCGTGATGTGAATGGAGAGGCTGTGAATATGACAATGCATATCTGATATATGAAAATCCCCCGATAAACCTGACGATACCGATGGTAATAACCATAAGGGCCAAAAGCGCTATACCTACCTGCAGAGAATCCCCGAAATATGAAAAAATCGCTGCAAGGGCAAATACAATACTGATTGTATAAAGGATTACTACTGTCTTTCTCTGCGAATACCCCTTCTGAAGAAGTCTGTGGTGGATATGACCGCGGTCGGGAGAGAAGATAGGCCGTTTCAGAATAAATCTCCTGAACATAGCAACTAAAGTATCCATAATCGGAAGCCCGAGACTGATTATCGGAATCAGGAGTGCCACAGTCGTCCCCTTCTTCATAGATGTCCATAGCGAAGAGGTCGCAAGGATATAACCTATAAACATTGAACCTGTATCACCCATAAATACCGAGGCAGGATTGAAATTATAATATAAAAAGCCAAGAAGTGCCCCTCCAAGGGCGGCAGATATAAGACAAATTATTATATTATTCGAAGCAAAACCGAAGACAAAGTTCGTCACACAGACAAAGAATGCCAGACCGGCTGCAAGACCATCGATACCATCCACCAGATTAATTGCGTTTATTATTCCGACTATCCAGAGGAGTGTAACAACCGGTGCAAATATTCCCATCTCCACGACACCGATGAACGGGAGCGATATGCTCTGTATCTTGAAACCCATAGCATAGCTGAATATCGCAACGATGGACTGTAGAAAGAACTTCCTCGATGCCTTCAGTCCGTACAGATCATCGATTAATCCTATGGCAGCAACGACAACCCCTCCTGCAATAAGGGAGACCGACATCTTATAATCGGATATAAATACCCCGCCGACACCGCTCTTTACGAAGAACAGACCAATGAGAGGAGTAATAAACGCAATAAGTATTCCTATACCACCTGTCCTCGGAATCAGTCTCTGATGAATAGTCCTTGCAGACCTCTGAGGGTCATCCAGCCACTTGTATTTTATCGATATATTCCTAATAAGCGGAACGAGTATCAGTGAAATCAGAAGGGAGAGAAAGAAGGCAATGGTATATGTAGTCGGGAACGTCATATCTGTATATTATCAAATCCTTTAATCATTTTTTCAATAAAAATAATTTATAAAAACTTCCTGTGCTCAACACGGCACAATACTTCCATACAGGTCATAGCTGTCCGCATCCTCTATCCTGACCTTTACAAATCCGCGGCACCTCTTCTGACTCTTCCTGATAAAGACCATACCGTCAATCTCAGGGGCCTGTCCGTAATATCTGCCCAGATAAAATTCCTTTTCCTCAGAATCAATAAGCACATCGTAAACTCTGCCGATATGCTGCTGATTCAGATTGTAGGATATCAGTTCCTGAGTTTCATATAATTTCTGATATCTCTTCTTTATCGTTCTGATATCAACCTTCTTCGGGAGGTTATACGCCTGAGTCCCCTCCTCATCCGAATATTCGAAAAATCCGACGTTATTCAGTTTATACTCCGACAGAAACCTCATAAGTTCATTAAAATCCGATACTGACTCACCCGGAAAGCCGGTTATAAATGCAGACCTCAGCACAACATCCGGTATTGCACTCCTGATATCCGAAATCAGTTTTCTGATAAATACCGAACCGTGCCCCCGTCTCATCAGCCTGAGAATTCTGTCACTTATATGCTGAAGAGGCATATCGATATAATGAACTATTCTGTTGCTCCTGCATATCAGTTCGAGCAATTCCTTTCTGATACGGCGCGGATAGAGATAGTAAAGCCTAATCCAGAAGGAACCAGAAAGAGTATCGATCTCCCTCAAAAGGGTCATCAGGCCATCTCTGTAACCAAGGTCAAATCCGTATGCCGTCAGGTCCTGCGAAACAAGTCCGATTTCATAATATCCTGCCTTAACGAGATTCTCTGCCTCCTTCAGTATGTCATCCACCCTTCTGCTCCTGTACCTGCCCTTTATGTGCGGGATGGCGCAGAACGAACATCTGTTAGAACAGCCGTCTGCAATCTTTATATATGTGCTGCTGCCGGATAAGAATCTGTAATCCCTTTGTGAATACCTGTATAGCATACTCACCGGCTTCTTCTGACCATGATAACGTTTTGAACGTCTGCCGCTTACTATATCAACGACTATTCTGTCAATTTTCTGATATTCATCTGAACCGATAAAGCCATCGACCTCGGGCAGAAGGTTCTCTATCTCATGGCTGTATCTCTGGGCAAGACAACCGAGTAAAATTATCTTCTGACTATCCTTTCTGCTGCGGTGAAATGAAAATACGGTATCAAGGGTCTCCTCTTTCGAGGCCTTTATAAATCCGCAGGAATTTATCAGAATCACATCAGCCTTTTCAGGTTTATCAGTCCTTATAAATCCTTTTGTCAGAAGTAACGATAAAAGTACATCACTGTCTACCTCATTCTTGGGACAACCGAGAGTATGGATATAAAAGAGAAAGCCCTTCTGCATATCAGAATCTACTTGAACATATCCTTTGGCAACGGAGAGACCTCTGCATCATCCGGTATCTTAAAACTGAAAAAGGAGTCCTTCAGTCCCGTATCAAATTCCAGATTCCTGAAATGAAAGACATTCCTGTTACCGATTTTGTCAGTAATCTCTATCTTCTCAACGTTGTACGTCTTTTTCCTCAGATGAATGACAAGACGGGCAATCTGGGCAGATTCCTCCCGGGGGACAAGAAGTAATCTGAAAAATTCAGCCTCCTCGTCGGCCTTTTCGACATTGAATTCTCTCTCTATACTGCCTTCACCATAGAGAAAGAGAAGAACAAGTTTTATCTGCGAAGACTTAAAATCATCATCCACATAAACTATGCCGTCATCCTTGAGATATACCCAGAGATTATTCCCCTTTATTACGAAATCCTTCTGCTTGGGAGTCTTGTAATTCCATCTGAACATACCACTCTTTTTATAGTACAGAACACCGGTCGATTCCATCAGGAGGGTACCATTCGAACCATAATACGACTGAATGAATTCCGCCTTGAAATCCTTTATTTTATCATAACGGCTCTGAAGCAGACTTACGATATCGGGATTCTTATCGTACAGAAACAACACAGCAAAAGCCAGAAAGATTCTCATCATTTTTTCTCTCCTGCCTTCTCGAATTTATATGATACCCCGTCTTTCAGGATTATCCTGAAATAGCTATAATCCAATACTTTCAGATTGCTCTCCTTTTCCTTCATATAAGTGACCGAGTCAGGTTTACCGAATATTATTATTACCTCATTCTCGCCAAGACCTGTTGCAAAACTCTTGTTGAAAACGGCCTCACGCGCCTCAGCACTCAGACCCTTAAGATAACTGTCGGCACTATTCTGTGAAAAAATCTCATAGAAGAGGTTGTAGAATTCATCGGGATTATCCACATCCGGTCTTATAACCGCAATACAATTTTTATAACCCGATAGTTTATCAACCTTAAGATAAACCCATGGATAGAACCTTGGCGTCAGAAGAGGCCTGTTTGCAGGGGGAAATTCTACCCTTTCAATCATTACTTCCGTATTAAAAGGTATAATACCCTTTTCGGTGCCGGGCAGAATGGGTTTTCCGTCAATACCTTCCAGATACACCGTTTCACTGAATCTTCGGGTCGAGAGCAGGCAGGTCTCCGAATTGCCGTAAAAATCACCGTAATAGAAGGAATATTTTACAAAAAAACGTTTTTCCCTGAGGCTTTCATTTATATTCTTCTGATTCTCCTCGCTCATTCTGATATTTTTCTGGCAGGTTGCACCATAAAACATAAAGACCAGAAGCATTGTTGCAGATAAATAATATTTCATAAACAACTCCCTCTACATCGTTATCGCCTTTGCCGGGTCTATCCTTGATGCCCTTATCGACGGGAGAAGAGCACCGATTGCACAGAAGAGAACAGAAAAGGCTATTGCCACAAGAAAGATATAAAGATTCGGCTCAAAAAATGTATCCGGTTTATAGGGAAAATCCGGAATTCTGCTCTTTGCAAAGTAATCCGTCAGCCTGATAAAGAGATACCCTGCAAATACCCCCGTAAGGCCGTTTATCAGTCCCGCAACGGATGCCTCGAAGAATATCATATATCTTATGTTCCCCTTTGTAGCCCCTACAGCCCTCAATATACCTATCTCACGCCTCCTTTCATATACAAGGAGAGCAAATGTATTGGAGATATTGATTGCCGAAAGTGCCACAATAAGAATCGAGAGCATCCCGAGGAAGAGTGTTGCTATGCTTATAACACCTCCGATTGTCTTCCTCGTCTTGTCTATCTCGAGACCCATTGCAGTTATCTCCGAAGTAATTTCAGGCACCATCTGTGAACCCGAGGCAAGTACATACAGTTTCTTGTACTTGTTTATCTCGCCTGTCCCGTCGATATCCTTTTTGAATTTTCTTACATATTCAATGGGTATCGTAATCCCGAGCAGAATTGCCTTGTCCGAGAATCCTACCAGCTGGCACTCATACTCCTTTACCTTTGATGAATCCTTTGTACCGGCAAGATAACTCTTACCTACCACAAGTTTGAATCTGAAGCCTATAATGGCATCCGGAGTAAGACGCGGAAGTTTCATTGCCTGAGCGATATTGGAATTATAGAGTTCGAGCAGATGTTTTGAGACTATAACCGGTATGGGGCCATCCTCATTGTACTCGAACCTGAAATCCTTTCTGATATCATCTTTAACGATTTCGGTGTCTATACCGGTGGCGGCAAGGTCGGTCACTATTCTTCTCGAATAGAACTCCCCTCTTGCCTGAATTGGAATATCAAGAACAACCTCCTTATACACGCCCTTTACGCCATTGATCGAGGAGATTGCCTCTGCCGTTGAATCCTCTATATTGGAAGACGATATGCCACCGAACGAAAAGATACCTATAGTTGAACTCTTGGGTGTAACCTCGATTATGTTTACAGGCAGCTGGGCCAGTATCTTGCCGAATACAACCGACTTGATTCCGTTTCCAAGTGAGACAAAGAAGACAAAAGATGTAATTCCGAAGATTATTCCGACAGATGAGAGAAGAACTGCCTTCCTGTTTCTTATGAGATTTTTTACTGCAAGAGCCGAAATTCCATTCATATCATACCCTCACGAGCCTTCGTTCCCTTATGGCATAAATTTCATCTGCAATTTTCGTAATTCTCTCCTCGTGTGTCACCATCAGAAATGTTACATTCATCTCCTTTTTTATGGACATAAAAAGTTCAAGTATCGCTCCTGCAGTAATATCGTCCAGATCGCCTGTAGGCTCGTCGCAGAGGAGGACATCAGGTTTCATAAGAAGCGCACGGGCTATCGCCACACGTTGTTTCTCCCCGCCTGAGAGAGTAGGAGGATACTGATTCATCCTGTGTGTGAGCTGAACCCGTTCGAAGAGATAATCCACCCTCTTCTCAATATCCTTAATCTCCTCATGGTAAAAATATGACGGCAGGGATACATTCTCACGACAGTTAAGGTGGTCGAGCAGATTAAAATGCTGAAAAATAAAACCTATCTTCTCATTTCTGAATCTGCTGAGTTCCTTATCGGAGAGATTCTTGAGTCTTACACCTCCCACGACAGCCTCGCCTTCATACGAACTGTCGAGTCCACCGATTATATTGAGCAATGTCGATTTACCTGAACCTGACGGACCGATTATTGCTACGATACTGCCTCTTTCAATACTGAGACTTACTCCTTCAATAATTGACTTTCTTACACCGTCAAAGAGAAAGGATTTTCCGACATCTTTAAGTTCTATCAGAGGCATAATCACTTATTCTTGACGTTGATTCCTATATCGAGAGAGAGACCGTCGCTCTCCGGAATAACATAAATAAACATATTATCGAGTCTACCCAGAAGTTCCCTTACAAGCATAAAAGAGAATTTATATATTCCGGTCGAAGCAACAGAATCCAGACTCTTTTCATCGATACCATCAAGAATCTTCTTTAAGGGAGAAAATGAGACATACAGAATCTGGGAAGACGGGTTATTTACAACAGAAAAGATATCCTGCGGAATCTTATACGAAGGCTTTTTGTTCTTATCTGCGGGCTTCCGGATGATATTCTCCGGTTTGTCTCCGGTATAAAATGCGTAGAAATTACCTTCATCTGTATACCAGTATGAATTATATGCTGCACCAAAACGGGACGATGTAAGACTGATATCCATCACTTTAAGTCCCTCTACCTGCTGTCCCTTCTCTTTCATACTGCCCGAAAACCTCTGGAGCAGTTCCTCCGAAGTCTTTGTATCTGTAAGACTCATAGAATAAAAGACATTGAAAAGCTTATTGAATGCCTCGCCCTTGAAACCACTTTCAATAGCCCTGTTTATATCAGCCTGACCTCCGGCGGCTACCGCATAAACGAGTGTCCCCTTTATCAGAGGGAGAATATCCTTTTCGACGTCTACCTCCATATACTTCAGCATAGGACCAAACATCTTTTTGTTTATAATCATCATCTGATACGGGTCTTCTTCCTTCATAAGGCTGTACAGGGCTGAGAGATTAAGACTTACCTTTGCAAGCAAAAGCGGGTCTTCAGGTACAATATAGAGCAGTCTTTCAATCTCGTCTCCGGACGACTTTACAAAATATCTGTTAACATTCTCCATCGATTTACTCGATAACCCTGTAAAGCTGTACAGACTGATTCCTTTGGCTGATATATCGAATGAAAGAAGCATTCCGTTGAAATTCTCCTTTACCGACGCAATCATCTGCTTCATCTCGCGGTTGAGCATAAAGCCCGGAGTCTCGATATTCCTGCCGCTGTTAATGAAGAAATAGGCCTGCCCGCTTTTTACCCTCTTTTTCAGACCTGAAAAGAGAGTACTCTTTGAGAGTGAATTTAATTCCTTTGTATCAACAATCTTTCTTATTGCAGCCTCAGCCTTATCGGGGATTCCGTAAATCACAAATCCCTTATAGAAGGCGTACATCAGAACCGGCTTCTCTCCTTTGGGTCCCTGTCTTATTGCCGTTATTATTCTTGCATCCATATATGATTTGGTTTTGAATATCTCTGTCTTCTCCTTCTCCCTCGACAGGCGGTTTAATGTATTCTCTGCCTTTGAACGGTCGGAATATGGCATAATGAGCAGATTTACATTCTGCTGTCTGCCCTCCACACTGACTGCTACGGAAATGACGGCAACCGAACCGTCAGGGTCAAAACCCGCCTCTGTTATACTCTTTTTGTCGAGAAGATTTATGCCGAGTTTCTGCGATGCCAGATCAATCTCCTTCTTCAATGCCTCGAAGGCAATCCCGTTTTCAAAAAGCCTGAAAAATTGCATAATACCACCCATCATCGAACTGACGGACGGAATCAGAAGTACATTCTGGGTATCCTGAGGTATTACGGCAGTTATCTCGGTCTTCTTCTTCTCGCAGCCGGAACAGGAGAATAAAAAAACCATTACGAAAATCAAAATCAGTCCCGAATATCTTTTATTCATAAACAGCACTCCGGTATAAAAACCTGATATTGCCATTTATACCAAAATTTTCCATTAATAAAGGAATTTCTGAATAATAATCGTCAAAGTTTATATAACAGAAAAATCTTATCCGGCACTGATTTTTCCTGATGCAATCTTCATTGCCTGCATTATCCTGATATTGTTTTCATAGTAAAAGCCGCCTTTACGATATGCCCAGTAACAGATATAATCAAACCCTCCGACCTTTTTCCTCCTGATATTTCCGATATCTATCAGATATTTGGTCTTTCTCAAATCTTCTTTGATTATGTTGCCAATCCTGTATCTTTCATCCTCGATGAATCTCCAGCAGGGATAAATATCACCATTTATGTCAACCGAAAATATTCTCTTACCCAGTTCACAGAACGGTTCTTTGTGAAAACTGACTTTTCCTTTTTTAATTCCTGATTCTATTATTCTGTCGAACAACGGGACAGAAAGAAGACCACCCGATTTTGTAATTTCAATATATCTGATCAAAGCTTCTGTAAGATAATCTGCAATGATTCCAGGACGAATCTTTGTCAATCCGGTATCCGAATAATCAAAGGCAATGCTCAGCTTCGAAAAACCATTTTTATAAAAAAAGGTAATCATATCCGGAAGGAGAGAGAGATTCGACGAATTTACGGTAGTACGGATATCTGTTCTCTCCCTGCAATCAAATAAACGGTTCGAGTAATTCTTTTCCGAAATATTAATATCCGCCGAAAGGATTATTCTGAAATCATTCTTTAACAGAAAATCACAGACCTCTCTGTCCAGAAGTTTCCCGTTGGTGTTAACGGAAAGACTGAAGCTGTATTTTCTGGTCTTTAAATAACTGACGGCATATTGCATCAGGTCAAAATCCAGAAGCGGCTCCTTGCCGAAAAATCCGAGTTCAGGTATTCTTTTCTGTCTCCTGCTAATTACAGCTATCCGGTCAATTATGTCTCTGAGGACATCTCTATTTATACGGCTACCGTCGTTAAGGTTTTTAAGATAACAGTAACCACAATTCAGATTACATCTGTGATTTATAAATAATGCCCAGATGATTTTATCTTTTTTTCTCTTTTTCAACTCTTTTTCTTCTCAGGATATCCGCTGCGGTATCCCTGCCATAAATAATCGCATCCTGCATAGCAGAATATTCCCACCTTCCATACCTGCCTATACTGTAAACTTTATTCTTTGCCAGATATTCGAATATCAGAGATGTCGACTTTCTGTAATTTCTGTCGAATATGACATAGGCACAGTTTATAAAAAACGGCTTGATATTTATTATATCTGCATCCTCCCGTATGAAACCAAGTCTTTTCAGAAGATGCGGAATTCTCCTCTCCAGATTCCCCGAGTCACATCCCGTACCGCTTCTGTATGAATATTCGAGATAGAAGGTGTTACAGTCATCCTTTGTCAGTGACCTGTCGAATGCGGAATATGACCCGATACGGTAAAACGGTATATCCTTCTCGGGGAGATAAACCCAGTGCGGGATATTATCCGAGACCCTTCTGGTGATTATGTTGAAATAGCAGACTTCGGTATTGACCAGTTTTTTACCTGCATCAAGGACATTACCGGGTGCATCTTCTATAAGGCTTACAAATCTGTTCAGCGGGATTGTGGAGACGAGATATTTATATCTGTAAACAGTATTGTTGGAAAGATATACGAGCTGCTTTTTGATATTTATTCTGACAGGTTCTGTCTTATAAATGACTTCCGATGGTATCTTTCTCAAGAAACCCCTGATAATCGATTCTATTCCCTCCCTCTGCGGGTAATAAAAGGACGAGTTATATCCCACATCCGTTTTCGGAATACCGAGAGCCCCGTCGATAACATCCTCAATGTTCGGGACCGGGATATATTTTTCACAAAACCCCGCCGACATCTCTTCCGGGGCAACCGTCCAGATCTTCGAATTGTACGGAATCAGGAACTCATCCGCAATACCCTCACCGAATTCGCCATAGATAAAATCCCTGAAACTTTTATATTTCTTCCATTTTTTATTCATCCTTGCACGGATAAAATCCCTGAGGCAGCGGGCGACTATCTCTCTGGGCAATCCGTAAAGATTTATCTGAAAAGGATATTCGGTAAATGTACTATGTGAGAATATCTTTGAATTTCTTCTGATTTTCAGAAGAGGCACATTAAGTTCATTTTCGATTACTTTTCTAAGTTCATCTGTCCTCAGATGCATCAGATGACCGGTCTTGTCGAAATACGAATTATCATAGTAATCTGTCTTCATAAGTCCGCCGGCACGTTCATCCTTCTCAACGATAACAACCCCAGGGGAGCACAGAAAATAGGCCGTTGAAAGTCCCGACGGTCCCGCTCCGAGAATAATTATATCTGTTTCAAGCATTTTCTATCTCTCGTTAAGCATTTTGTTGGTTCTGGCAAGACGTCTTGACAATTCTGATGCAAACATCCTGAAAATCTTGCCTGCAAACTGCATATCGGAATCAAGCATATCCATAAACTTATTACGGTTGATTATATATACCTTTACCTGTGAATGGGCGATACAGCTGGCAGAGGGCGGTTCATTCAGAATCATACTCATTTCACCGATGTAGTCTCCGTCTTTGAGAGATGCAACCGTATTCTCTCCTACCACGACATCCACAATCCCTTCCCTTATAACAAAGAGACCTTCGGGTATAACGCCGCTCTTTATAAGGATTTCTCCGGGCTTAAATACCTTTTCTGTGCACATCGAATAGACCATCTTGAGTTCATTCATATTCAGCATATCAAAGATCGGAATTTTACGGATCTTGTCTGCATCCATCATAACAGACGTATAACTCCCCTCCTCCTCGACAAACTGCGAGAGTTCCGGAAGTTTTATTCCGCCCTCAATAAATGCAAGCCTGTCCTGTACGTCCCTGTAATCAGGAGAAATGCTCTGGATAATCTTGAAAAGTTTGATTGCATGGTCCTTATAATTGAGTTCTGTCGCAAGGACTCCGGCTCTGTAAAACATCTCGAGGCTTCTGGGACTGATTCCACCCATTTTGCAGCCCTCTATCAGAAATTTTAAGGCCATAGCGGAATTACCCTTCTGGACGAGCAGATTTGCAAGTTTTATTCTTGCATCGGGAAACTTCTCATCATTTGGCGGCACCTTCCTCAGCATCTCGATAGCATCTGCGCTCATATTGCTGCCAATCGCCTGCTCAGCTGCATCAGTAAATTTGCCCGTTGCCTTCTCACAGGCTATAACCTTCTCTGTATTTCCTGTCTTCCGGTATAGTTCGATAGCCCTGTCATACTGTTTTGCCCTCTCGTAATTCTGTGCGGCATTATCGAGCATATTGAGTTTTTCGTACATCTGTGCCGCCTTGTCAAATTCATAATTTTTTTCATAAAGTCTGGCAACCTCTTCGAAATTCTGAGTCAGTGTAAAACACTTGATTGCCATATTATAATCCCGGGCCTGCTTGAACATCTCCCCGACAGTGCGAAGCGTTACCTTGCTCGAACTCTTGAACTCATTGAAGACCAGCTCACCTATATCCTCCTTACAGGACTGATATGCACTCACCGCCTCTTCGACATTGCCGGAAATTATATAGTTTTTAATGTAATTGATAATCTTCGAGGTGGGGACAAAAGAACCCTGAGATTCATCAAACTCAAATTCGATCTCCCTGAACATCTGAGACATATTACCTCCGATTTTTTACTTGGGCCTGCCAAAAGGTGCAATATAAGCATAGCCGTCCTGATAACTGATCTTTACCGCTCCCGGCTCATATAAGTTCATAAAACTCGGGCCGTATTCAATCACATTCGGGATTATCTGATTGATAATAAGTATAAATCTCTGACCGTTTTTCAGCCTTATAAGATGAAGTTCCTTATACTGATTGCTTCCTTTAATCTCAGCTACATCCGAAAGGAATTTCTCCTTGTCAAACCATCCTGCATCCTGATTTTTAAGCAGTATCTCAGAATCCCTAAGTATATTCATAACGGCACTGTAATTATCGATCTCCTCAGGAAATCTGAATTCTATCCCTCTCTTCTTCAGGTCAGATGATATCTCAGATTTCTGTTCCTTTGACAGCATAAAAAACTGAGCCGAATCTATAATTCTGTAAACAAATCTGCGGCTATTCTCCTGTATATAATCCTGAGGGTCAATAGTGTAGACCGCTTCTATGCAGCTGTTTTCCACAAAAGGTATATATCTGACTTCCATCTTCTCTGGAAATATCAGATACCTGTTGCTGCCATCTTCCCTGAGCTTACCTATACCGTAAGAAGTTCTGCACAGACTTGCCTCCGTAACGGAGACAATTTTGCTCTGCGCTTTTGGTTCATCGTCTTTCCTGTTTATATCCCTTTCAGGAATGATTCTGTCCGGTTTGACAGTGGCAGGCACAGAGTCTGCGCTTTTTCTTATAAAAAATGACTTAATCTTTTCTAAAATTTTCATAATATCCGGCACATCAAAGTATTGCTGATATTATACCAAAAGAAGATTTTTTCAAGCACGATTTTATTAAATCATGGATATTTCAGATATTACAATACCGGGGTCAATACAAACGCAGTTCAAATTATTGTTTGACATATCCTAATTATGGATTTATCAATATACCGCTTTAAGCTGAAAGGAGAGCTGAGATGAATAAAAAAGAAAAGAACAGGATAGAGATTGCGAAACCCGAAGGGAAGCTCGGAGTACTGATTCCCGGACTCGGTGCAGTTGCAACCACATTCGTGGCAGGTGTCTATCTCGTCAGAAAAGGACTCGGCAAGCCCATTGGTTCACTCACCCAGATGGGGACAATAAGGCTTGGCAGAAGAGACAAAAAGCAGTTTCCGCTGATAAAGGATGTCGTCCCGCTCGCAGATCTTGACGACATAGTATTCGGAGGGTGGGATATATTTGAAGAGAATGCGTATGAGGTCGCAAAGAAGGCCGGCGTTCTCTCCTATCAGGATATAGAACCGGTAGAGAAAGAGCTCAAGGAACTAAAGCCGATGAAGGCGGTCTTCGACCGTAATTATGTCAAGAAGCTCGACGGACCCAACAAGAAGAGTGCAAAGACCAAATATGACCTCGCACTCATGCTGATAAAGGACATAGAGGATTTCAAAAAAAAGAATAAGCTTTCAAGAGCCGTTACAATATGGTGTGCATCGACGGAGGTATACAGGAAACCATCGAAGGTACACTCAAGTCTTAAAAATTTCGAAGAAGGACTTAAAAAGAATTCCGAGGAGATTGCACCATCCCAGATTTACGCATATGCATCACTTATGGCCGGTGTCCCTTTCATAAACGGCTCACCGAATATGGCCTGTGATATCAATGCAATCACAGAACTCGCAATACAAAAGCATCTTCCCATAGCAGGAAAGGATTTCAAGACAGGGCAGACACTTATGAAGACCATTCTTGCGCCGGGACTCAAAGCCAGACTTCTGGGACTCGACGGCTGGTTCTCTACCAATATCCTTGGGAACAGGGACGGCGAGGTTCTGGATGACCCCGGGTCGTTTAAGAGCAAGGAGGTCTCGAAATTATCAGTTCTGGATACAATCCTCCAGCCCGACCTCTATCCGGAACTATACGGCGATTTTACACACAAAGTAAGAATCGAATATTACCCTCCCAGAGGGGACAATAAAGAAGGCTGGGACAACATAGATATATTCGGATGGCTCGGCTATCCAATGCAGATAAAGGTAAACTTTTTGTGCAGGGATTCGATACTCGCTGCTCCGGTTGTTCTCGACCTCGTGCTCTTCACCGACCTTGCACAGAGAGCAAATATGGCAGGGATTCAGGAGTGGTTGTCGTTCTACTTCAAGTCCCCACAGGTAAAAGAGGGCTTATATCCGGAACATGACCTCTTCATTCAGCAGATGAAACTCAAAAACACCCTCAGATATATGATAGGAGAGGACCTTATAACCCATCTGGGCTGGGATTATTACAAGGCGGAATACGAGAGAGACTGAATCCTTAGGCTATAAAATCAGGTGTTTTATGCAAATTTCTTGATTTTGCCCTCAATATCTGTTAGATATAAAACCTATGGGAGATACGAAGACACCATCAACCACGACCAACAGGAGAAGGTACCCGAGAGTACCCCTCTCACTTCTGGTTCAGTACAAATTCAATTCACTTGAGGAATTCATATCCGAGTATGCCCTCAACATCTCACTGGGCGGTATGTTTATCAAGACTACCGAACCAAGGGAGAAAGGTATACTCGTCTATTTCCAGTTTACGCTCGCCGACGGGAGCAAGCTGATCGAAGGGCTCGGTCGGGTAGTCTGGGTCAATCAGGTGGACATAAACAATGCCGACAAGGTTCCCGGAATGGGTATTGAATTCATCAATATGGATGACGAGTCAATGCAGCTCATCGAAGAAATCGTAAACAATAATCTCAAAAGAGGAAATGTCATTCCGGAAACACCCTGATAGATGTACAATTACAGAGAGAATCTTCAGATAATAGGAGGCAGATTCACCGGGGGTGTAAAATACCTCATTATCATCACTGCGGCTATCTATGTTGTCCAGTTAATTTCTAAATATTTTGACCTCTCGAGCCTGATTATTCTCATATTTGGTCTGACGCCTGCTCTTCTCATTCAGAATCTGTATATTCATCAGATTTTTACGTATTTGTTCCTCCACTCACCCGCCGACCCGACGCATCTTCTCTTTAATATGCTCGGACTCTGGATGTTCGGCTCACCGCTCGAAGAGAGATGGGGGACAAGGATATTTCTCAGGTTCTATTTTATATGCGGAATCGTCGGAGGTTTATTCGTCCTTCTGAGCGGGCTTATCTTTTCTTCGGCCTATAATATCCCGACAATCGGACAATCAGGTGCCGTCTTCGGACTGATAGGTGCATTCTGTATTATTTACTCCGAGAGCAGGATTCTCTTCTATTTTATAATCCCAATCAAGGCAAAACAGATGCTCTGGATAATAATATTCATTTCGGTACTCTATGCCCTCGCAGGTTCTCCCTACTCTTTTCCGGCCCACATTGGCGGTCTTCTTTGCGGAATATTAATAATAAAAAAACTTTACATACCGTCTGTTATGATATCTACTCTCAAGGAGTTCATCAAAGGCCTGAGACGTAAAAGGCTCAGAGTGATAGAGAAAGACAGGTTTGTTAATTGATAAGATTCAAGCAGTTCGACATAGTTGCAATAGTATTAATAAGCTGTACACCTCTTTTACTTCTGGAGACATTCGGAGTAACAAAGGGTATGTATAAAATCTGGCCAATCTTCCCCTTTGTCTTCGGACTTGGCTCCGTACTGGTTGCATTAAGACCGGAAAACCGTTTCCCGCTTATGACAGGGATAGGCTCTTTTCTGATACTGTGCTCCCTCTTCTTCTTCTATCTCAATCTGACCTCGTGGTCTGAACTTGCCACTCTCTGGCCGGTCTTCGTAATTCTTCTGGGATTATCACTGATCATCAGTTCATATATAAACAAATCCAACATTGTCAGGGTTTCAGGCATAGGGACATCACTTCTCGGGATATCATTCACATTTATCTTTACAATCTCCTACTCTTTCTGGCCTCTGTCTATTGCCCTTGCCGGAATACTCATCCTGATAATAAACCATTACCCCATAAAGAGGGGTAGAAAGGAAGAGAACCAATGAAAAAAATAATTTTTGTAGAGCCAAGAGGGGCTGAATCGAATGTATTTGCGAAATATATGATGCTTCCCCTTCTGGGACCTATCTATCTCGCAACAATCCTCAGACAGAAAGGCTATGATACCGAAGTGCTAAATGAAAATATCCTTGGAAGGGATATTACCGCAGAAGACCTAGGCTGTGATGTTCTGTGTATATCCATAATAACAAACACAGCCCCGCGCGGATATGAAATTGCTGAGATCTTCAGAAATACTCATCCGGAGAAGACAATTGTAATAGGCGGAATACACGCCACTTTTCTGCCGGAGGAGAGTCTCAGATATGCCGACTTCGTAACGACCTTTGAGGGAGAGGAGACTATTCTGTCAATTATCGAGGGAAGAGCCGAAAAGGGGATAGTATCCGGACACAGGATCGAAAATATGGATTCCATCCCTTACCCCGATTTTTCGCTAGTAAAAGGTTTTGACAGGAAATTTATTCAGCCTGTAATGTTCTCGAGAGGTTGCCCTTTTAACTGTTCATTCTGCACTGTGGCAAGGATGTTCGGGAGGAAATACAGGACACACTCAGATGAATATGTCCTCGGATTACTAAGTAATACAAGACATAATGACATCTTTATCTACGACGACAATTTCGCCGCAGATATCAGAAGAACAGAACGGATTCTCGACGGAATCATAGGTCTTAAGAGAAAATTCGAATTCAGTGCACAGGTCAGAACCGATATCACAAAGAATCAGAATATCATCAAAAAGATGTCAGAGGCGGGATTCTACAGGGTATATATAGGTATCGAATCCATAAACGAAAAGTCCCTAAAGAGTATTGAGAAGAGACAGAGCGTCGATGATATCGTCAGGGCTGTAGATGTATTTCACAAATATGGTATCAAGGTTCACGGTATGTTTATTTTCGGAACAGATGAAGATACACCTGAGATATTCAATTCTACTGTACAATTCTGCAAAAGGGAAGGGATTGATACCGTCCAGTATCTGGCCCTGACACCTTTCCCCGGGACACCGGTATTCGAGGGACTCAGAGCCAGCAGAAGGCTCCTTCACGAAGAATGGCAGTATTATGACGGACAGCACGTGGTATTCAGGCCCAAAAATATGAAACCGGAGGAACTTCAGGAAGGAATCATTAATTCATACAAGGCATTCTATTCATATCTTACGCTTGCAGATGATATATTAAAGACAGGGCTCGATTTTCTGTTCAATCTGCCAAACAGCCTTCTCCCTCAGTTCGACAGGATAAAACACAGACTGATGGGCAGATATATTGTAAACCGGTGGCTTGAATTCAACAGGGATTATATAGCAAAAATCAGGTCCTGAATATTTTATTTAAGACCCATCTTTTTAAGAATGGACATTGCACTCGTTGTAGGTGATACGTCTTCGGGGAGATAAATCATTACTCCGCCCTTGGCGGGTCTGACAGTGACTTTCCCCTCTTCTGTAAGCTGCTTGGTAACTTTTATCGGGTCCTCGCCGAAATACTCCTTGAAGGCCTGATTGAAGCCGGAATAGACGGAATGAATACCTTTGTATTTGGGAGGTCTGAGCTTTTCTATTGCAAGTCTGGTAAATTCCTCGTAACTCATCTTTTTGCTGTCATTCCTATCTATTCCCATCTTTTCGAATATCTGGGAGGTATTTACGGAAGGAGATACGTCCTCGGGAAGGTAAATCATTACTCCGCCCTTGGCAGGCCTGATAGCGATTTTACCCTCATCCGCAAGCTGTTTTGTGACCTTTATCGGGTCCTCACCGAAGTATTCCTTGAAAGCCTGATTGAAACCGGAAAATACAGAGTGAATCCCTTTATACTTGGGCGACCTGAGAGTTTCAATGGACTTCTTAACAAATTCTTCATAGCTAAGTTTCTTTTCTTCTGACATCAGTAATCCTCCAGAAAAATTTACAATAATAATATCACAATAAAGTACAATGTCAAATATATAGTCCTTTTCTGTCAAGGCCACCCTGAAATTTATAAATAAATTCCTGAGCAAATCCACATTTTGGGCAAATTTTATAAACCGCTTCCTGTCTTATTGATATCTGTCTCAACATAAAGCCAAAAGATATCCCTTTATTGGCTATGGTCTGCGGACCGTCGACTGTCGACCGTGGACCATTATTGAACTTCAGCTCTTCCGCCTTCAGTTCTTCAGCACTTTTTCTCTGTAGATTATTAACTGTCGCTTCAATACACTCTATTACTCAGCGACCTTAATATTAGAATGATATTAAGTAGGCGAAACCATATCGAATTTTCCGATTTAAGTGGTGGCTTCGGTACACTTCGTTACTCAGCCACCTTAATAGCACTAACGCTTTCAGCTCTAAAAACTGTGACTATGGACTTCTTCCGTGGTCTGCGGACTGATATTACGTGCCTGAGAGCAACTAACCTAATCTCTCTCCCGGCAGGACAGGATTCCCGGTGAGAAACTCCTTTACATTGAGAGGATTCTTCCCCTCTTTCTGGAGTCTTTTAATAATAAAAACTCCCTCTTTTGTGCTGACAAATATACCTCTTTCAGAGGATTCGATTACTGTACCCGGCACCGACGGATTGTGTTCCTGATAGTAATCAGCAGCCAGAACCTTTATAAGCGCACCTTTGTAATATGTAAAAGTCGAGGGCCAGGGATTGAGACCCCTGACAAGATTAAATAACTCCTTGGCCGGCTTTGAAAAATCAAGCCTTCCGTCCTCCTTTTTGAGCAACGGCGCATAAGTGGCAAGGGATTCATCCTGTTTTTCGTATTTTAAGGTGCCTTGAGTAAATCCTTCGATGAATTCCGGCAGCATACTACAGGCAAGCTCAACGAGCCTGTCGTGCAGAGATTCTGCATTATCCTCTTTTAGTATTGGTATTTCGCGTCTGAGCACAATATCGCCGGCATCCAGCCTGTAAACCACCTTCTGAAATGTTATACCTGTCAGCTCATCTCCGTTTATGATAGCCCAGTTTATAGGTGCCGGGCCCCTGTATCTCGGCAGAAGGGATGCGTGGATATTGAAAACGGAATCCTTCTTCATATCGAGAAATCTCTGAGAGAGAATCTTCCCGTATGCAGCAACGAGGATGAGGTCGAACTCCTTTTTTGATATATATTCGAGTGATTCGTCCGAATTGATATTGTCCGGAGAAAATACCTCTATATTATTCTGAAGGGCAAGCGATTTTGCCTCGGATACCTTTATCTTCTTCCCCCTTCCGGCCGGTTTATCCGGCTGGGTTATTACCAGAACCGGTTTTGAAATATCAATGAGGGTTTTCAGTACCCCTGCGGCAAAATCAGGCGTCCCCATAAAGATTATCTTACATTTTGAGTTCATTCTTTCTCTTCTTTGCCTCCTTTTTCAGTCTTCTGTAATAGAGTGCCTTTTTTAATGGTGACAGACGGTCCAGAAAGACAATCCCGTCGAGATGGTCGATCTCGTGCTGAATTACCCGCGCAATCAGTCCGTCATCCTCGGCAATATGTTCTTTACCTTCAGGGTCGAGATACCTGAATTTCACCTTTTTATATCTCTTCACCTCGTCCCGAATTTCCGGAACGGAAAGACACCCCTCCTCCATAACAAGTTCGCCTTCCCCGCCTATTACTTCAGGATTAATCATCTTCAGCAACTCCGATTTTTTCTCCTCTGTGGAGACATCGATTGTAACGAGCCGCATATCTATCCCCACCTGACTTGCTGCAAGGCCTATACCGTTCGAGTAATACATTGTCTCTGCCATATCATCCAGAATTTTCAGAACCTCAGGTGTAATATCCTGAACTTTCTTGACCTTTTTCCTGAGGAAGGGATCCGGGACTTTCAATACTGTCAGAACTGCCATCTGAACTCCTTATAACATGTTTACAGGGTCAACATCAATACTGACCCTTACATTATGATGCTTTTTATATACAACAGGAATCAGATTTTTTAAAATTTTTCTTGCATTTACCATCTCTGTCGTCTTTATCATAAGCTGATATCTGTACTCGTTTTTTACCTTTTTCACAGGAGAGGGGACGGGACCTAAGACTTCGGACCTTTTGAGATTCAGAAGAGAATTTCTGAAAAAATCAAGTACCTCCTTACATCCGGACTCGTTATGTGAACGTGCCCTTATCAGAATAATCTTCGAGAAGGGCGGATAGAAGAGATTCTTTCTCCTCATAAGTTCGATTTCCAGATACTGATCCGGATTGCCGTCTTTTACCGCAATTATAGCCGGCTCGAACGGATTGAAGGTCTGAATAATGACTTCGCCCTTCTCTTCTCCGCGGCCGGACCTCCCCGAGACCTGCATCAGAAGCTGCATAAGCCTTTCCTGAACCCTGAAATCAGGTATTGTAAATGCCGTATCGGCAAGAATGACACCTACAAGTGTTACATCGGGGAAGTGATGTCCCTTTGCAACCATCTGGGTTCCTATAAGGATATTGGCATCGCCTCTTACGAATCTCGATATGGTACTTTCGAGATCATAGAGATTGGCAACCGAGTCCCTGTCGAGCCTGACAGTAACTGCACCGGGGATAATCTTTTTAACAATCTCTTCAATCTGCTCGGTTCCGAACCCAAGATTTTTTACTGATACAGAACCACAGCCCGGGCAGATATTTCTGACCTTTTCCGAATATCCGCAATAGTGACAGAGCAGAACCTCCTGTCTTTTATGATATACCAGATTGACATCACAATCCGGACACCTGAAGATATAACCGCACCTTGAACAGATAAGGACTGTATTGAAACCTCTCCTGTTCAGCATCAGAATTGCCTTACGGTTACTACGGACGGTATTCAGTAATGCCTCATATAGTCTCTCGCTGATAAAGAACGGAAGTCCCTCGACATCCTCCTCTTTCTTCTCACGGCTGGCAAGACTCACAATCTCGACATCCGGCATAGGTTTTTTATTTGCCCTGACCGTAAGTCTGGAGTGCCCGAATCTTCCGGTCTTTATGTTATAGATACTCTGCACAGACGGTGTTGCACTTCCGAGTATTACAATGCATCCTTCTGTCTGACCCCGTTTTATGGCTAAATCCCTGCCGTTGTAACGCGGGGATTCCTCCTGTTTGTATGCACTGTCGTGCTCCTCATCAACCACTATCAATCCTATATCTGACAAAGGCGCAAAGACCGCTGACCTCGCACCCACAACCACCTTTACCTCATTATTCCTGATTCTCAGATACTCCCTTATTCTCTCCTTCTCCTGAAGGCCAGAATGCAAAACAGCCACATCACAACCAAGCGTTGCACGGATTCTGAAAATAGATTGTGGTGTAAGGCCTATCTCAGGCACGAGGAAGAGAACGGTTTTCCTCTCTTTCAGCACCTTTTCTGCAATTCTCAGATATACCTCGGTCTTCCCGCTTCCGGTTACACCGTAAATATAATGAACACCGAATCCTTCGTCTCTCATTTTATCTATATTTTCGATCGTTCTCTTCTGTTCGTCCGTCAGTTCTGTTACAGAAGAATCCCTTATTGTATATGCTTCCGGTGACGACTCAGAGCTCTGAATTCTTACAAGCCCCGTTTTGTAGAGATACCTGAGAATCCTTCTGTCCCTCAGAATGGTCAGAACATCATAAAGCGGCATTCTTCCTCTTATGCTCAGTTCGTGAAGGACTGTCCCGACAGACGGGTATTTCTCTTCAATCCTCTTCAGTTCGTCCTTAGGCAATGAATCTCCGGTCTCTGAGAGAACGACAAGATTCTTACCGGATTCACCGGCTCCCGGGACATCGAGAAACGCCTCTTTTGAGTTCAGATAACCGAAGATATCCGAAAGACTGATATTATGTTTTTTTCTGAGTGATTCGTAAGATGACAACCTTATGCTTTGGCTCCCTGAAATATTTTTTTCTGAATTGAAGACAAGTCTGTAATTCGACAGGTTAAGTAACCCCGATGGGATTGCAGAGAAGAGCATATTTCCCGGTGGCTCGATATAATAATCTGAAGCCCAGAGGAGAAGTTCGAACATATTCCTGCTAAAAACAGGATTGATGGGAAAAATGTCAATAATGGATTTCAGTTTTTCGTTCGGCAGACCTGATGTGTTGTTATTGCCGAGTCTCTTTATTATACCGGTCTGAACGCTGTTCTTGAGAGGGACGATTACGGCAAAACCCTCTTTCACAACAGAGGATAAACTCTCAGGTACCCTGTATGTAAATGTCTCGAACAACGAATTCTTTAATATTATCTCGGCAAACATCTCTCAAAATAAAATAAAACGGTCATTTAGGACAGGACTAAAAGAGTAGCTATTCTCCGGTGTATCTGTACAGGACAAAGTCGTAAATTTTGCGTTCCTTCAGGATAAAATTCAGAACCCTTTCAGAAAAGGATTCACCACCCATAACCATACTGCTCAGGTCATTCTTCCTGCCGTATTCCACGTATTCTATCCCTGTATCGGAAGGAATATTTGCAAGCATCCTGATTCTGTTTACGGCAGCAGCATAACCGCCTATCTCGTCCACAAGCCCCAGAGCCTTTGCCTCATATCCGGTAAAGACCTTTCCCTCCGCCAGTTCGGATACCTTGCTGATATCAATCTTCCGTGAGAGCGATACCTTCTCCTTGAAATGACGGTAAAACCCGTCGATATACTCCCTGATACTCTTCAACTCTGCTTCACTCAGACCCCTGAATATACTGTCAGAATCCCCCGATGATTTTGCAGTCTGTGCCTCATAGGTAATGCCTGCCTTTTTCAGCAGTCCCGAGATATCGGGTTTGAGAAAGAATACACCGATAGAACCCACAACCGATATCTCATCGGCAATGATATAGTCGGAGGCTATAGCCGAAAAATAACCACCTGATGCGGCCATTGAACCCACTGAGACGACAAGAGGTTTGACCTCCGAAATTTTTCTCAGCTCTTCAAATATCAGCTGGCTTGCCATAGTCGAACCGCCGGGAGAGTTTATTCTCAGAATTACACCGGCAATCGATTCGTCCCTCAGAATTTCACCGACAATCTCTGTTATATCGGTGTTGCCGATTGATTCAAAACCAACCGAATCACCAAACCCCTTTCCGTAGACAATATCACCGTTGAGGTAAATCACAGCAATCTTCCTCTTTATTTGCCAGTTGCCCTTATAGGACGAGGTACTCAGATAATTCTGGTTGATACCATATTCACCTCCGAAATAAAATCTAATGTCTTTTTTCAGCTGTTCGAATGTCGAAACGGCGTCAATCAGCCTCTCTTCCTTTGCCTTGAGAGGCGAAAAGAGTGCCGTAGAATATATCTTTTCCAGCTGCTTTGCCTCGATACCCCTTGAGGAGATAATCGCCTTATCCAGAATACTTTGTACCGAACCGAGAATCTGCTTTATCTGTTCCTTACGTTTCTCACTCCCCTTATCCGAGACAAGTGGTTCGAATGCCGTCTTATATTCACCCGCGGCAACCACATCGAATCTCAGACCAATCTTTTCGAAGAAATTCCTGAAATACAGGCCGCCCGAGGCACTTCCCTTCAGAATGAGTGAACCGCCCTCATTGATAACGATTTTATCCGCCTCCGATGCAAGATAATACGTAATATCATCACCCGATTCCATAAATGCAACAACCCTCTTCCCTTTTCCCCTGAATGAAGAGACCGCCCTTTTTATCTCTCCCGCAACGCCTGCCGGAATATCTATATCAGCAATGTACAGAATCATACCCGCAACCGAATTATCATTTGCAGCAGAATTTATATCATTTAATACATCAACAAGAGAGCGTCCCTTCTTCCTCAACCCAAGAAAATCTTCCTTCAATCCGTCAGAAACCGTGCTGTCAAGTCTGACAACTATGACCTGTTTCGAGACTGTAAAAAGTTCCTCGTAGTTGTTCTTCGAATATCTGAAGGAAAAACCCTTGCCGTCGAAACCGCCCTCCGAATCGGAGTAACTGCCCGAAAAGGCAAATCCGAATTTCGTAAGGTCGAGATTCATCCCCCCGTACATATCCTTCTCCTCATTTATTCCGAAAAAGAGCCTTAGCCCCCTAACAGGGTTCAGTGCCACAAAATACCTGTTCGGGATATCCCTGTTATGCTCGATGAATGAAAAATCTCCGTAGAGTTCGAGGGCCTCCGAAAACGGCTTGATTCCTATACCCAGATTCACCCTCCTCGGAACAGGGATATTACCGACCGAAGGCTGACCGAGATTCTGACCCACAACAGAGATATTCAGAAATCTTGCAGGCATAAAATATGCACCTGCATACCAGTCCCAAGCCAGACCGAAACGCGGCTCAACGGGGTCGTATAGTGCAAGTCCCACACCCATAAGCATATAATCCCCGGCCCTGAAACCTACCGGGAGTGAATATCTCAGATAATCAACCAGATTATTGTCGTTGTAATTAATCCCCAGCCCGGCATTCTCAACTTCAATTACTGAGCCATAGAATCTCGAATCGAGCGAAAAAGATTCCTGATAGAAAAGGGTGAACTGATTATCTCTCAGAAAACCGAAAATTGCGGGGTTGTCAAGGGCACTCAGTGAATTATAGACTGATGCATAGGGATTGAATTTATTGTAATACGAAAATTCATCCTTCTCTGCATATAGATTTTTAAGCAGGAAGAGAGATAACAAAATCATAAAAAATATCTTTTTCATCACTGCTATTCCTCCGTAAGAACGATAAATTAGCCTACCATTTGGATAAAATCAAAAGAAAACTATCTGATTTATCATTGCAAAGGAATCAGGATATTCTTCTAAACCGTTTTGAATATCTTTCCCGGATTCAGGAGATTGTAGGGGTCCATAATATTCTTTATCTCTTTCATAATTCTAACCGCATCCCTGTCGAGTTCTGACTCTGAAAAGTCTTTTTTAAGAAAACCGATTCCGTGCTCTCCCGAAATCGAACCGCCGTATCTGAGAACAATCTCTGTTACCTGCCTCATCACCTTATCAAAATTCTTCTCCATATCTTCCCTTGTACCGAACATAAAATTCACATGCAGATTCGAGTCACCAGCGTGACCGAATATTGCAATTCTGAATGAATTTTCTTCTGCAAATCTTCGCAGTTCAGAGACGGCATTTCTGAGGCTCCCGAGAGGTACTGATACATCATCGGCAATCCTGTATTCACCAAGCGCATTTAAAGACGGAGAGACATCCCTTCTTATATCCCATATATTCTCTATCTCATCGCTCTTGTTGGAGAATATCACATCCGTAATATTATGTTCTGCAAGTATATCCTTTACTTTTTCAGACTCTGCAAGGACTGATTCGGCCGTGCCGTCGAGTTCAACAAAGAGCAACGAATGGATGCTACTCTCTTTCAGAACATAGAATCCGGTAATCCGTTTATTGACCAGAATGCATTCCCTGTCCATAAATTCCAGTGAGCAGGGAAGAACTCCGCTTTTATATATTTCGAGTAAAAGATTCAGCCAGCCATATTCATCCCGAAACGGGATTACGAACAGGGCCCTCGAAAGCGGTCTGGGAATAAGTCTTACGGTTGCCTCTGTTATAATTGCCAAAGTCCCCTCGGAACCTGCAATGAGTCTCATCAGGTCATATCCTACAACGGATTTTACCACCTTGCCTCCGAGCCTCAGGACCCTGCCGTCAATGGTAACAACCCTCATTCCGAGCAGGTAATTCTTTGTAACCCCGTACTTTACAGCGTGAATTCCTCCGGCATTATGGGAGATATTACCGCCAATCGTCGAGACCTTCACAGACGAAGGGTCAGGCGGATAATATAGTCCGTATTTTGCCGCTTCACTGTTAAGCTCCTGAGTAATAACCCCGGGCTCGGCCACTGCAATCATATTAATGCGGTCAATCTCTTTTATTCTGTTCATCTTCGTAAAACTGACCACAAATCCGCCCTTTACAGGGACCGGCCCACCCGAACGGGAGGTCCCGGAGCCCCGGGCTACAACAGGAATCCTGAATTCAGTAGCTATCTTTGCAATCTCAGTTACATCATTCTCGCTATATGGGAATATTACTGCATCCGGCCTGAAAAAGATATTTGTGGAGTCATAGGAATAAAGGGAGAGATAATGCTCTTCCGTAAAAACCTTCTCCCTGCCAATCCGTGATATGAGCTTTTCTATAGCCTTATTTATCTCCATCCTTCTCTTCCTGTACCCCGGCAGATATTACCTTATTTTCAGTAAGAGTAAAATACTTTCTGTATTCCTCCACATACTTCTGAAACTCTGCCATATATTTGCGGTCGAGAGGTTCAGAAGGCGGTGCGACCTTCTTCAGCGGATTTACGATATTACCGTTTTGCCTCATCTCAAAATGAAGATGGGGTCCGGTCGAGACACCTGTCGAACCCACGTATCCGATGAGTCTCCCCTGCTCAACCGATATTCCCTGTCTGATACCGGCACCGAATCTTGAAAGATGCCCGTATCTCGTCTCGAGACCGCCTTTATGCTTCAATATTATGAGATTGCCGTATCCACCCATAACTCCTGCAAAAGAGACAACCCCGTCTGCCACTGCCCACACCTGTGTGCCTGACGGAGCCGCATAATCGACACCGTGATGCATCTTAATTTTTTTATATACAGGGTGAAATCTCTTGCCAAAACCTGACGAGATTTTTCCATATTTCAGAGGGGATTTCAGAAATGCCCTTCTGTTTGCAAGGCCTTTAGAATTGTAATACCCGCCCTTTTTGTCTGCATAAAAATAGAATGCCTCTTTATTACCCGTGGTCTTCCCATTATACATTGCAGCCAGAATTTTCCCGTATTGCACAAAATAATTCCCGCTGTAATACTTCTCGACCACTATCTTGAATTCATCATCTGGCATAACCTCAGTATAAAAATCGATATCCCAGGCAAATACCTCATTGGCAAGAATGACGGATAGCTGCGGGTCCTCCCCTATCCTCTCCATTGTCTCATAGAGTGAACCCTGAACTTTACCCGTTACAAACTCGACTCTCTTTTCGACCTCATACTCTTCTTTGTAGGAGACGAATTTCCCGCTCTCGTCCCGTTCCACAATATAACTCTCGATTGGTGAAGATGAGTATGAAAAAGATTCCAGTTCACCGGAGTCCTTGCTCAGCGAGATGACAAATGTATCCTGAGGTTTGCATTTTCTGAAGTCCAGTACTCCCTTCAGATTCATAATTATCTGTTCGGCCACCTTATACTCTATGCCTGTCTTCAGAAGGGCAACAGATAACGTCTCTCCCTCCTCCAGTGTGCCGTAATATTTCAG
This sequence comes from Bdellovibrio sp., assembly GCA_020725805.1. Classification (GTDB taxonomy): domain Bacteria; phylum Myxococcota; class SpSt-1050; order SpSt-1050; family SpSt-1050; genus SpSt-1050. Next base: position 80,903 of record DYEF01000065.1, read on the forward strand.
GGTATTGCTCTCCGGGCCTATGGGTTCTGTATAAACTTCCTTCCTTATTGTATCACATTCTGCAAGTGTCCGCGGTCTGTTATATTCCGCCTTAATCGGACCGGGTTTGTTACCACACCCCGTATAAAAGACCAAAATTATTATCAGGATTGCATAGAAATACCGCATCAGGGTCAGGATGCACTGCCTTTTTTTCTGGACAGAAGCTCGAGCCTTGCTTCAGCCTTTCTGAGTCTGTTCTCCCACTTTCTATATTCTGTATCGAACTGTCCGAGTTCCGATAGTTTTTTGAGAGATTCGTCCCTTAGCCTCTGAGCCCTTTCAGAATCTATTTCATCAGCCCATTCTGTCGAATCCACTATGACATCGACCTTATTATCGTGAATACTTGCATATCCGTCGGAGACACAGAGTTCCTTCTCACCGTCTTCATATTTGATGACGGCAATCCCGGGGACAATCTGGGTCAGAAACGGCGTATGCCCGCTCAGGACCTCGAAATACCCGTTCCTGCCGGGCAGAATGACACTCACAACCTCGCTGTGGACAACGGATTCCTCGGGTGTAACAAGAGTCAGACTGATAAGATTCTTACTCTCTCCCATTACATCAGACCTTTCTTCATCTTTTCTGCATTCTCAAGAACATCCTCTATTCCGCCGACCATATAGAATGCCTGCTCCGGGACATCATCCAGCTTACCCTCGACAATCATCTTGAATCCCTTGACTGTATCTTCCATCTTCACATACTTTCCGGGTCTGCCTGTAAACTGCTCTGCAACGTGGAAGGGCTGACTCAGAAATTTCTGAATCTTTCGTGCCCTCATAACAACGAGCTTGTCATCGTCACTCAGTTCATCGATACCAAGAATTGCGATAATGTCCTGCAGGTCCTTGTATCTCTGGAGTATCTGCTGAACCTGTCTGGCAACAGTGTAATGTTCTGCACCCACTACATCCGGTGTCAGAATTCTGGACGTCGAATCGAGGGGGTCAACCGCCGGATAGATACCCATCTCGGCGATCTGTCTCGAAAGAACCGTGGTCGCGTCGAGGTGGGAGAATGTGGTAGCCGGTGCGGGGTCTGTAAGGTCATCGGCCGGGACGTAGATTGCCTGAACCGATGTAATAGAACCCTTCTTCGTAGATGTAATTCTCTCCTGCAATTCGCCCAAATCCGTTGCAAGTGTTGGCTGATAACCGACTGCACTCGGAATTCTGCCGAGGAGCGCCGAGACCTCGGAATTTGCCTGTGTAAAACGGAATATATTATCGATAAAGAGCAGAACGTCCTGATTCTCCTCGTCTCTGAAATACTCGGCAGCCGTGAGAGCGGAGAGCCCTACCCTTGCCCTTGCCCCCGGAGGTTCGTTCATCTGACCGTATATAAGACAGGTCTTATTGATAACACCGGACTGTTTCATCTCAAGCCAGAGGTCATTCCCTTCTCTCGTTCTCTCTCCCACACCACCGAAAACCGAAAATCCGCCGTGTTTTAGTGCGACATTATGAATGAGTTCCATAATAACGACTGTCTTTCCGACTCCTGCACCTCCGAAGAGCCCGATCTTTCCGCCTCTCATATAGGGCTCGAGAAGGTCGATGACCTTTATACCTGTCTCGAAAGCCGAGATCGAGACATCCTGTTCCAGAAATGTGGGCGGATGTCTGTGAATCGGATAAAATTTCTTGGCATCAACCGGACCTGCCTCGTCCACAGGCTGACCGATGACATTCAGAATCCTTCCCAGAATCTCCCTTCCGACCGGCATCATAATCGGGTTACCTGTATCAATTACTTCCATATTCCTTACAAGACCATCGGTCGAATCCATAGAGATTGTCCTGACAGTATTTTCACCGATATGCTGTGCCACTTCAAGGATAAGATTATATGGTTTGTCGGAGATGGACGGATTGGTAACCTTGAGTGCCGTATATATCTTCGGGAGTTCTCCGGGCGGGAACTCCACGTCAACTACTGCACCGATTACCTGTTTGACTCTGCCTTTTCTTAATTCTGCCATATCAAGAACTCCTTCGTTACTTTTTGATTGCCTCGGCTCCCGTAATAATCTCCGAGAGCTCCTTTGTAATAGCCGCCTGTCTTGCCCTGTTGTACTTGAGTGTAAGACTGTCTATCATATCAGACGCCGAACCCGTTGCATTCTCCATTGCAGTCATCCTCGCCCCGAATTCCGATGCCGCAGATTCAATAAGTGCCCTGTACACCTCAATGGCAAGACATCTCGGGATGAGGTCGTTTAAGACCTCTTCCTTGGAAGGCTCGTATATATAATCAACCTGATTTGCATCACTATCTCTGGGTCTGGGAATAATCGGGAGCAAAGTCAGTGATGTAACCCTCTGCTGAATTACCGACTTAAACTCATTGTAGATAAGGATAATCTCGTCCAGATTCGAGGAGAGAAAATTATCAATAAGGTCATTGGAGATATCGAGGGCTGTCTCAAAACTTACATCATCAAAGACCTTGACGAACTCCCTTCTGAGCTGATAATTCCTCTTCTTGAAATAATCCCTTCCCTTCCTTCCGATACAGCTGAACGTAATACTTTCGTATTTGCCGGAATTCTCTTTTATAAAATGCTCTGCAAATCTGATGATATTGGAATTGAATGCCCCGCAGAAACCCCTGTCCGATGTCATTATGACGAGTTCAGCCCTCTTCGGTTCACGTCTCGAGAGCAGCGGATGTGAGCTTATATCTATTCTGGATGCCAGATCATCAAGAATTTCATAAGTGCTGATTGCATAGGGTCTTATCTTGATAAGATTCTCCTGTGCCCTCTTGAATTTGGCCGCAGCCACCATCTTCATCGCACGGGTTATCTGCCTGGTATTCGTAATCGAGGCTATCTGTCTTTTTATTGCTCTTAATGACGGCATAACTTATACCTGCCTATGGTCTGAAGATATCCCTGAATTCCTTTAGTGCCTTAACAATCTCTTTTCTAAGTTCATCGTCGAGCGCCTTCTTCTCGGCAATCTTTTTTAAGACCTCCGGATGCTTTGTATCCATAAAACTGACCAGTTCCTGCACATATCTTCTTATTGACTCAACGGGATAATCCCTTATGTAACTCTTGCCGTTCTCGTCCTTTTCGGTTGCGGCATAGATTATTACCACCTGTTTTTCCATCGAATACGGCTTGTAGATATCCTGTTTTAAGAGTTCGACGATTCTCTTTCCGTTTTCGAGCTGCTCCTGTGTGATCTTATCGAGGTCAGAACCAAACTGTGCAAATGCCGCAAGTGCCCTGTACTGCATAAGGTCGAGCCTGAGTTTACCTGCCACCTGTTTCATAGCCTTCGTCTGGGCATTGCCACCGACACGGGATACGGAGATACCGGGGTTGATTGCCGGTCTCACACCAGCATAGAAAAGGTCTGTTTCGAGATAGATCTGACCGTCAGTAATTGAGATGACATTTGTCGGAATATATGCCGAAACGTCGCCTGCCTGTGTCTCAATAATCGGCAGCGCAGTCAGAGAACCACCTCCGTACTTGTCAGACATCTTGGCCGCTCTTTCAAGGAGTCTCGAATGGAGGTAGAAGACATCACCGGGATATGCCTCTCTGCCGGGCGGTCTTCTCAAAAGAAGTGAAAGCTGTCTGTATGCAACAGCGTGTTTTGACAAATCATCGTATATCAGGAGGGCGTGCTTACCGTTGTCTCTGAAATACTCACCCATAGTACAGCCCGAATACGGGGCAATGAACTGAAGCGGTGCAGGGTCTGATGCATTGGCACAAATAACCGTTGTGTATTCCATTGCACCGAACTGCGAAAGCTTATCGACCACCTGCGCAACGGTTGACTGCTTCTGACCTATCGCTACATAAAAGCAGTAAACATTCTGCCCTTTCTGGTTTATGATTGTGTCAATGGCTATTGCCGTCTTGCCCGTCTGTCTGTCTCCGATTATCAGCTCTCTCTGTCCCCTTCCGATGGGAATCATTGAATCGACAGCGAGTATTCCGGTCTGAAGCGGTTCCTTGACCGGCTGTCTGTAAACAATACCGGGGGCCTTTATCTCGATGTTTCTTCTCTCCTTTGCAGCAACAGGTCCCTTCCCGTCGAGCGGTCTCCCGAGGGCATCCAGAACTCTGCCGATAACGCCTTCCCCGACAGGGACATCGGCAATTCTGCCCGTCCTCTTGACCTTGTGGCCTTCCCTGATCTCCTTGTCATCGCCCATAATGGAGATACCAACTGTATCCTCTTCAAGGTTGAGGACCATTCCCATTACATTTCCCTCAAATTCAACAAGTTCGCCTGCCATAGCATTCTCAAGGCCATATACTCTCGCAATACCGTCACCTGCCGAGATAACAGTACCTGTCTCCTTGAGGTCAATGTTCTTGTCTGCCTCAGAGATATAACTTTTTATTATCTCACTAATCTCCTGGGAAGAAATCTTCATAACACCTACCTCTTCTTAAATAATATTGATATTTTCTATTGTATTTATCCTTCGCAATACCGAACCATCTATCTCAAGTGAACCGATTCTTATTATGGCACCGCCTATTATTTCCTTCCTGATTTTCGGACTCAGGACTACCTTCTTGCCCAGAACTCCTGAAAGTTCGCTCTCGGCCTTTTTGACAAGTGATGCATCAACCGGGCTTGCGGTAATGAACTCCCCTCTTAAAACCCCCTCCTTGCGGTCTATATCCTCATCGATAATATCTATAACCTGTCTGAGGTGATTCAGTCTGTAATTCGAAAGCATCGCGGCAAGCAGATTACTGACGATACTGTGACAATTCATTTTGGAAATTATGCTCTCAAGCAGCTTTTTTCTCTTTTCTACCGGCAGAACAGGTTTTGAAAGCAATTCCTCGAGTTCTGCAGAAGATGAAATTGCTTCTGATACCATATTGAGCTGATTCCTGAACTCCTTCAGCTGACTGTCATTTGAGGCACTCTTGATTAAAGCCCTTGCATATGTCCTTGCAATACTCTTTTTAATCATACCAGATACCCGAAATTCTTCCTGTCTACTGTTTTCAGTGAGTTTACAAATTCCTCAATTATCTGTCTGTCACGCTCCGGGGAATACTGCGCCAGAATGGTTTTAAGGGATTTTTCGGTAGCACTCCTGATTATCTGTTTTACTATTTCCTTTCTCAGTTCGAGCGTTTCGAAAAGTATCGTCTGCTCTGCTGAACTTCTGAGTGACTGGGCAGTCCTCTTTGCGTGACTGATAATCTCCTCTTTTTCTTTTTTTGCCATATCGATATATTCTTCCCTGATCGCAGATTTGTAATAATCGATTCTGGCAAGTTTCTCCTCGATATCTTTAAGCTTCGCCAGAGCCTCGTCTCTGATTCTGACAGATTCGTCCATCTGCTTCTTCATATTTTCGTAGCGGCTGCTGAAAAACTGACCGACCTTTTTCCTTAAAAGATAACCGAGCAGACCGAAGAGCACAACAAAATTCAGGATAAACCAGGCAACCGGAGGACTCTCCGTATCCCATGCAAACCAGTTAATATGTGCATCCTGATGACCGCCTCCGCCGTGACCGGCCATTATATCCGGTGCAACCAGAACGAGAAAAAGAATCAAAAATATTCTTAACATAATAATCAGTTGCTCCCTGAACCTTTTAATATCTTTTCGGTAATCTGATTACTTATAGAATCTATATGCTTTGCCGCATCGGCCATAATACTGTCCTTATCCTTCCTGAGATTTTCCCGTCCCTTTTCAATTATCTCGGCTACTTCCTGTCTTGCCGTCTGAAGAATCTTATCTCTTTCTGTATTTGCCTCTTCCTTAATCTTTTCATATTCCTGTCTGGCATCCTCCCTTGCAATCCTGACGGATTCATCGAATTTTTTGGAGAGCTCCTCTACCTTCTGTTTCAGTTCCTCCGCCTCTTTTCTGTACCCCACAAGTATCTCATCCCTCTTTCTGAGATTTTTGAGATACGGGTCAAAGAAAATGAATTTGAGTGAAATTGCCAGAACAATGAAGAGTGCAAGCTGGATAAAAAAGGTATAATCTAAATCTATCATAAACCTTATAACCTTACAAAATCCTATGAGTAATTTTCATAAATCCCACAACAACTGATTTCAGTTAACACATTATGACGCAGTATGTCAATAAAAAATCAAAGAAATTTTAATTTGATTTCTTCTGATAATTGATTAATATTTAAAGGGTAAAAACTTTTTTAGAGGAAGAGAGATATGATTAAACTTTTGGAAGAGATTCGTTCATCGGAAAACATTAAAGAGTTATTTGACTATATTACAGAAGGAATACAGATTCTGGATAGTGATCTGAGATATTTGTATTTGAACAGAGCCTGTATTCTTCAGGCGAGAGAGAGCCCTGAGAATCTGATAGGGAAGAAAATCACTGATATATATAAAGGCATCGAAAATACAGAACTCTACAGGAGAATTAATGAGAGTATTAAGTATCAAAAGAAGGGAGAGATGATAAATGAATTTACATATCCCGACGGAAAAACGGGATGGTTCTTATTAAGATTTGAACCATTTAGAAATGGTTTAATCATTCTTTCAATGGATATATCCGAGCTTTACAAAAAGGATAGAGAAATAATCTTATTAAATAAATTACTTAGAAGTATAAGAGACATCAATCAGCTTATTGTGAGAGAAAAAGACCGAAGAAGACTCATTGATTCTGCCTGCCGGATACTGACACAATCAGGGTTATTCAAAGCTACTCTGATTTTATTATTTAAAAATGAAAATATAGAACATTATTCAATTAGCTCTGATGACAAGACGATATTAGAATATACTGACCTTATAAGGGATAATAAATTACCAGAATGTATAAAAAAATCGAGGTCCGCCAATATTACTATGGTTATAAAAGAGCATACAGACCTGTGTGCCAGATGCCCACTATTTGAAAAACACCGAAAAGGTATCAGAACAATTGTGCTGACTATATCCTATGGACTAAGGCATTTTGGCACACTATATTGTGTCTCCGAAAATGATAATGTAACCGGAGATGAAGAGGTCTCCCTTCTAAAAGAAATAAGTGGAGATATTGGTTATTCATTCTATAACTTAGATGTAGAATATAACCTTGGCAAGTCTCTCAAGTTATTTGAAAATTTTATGGAAAATATAAATGATATTATGGTAGTACTGAATCAGGATTATGTAATAACTTATATTAATCCATACATAAATAATTTCGGTTTTGATTCTGCAGAACTTACCGGCAAACCACTTACTGATTTAGCAATAAAAGAAGAGAGAGAATTAATTATCAATTCACTAAATAAGTTGAGAAAAGGCGGGCATATAGAATTTGAAATTCACCTAATAAATCAATCAAAGAAGGCACATACTTTCAGAACCAAAGGGGTACTTATAGATAATTCAGAAGACAATTCTCCGATTGTTTTGATTATGGAAGATATAACAGAACAACAGATAATGAAACAGCAGATGCTCAGTTCTCAGAAACTTGAATCAATCGGCAGACTTGCAGGTGGAATTGCCCACGACTTTAATAATATACTCTCTGTGATTTTAAATCATGCTGACTTTGCAATTTCCAATATTAAAAATAATAGAGATGCAACTGAAAACCTGCAAAACATTAAAAGTGCAGGGCTACGAGCAGCGGACCTTACACGACAGTTACTCTCTTTTAGTCGAAGAAATATTGCAGAATCAAAAATAATAAATATCAACAAATCAATTCAGGACATAGTCAAACTTATAAGAAAAGTTATTGGGGAGAATATATCTATTGACACATATCTGGATGAAAAATTAAAACCCATATTGATTGACCCTGGACATCTGGACCAGATTCTGATGAATTTAATTGTTAATGCAAGAGATGCTATGCCCCGAGGAGGAAAGATAACTATATCAACTGAAAACATATTCTTACCAGAAGACTACAAAAACAGGAAATTTAATTTAAAATCAGGTGAATACTCTATAATTATTATTTCTGACACAGGGATAGGGATAGATGAATCAATACTCTCAAAAATATTTGAACCGTTTTTTACGACAAAAGAACAGGGGAAAGGGACAGGACTTGGACTGGCGACAGTTTATGGACTTGTCAGACAATATGGAGGAGACATTTTTGTTTATAGTGAGGTTGAACACGGCTCTACATTTAAGGTCTATCTGCCAGTTGCTACCAGTGTGAGCAGCGAAGAAATAAAAGAAAAAATTATATCAAGTCCGACAGGTAATGAGACCATTCTCCTTGTAGAAGATGACTCTATGGTGCGGGATATTACCCTTAGAATACTCAAAGATGCAGGATATAAAGTCTTATCTGCCTCCTCGCCAGATGAGGCAATTAAAATTGCCGAAACGGAGAAAGAGAATATAAAATTATTATTAAGCGATGTAATAATGCCTCAGATGAATGGAATCGAATTGGCCCAAATAATTAGAAACAAGATAAAAGACCTCAAAATCCTATTTATGTCCGGATATACTGAGGAGGTGCTTTCAAGTACAAATATCGCGAAGAGTTCAATAAACATTATTCAAAAGCCATTCGATGCATACAATCTCAGAAAGAAAATCAGAGAGATTCTGGACAAATAAAATTTTGTCTTGCAAAAACTTATTTTTGCTTTAATCTTAAAGCATTGTTTACGGAGGTAATGATGTATAAGTATTCTATCCTGTTTGTTTCATTATGTCTTTTTCTTTACTTTGCTGCCTGTTCTGACGAAAGTTCTGAGGATTACATACCAGACACAATTCACAAGGATGTTTCATCAGACATTTCAAAACCCGAAGACATAACGGATATTGCCGATATTACAGAGACCAGAGATATTGCTGACACAGGTTCCGATATAAAAGAAATACAGGATATTTCCGAGACGGATATTTCTGATTCGGGAGCTGATGCAGAAACAGATTCGTCGGTTATAACCGATATATCAGAGAAAGATGCCGGAGAAGATACAGAGACCGCAGACACAACAGATATTCAGATTGCGGACATATCAACAGATAACATTATTTATGATGCAGGCGCTGACACATTCGCCGATGCAGCAAATGACGCTACAGGTGAAGATACCGGAGATACAGGGAGTACGGATATAACTCTTTTGCAGCCTGTAATAAACGAGCTGATGATTACTCCCAATTTCTCGGATACCGAACTCGGACAATATATCGAAATATACAACCCGAACAGTTTCGGAATCGACATCAACGGATACAGACTGAAGACAGATTCAAAGGAGTTTACGATTTCAAATACAGAATGTGAGACCGTTATCAACGCATATTCCTATCTCGTTGCCGGTGCAACAAAGGACCCCACTAAAAATTCATATGCCAAGGTAAAATGTGAATGGAAAGACATGTTCACTCTAACAAATGCAAATTACCTCGAACTTCTCAGAACCGACAATGTATCGGTCGAGAAGATAGACCTTACATCGCTTGCCAGAAAGAAAGGCTCTTCGATAGAGAGAAAAGGTGATAAGTTTGAAGTATCTCCCTCACTTATTACTTTTCTTGAAGAGACAGGCTATTACAGCGGAGACAGAGGTTCACCCGGTAAGACCAATTACGACCTGAAACAAAAAGGGAAGCTCTCCGAATCATCGACCCAGAAAGACAGGATAGAGAAGGAGAACTCCGTTCACAGATACCCTGCTGACCTTGCAGAAGGTGATATTATAGCCTTTTATGCAGATGTGGACAGAATCAACGGAGACCTGAAACTATTTGCGGCTCTTCTCGACTCAGACTTAAACTTTCTGACCCCTGACAAATATATTTCGGATATAACATACGACTACTTCATCTATCATCTTATAAGGGAGACAAAAAGATATTACTTCCAGATTCAGCCAGATTACTTTTTCAAATTCAACCCCGCAAATATTGAAGCCACTTATTTCAGGGCAGACGGGATAAAGGTCAGTAAAGACCTTATTGAATTAAAAGTAGGAGAACAATATCAGATTACAACATACGCAACATTCAGCCAGAATAAGGACCTCAAGGATTTTCTGATAGAAAAGACACTCCCTGACTATTCATCGAATGACCCGAATATCGCCGATGTCTCCAAAGACGGAATAATTACAGCAAAGAATATCGGGGCCGTTACCATTTACATTGGCTACCATTATATAGATAATACAAGTCTTGACACCTCGATGGTAGTAAATGTCTATAATCAGCCTTCAAACGAGACCTGCAATACTGCAATCGATGCAACAAACGGTCTCTCTACATACGCATCTACAATAGGAGCAACCGATGATTACAATCCTGAAAAATGTGTGTTTTCGATGTTCTCGGGCGGAGATATCGTATATTACGTAGATGCAGACCCCAGTGCCACATACGAAGTCCTTGTTGAACCTTACGGTAGCTTCGACCCGATGATATATGTCTATGATGACTGCAGTAAGACTGAATGTCTTTACGGAACGGTTTTGAACGGTGCAGGTGACCCGGAAAAACTGACATTTAAGAATGAGACTTTCTCAAAGAAGAGATTCTACATCATAATTGACGGTGAGGCCGGCGATGACGGTTCATTCCAGCTCACTATAACCAGAAAGTAGTTATTATACTCCGTAAATATGAACTACCACAGTCCTTTCCCTCGGTCTGTGGTCAAACTCTGCAAGGACTATCTGCTGCCATGTACCCAGCACAGCCCTGCCATCTTCTATAGGGAATGTAAATGACTGCCCCAGAAGAGTAGCTCTCAGGTGTGAATGTCCGTTATCATCATTCCAGGTTGCATTATGGGCATACTCTCTATCCTGCGGGGCAATCTCTTCTAAAAGTTCCCTCAAATCCTTTGCAAGTCCGGGCTCATACTCCATGGTCAGAACCGATGCGGTCGAACCGATAACAAAAACTATTGCAAAACCCTCTTTTACTCCGCTCTTCTTGACCAGAGTCAGAACTTCTTCAGTAATGTCAAGGAGGTCGTTCTCTCCGGCTGTCTTCCTGAATATTCTGTACTTAAATAGCTTCATATTTGTTTATTTTTCACCGAACAATTCGGGATATTCAATCTTCAGATAATCCGTCAGAACCTCATACATCTCGGAATTTTTTGGTGAATCCGGCTCCGAGAAATCCATAAGAAGCGACTTTTCTGCAAGACGTTTCATTCTTATATCCAGATTGTGTATGGGTGGAATGACCTTATCCTCTATCTGTCTCGGCTCTGCCTTGTATGGAGTAAAATCGGGAGTGTTCGTAAAGACATCCAGCATAGGAGCAGCTCTCAGATCCGTCTGATACAACGAATTGAGTCCCAGAATCAGTTCGAATGTCTTGTAAAAGGACGGAAAGCTATACTGAACCGAAGATACAAACCCTCTTTTAATGTAAGGGCCTATTGCAAGGCATACATTCCTGTGCGAATCGATATGGTCAGCCCCGCTCTGCGGGTCGTCCTCAACAACAAAGACAACCGAATCCTTCCAGAAGACAGAATTACTCAGATACTCAATCACAAGACCAAGACCATAATCATTATCGGAGACCATTGAATCAGGAGCCGGTTTACCCGGACTCACTCCGTAGGTATGGTCATTGGGGAGAAGCATAAAGATGAATGCCGGCATCTTTGCGGGGTCTCTCTCCCACTCCGAAAGCCTCTCCCTGAAGTAATTTGCCCTTTCCTCATCTTTGGGCGACATATTCCAGATTACTCCGCCCGGCCACTTCCGGTCCACATATTTGTCAAATCTCGGTTTTCTCCCGTAAAGCCCCTCGAGGTCTGCCATAACGCCAACCGCTTCCCCATACACCATAAAGTTGATTTTATTCCTCAACAGGTGATGAAAGAAGAAATCTGAGGCAGGATAACTTGCAGGTTCAACGCCCGGCAGAAAGAGCCGCGTTTCATCTCCCACAAGCCAGTTTCTCTCTATATAATCATTTGTAACAGACGAGGTCAGCCACATATGACCCTGAACAGAGACCTCCGATTCGGCAAAGCAATTGTCAAATACGGCAAATTCACGGGCTAGTTTATGGGTATTCGGCGTAAATTTCTCCCCGAATCTTACCAGTGAGGGTTCAGCCTCTACCCCTTCCAGATCACCGAGAATCTGATCGAAAGTCTTATTCTCCTTAACGATAAAAATAATATGTTTTATGGGGGAGAGATACTCTTTATCTATCGGGACAGGGGAATTGATATTTTCACAGGGGAATTCATAATATCTCGATGGTCTTGAGTTATTATTGTAAACCATTTCTGAATATGTTTTCAGATTAATAATGGCATCAGAGATATCAATCACGGAGAGACTTCCAAACAGAATCTCATCCGCATCCTCTCCATTAATATTCGGAGAAGAGCCATTACCTTTTGCGTTTAACACATAAATATTTTTATTGTCCTCCGAGACAATCACCCTCACAGGATAGAAACCAACGGGTATTCTGCCAAGGACCTTATTTGCAGAGGTATCAATTACTGAGACCGAATTCAACAGTGCCTCTGCGACAAAAATATATTTGCCGTCCTTCGAGATATCCATTGTGGTCGGTGAAGTGCCATAGGGGATATTATCCTCATTGAGTTTAATCTCAGCGGTAACCTGATTGGTTGCAACATCTATAACCGAAATATTATCTGTATCACTATTGGCAACATAAATGCGTTTGCCGTCATTTGAAATGACTATACCTTCGGGATTCTTCCCCACATTTATGTCTCCAATCACACTCTCCGAACCGATATCTATGACAGATACAGTATTGTCTCCCCAGTTTGAGACATACAGTCTCTTCTCATCACTGCTAAGCTGCAGCCAGAACGGATATGCATAAGGATGCTCATCTGTATGAACCCCCACTTTGACAGAATTCTTCCATTTCGGCGTCTCGCCGTTCTCGATAATTGCAATTTTATCTGCAATATGCTGTGCTGCATATATTCTCTTTTCATCTCCGCTCAAAACCAGATGTCCGATAAAACCGGAGAGAGATACTGAACCAATTTTCCCGATTGATGCATCTTCATTGAGTTTCAATATGAGAATATTATTGTTGGCACCACCCGATGCATAAATAGTCCTCTTGTCTTTTGCAAGAAAAAGTCCCAGAAAATTTCCGTAATTACCTTCGAGCGGAAACTTATATACAACTTCTCCCTTTTCAACATCAACCACCTGAAGATACTGTTTCCCGTCAAGAGTTCTGCCACCGTTTGAGACAACAAGCCATTTTTTATCCGGAATTTCAACGGCATTCATAGGAAAAGTATTGATAGTAATATTCTTACCTGCCGGTGTTATCATCCTTCCATCGATGAGGAGTATCCCGTCCGAGGTCTTGCCGGGTCTCTGATATGCAATCTGATTGATCTGAAAATCGCACTTCTTTACATCGGTATCATTACTGCCGGTATCTTCCGTAATAGTAATATCTTCTGTGCTGATGTCAGTCCCGGTATCACTAACTGTTGTCCCCTCATTGTCAGAACAGCCGTAAACCAGCACAAAGAAGAAAACAGACATTACAATTAACATTAAAATATACTTCATAATCTTCCTCCTGTACAGGTGTATATAATACACCGCTAATCTTACTAATACAATACTGTTTGTTTCAGGTTAATTTTATAAAAAGAAATTATTAAGCGTTCTGCATCAGAAGACTCTGAAATGCCTTAGAAGATTTACCGCCCATGAGAGAAGAATAAGCGGAATCACAATCAGTAGAACAAATTTCTGATACCTCTCGAAAACTATCTGAATAATCAATCTGTCAAGAATTATCTCGGCAATCAGCAAAACAATTCCGGTAAGAAGTGCCAGATATAAAAGCGGACCCAGTATATTGAAATAAAATCCATCTAATATTTTCAGGTGTCCTATCGAGACAAAAGAGTGAGTCATCCCGCAGGAAGGACAGGGAAATCCGGTAAAAGTCCTAAAAAGACATATTCCGTAAGGGAAATCGGGGTTGTCTATTATTACCGAACCTGCAAAAACCGAGAGAAGAATCAGAAGTGCAATAAATGACCTTTTACGGTTGGGGGTAATAAAATTTCTAAACATACAGTTAAGGTATTAAAGCAAATAATTCAACAAGTCAATTTTAAGAAAAAATGGATTATCCGGACCGGCACAGCAATTATTGGACAATATTCAATTACCTGTATCTGTTTCAGTATACCAGATACTAAAAGCTTTTTATATTAAAAGTGAATTGCCTTCACTGTCCTTCATCAGACCCATTCCGATGAGCAGATAATCTATCAAGGCCCAGATACCTGCCCCGCCGCAGGTGATGAGCTTTACTATACCAAGCCCGGTATACCCCAGATAAAACCTGTCCAGACCAAAATACCCAAGAAACATAGAGAGCAAAAATGCTGTTCCCTGTGATTTTTTGGGAGTGCCTACAGGGGTCTCTCTGAGAAGTGCGTTGCCGTTTGCATCTTCCATTGTACCCATTCCGAGAATAATAACATCTATAAGAGCCCAGATACCTGCCCCGCCGCAGGTGATGAGCTTTACTATACCAAGCCCGGTATACCCCAGATAAAATCTGTCAACTCCGAGAAATCCAAGAAAGACTGATAGTATAAATGCAGTTTGCTGACTCTTTTGATTCATTAAAACCCTCCTTGAGATTTTCGCTTACTTATTCAGGGTAAGCAGTTTAATCGAACTTTTTATAATCGGAAAAATTCTTTCGTTCTTCTTGTCTTTGAGCATCTTCTCGAGCTGAGGAATTGCTCTCTTATCCCCTACTGTTGCAAGTGCCTGTGCAGATCTACCCCTTATAAAGACATCCTCATCTTTTAACAAATCCATAAGCAGACCGATACATCTTTCATCTGCAATCACAGAGAGTACCTGTATTGCAATATCGCGCTCGTCCTTTGAGTTACCGAATCTTGCTGTCCTGAGATATTCATCGACATTAATCTTATCCTTCATCTTTTTCAGGGTATTTTTCGCTGTCTTTATCTCTTCCTGCGAGGATGAATCCTTAAGTATCACCAAAATAGGCTGAACGAGTCTGGGGTCTCTTATGGTGCCGGCAAGCTCCATTGCATTGATTCTTGTATTCTCGTCCTTGGAGGTGAGTGCCGCAGACAAAACCTTGAATTTGTTTTCACTGGACATACCCATTATAATCTGGGAGGTGGTATCGCTTACTTTACCTTTATCCGAGAGACCTTCGGCAAGTGCCTTCAGTGCATTGTCGTCCTTGAGTTCGCCGAATATTGCTATAATACCCATCTTGAGCATCGAATCATCTGTATTTTTGAATGTGTTTACAAGGTCATCCATTGTCTGCTTGTTGGAAGAGAGCTTTACAAGTGCCTTAACTGCCTCTTTTCTGACAAGGGCCTCTGAATCCCTGAGCAATTCAATCAGAGGTCTCGTTGCCTTCGGGTCACCGATATTCCCGAGCGCAATGGCACAGGCACCCTTAATCGCATAATCCTCGTCCTTCAGATTGGCAATAAGGACATCGACAGCCCTTTTATCCTGCATCTTGCCAAGGAATATGGCTGCCTGAAGCCTTGACTTGAACGAAGACGAAGAATTGAGTTCGCTTATCATATTGTCAACCATATCAGCGTAGAGGTTTACCGGTAAAACCATCACTATAAAAAACATACAAACGTATTTTTTCAGCATAACTACCCTCTCATCATTGGTAGACCAATATCACAACAGAATAAGAACTGCAAATTATTTTTTTCCGAAATTGTGCAATCTGCAATACTATTCTATGAATGAACAGGAGCAGCCTGACTCGTCCTTGCTTTCATCAGTCTTGCTTCCGTCAATAACAACCACATCAGGTTTGGCACCAGCATCTGCGCCCGAAACATCACCGGAATTCCCTGTGTCATCCGGGACAGATACATCTGTAATAACATCCGGCTGAACACCTGTGTCGTTCTCTGCATCACTGACTATAACAACATCCGAAACCACATCCTCTGACACATCAGTTCCGGCATCAGGTTCGACCTGTTTGGTTTCATATGAAGGAGTAATAAGCTGAAGGATACCCTGTGCCCCTCCGTAATTTACGAAGGCTATATAATATCTGTGACCACCTTCAATTTTTGAAGAATCAACTTCAAAATGGCTGTTGTCGGCTGTCTCGAGCTCGAAATCGGCATTCGAGGAAACATCTCCGTTTAAGGAAATATCAAATTCAACCGGATTATCCTTCTTCATAAGCACTCTTATCTCCGCATCAGAACCGCCAAACATCGAATTGCTGTAGATATCCATATCGAGCATAAACTTTGAGGTATTTGCCGGAATATCAAAATAGAACTGCAGATACCCGGGGACATACGGAGATAATCCGACCGTGTCCAGCCCTTCAACCAGCATTATATATTTCCCGTTTTCGAGATTAACGAGTCTCTCGCAGTCAAGGATATTATTCTCCTTGAAAATATTCTCTGCCTTCTCGGCAAAGGCCTGACCGATAGCTGTATCCTTCTTCAGCATACTCACAAGCCCGTTTGAGAACTCACCGAATGTGGCAATCTGACTGAGAGAGACAAGCACATCATACACCTTCTGGTCAAAGAGGTCTTCCTTGCCGAAATCCTTTACAAACTCGGTTCTTATCTTCCAGAGGGCGTTTGAGAGCAACAGCCCGTCGTTATGACTCTCACCCCAGAGGTCATCGGGGCATCTTGTATTTACACTCAGGTCCCTCAGTGCCCCCTGGTCCTCCGTTGCATTGCTGACATATTCACCCAGCTTCGGGTCACCGGAGACGGTCGACGAGAAATAATCTGCAAATCCTTCATTCATGGCACCCGGGTCGATATACATCCCGTACTGGTCGAAATAGGCATACGCAAGATTGCTTGTCGAACCTATCATTGCGTGTGTAAATTCGTGATATGTAACCTCCGCATCATAGGCAAAATCGACCTTCTCTCCCTGCCCGAAGACAATCGCATCATCGTGGATACCGAAATCATCGAAACTGCCGTCATAGGGCATAAAGGCTGCATTATCAAAAGGCATAAACTTATCTGTTGTACAGATATTCCATCCGGGATTATTCGGGTCTTCCTCACAGTTGAATCTCAGTTCATAGAAGTTGGGGAGTTTGAAATTCACCAATGTCATCAGTGACGGAAGCCCTGAATTTGTATTTACTTTCTCAAATCCCTTCCCCTTGAAATAGGTATACATCTTGTCTGCGTGATAATACATCATCACTTCTGCAAAATCGTCTTCCATAATTGATTCAAAGCAGGCCTGCGAATCCTCTGCCTCGAAACATTTTGTCGGGTCATCCGGAGTAAAATAGAAATCTCCGTTCTCGTCCGAAACCGCTTTGGGACCGATATTGCAGAGGGTAAACCGCATAGTGGACTGATACTGCGGAATAGTCCATTCCTTCTGCTCACCTTTACCGTAACAGTTTGTACTTCTGATCAGCGTGCCGGTAAGGGTCTTATCCGTTACATTGGGGTCGAGATTTACAATATCAACCTCAACGGTAGGGCTTTTGCCGTCTGCGCCGGGATTCGGATTATAGACATTTGCCTTGTTCAGATTTACAACATTATTCTTCCTGAAGATGAGTTTGCCTGTCTTCGCGTCGATAAAATAGCTCACATTCGTAAGTGAAGCAAATGAGGCAACTCTGACTTCGTACACAAAGAAGGCTTTATTACCTATAAGCAGTACCAGTTCCCTTACAGAATTATTGCTGTATTTTGAGCCTATAAGACTGTTGAACGGAACATATTTGTTGGTGACAATGTAATAGGCATCCTCCCTGTTGAAAGAGACCCTTGTATCAATATTTTTTAGTGAGAGATTGAAGAACGATGCTTTCAGAATCTTACCTGAATTATCTGCGGTTACGGCAATACCGGCAGGATATACAGGATACCCTCTGTATGTATAACTGAAACGGACTGTTTGACTGCCCTTCCCGCCAACTATCTTCTCAAAAGTCAGGCTGACGTCACCGCCAACAGAAAAGAGATTCTGATACTTGCCGATAAAGGCCTTTGCTGCATCGAAGGCCGAACTTACGGGGAATCTTTCACCAAGGTCCGTAATCAGAACAGGGGAATTGTTCATAAATCTACCCTTGATTTTCATATCAGGGTTACTCTGTTTCATAATTCCGATCAATTCATCGAACTGTGATGCAGTCAGATTTGACGCTGCAAACAACAGAACCGATACAAGAAAAAGGATTTTTTTCATAAAAACCTCCGGTAAAATGAAGTTATAAACGGATAATCAATCCGAATGTCAATCTTTACTAAAATAAAAAAGCATTGTCCATGTAAATAGTAACCGGGTTAACGTTATGAAAAATCTGTCATAGTAAATCACCTATGCCCTGCTTTTCTGCTCGGAAAACCATCTGAATAATCTCTCCTGATATGCCTCCACGTAAAAGGCGTAGTAACAGAATGTTGCCAGCATCAGTCCGGATACGACATCGAGGAAATAGTGCTGTTTTGTGAAGAGAGTCGACAGAGATATCAGAATTCCCAGAGTTATAGCCCAGATACCGTTTAGTTTTGTCTTGTGATAGATGGCAAATGCCGAGACCATCGATACCGCAACGTGCAGCGAAGGAAAACAGTTCGTCGGAAGGTCGATATAATAAATAAAATTGAGAAGGATTTCGCTTGCTGTATTCATCGGGACTTCCTGTCTTACCGACATCACCGGGAAGAGCAGAAAAACCGGATAGGCAACGAGGTCGCACATAACAATGGAAAAACCGACCCTCTTGACCTCTTCAACCGTATCGAGTATCAGAACAAGAAATATAGGGAATATAAACAGCATTTCATATATCCACGACCATTCAGGTATCAGGGGTATTACTCTGTCAATCGGTAGAGAGACATCGTAGAGTTTGGCAGTGTTTACCTTTGAATTTACATACATATAGCCAAACCCGTGAAATGCATAGACAAAAGCAAAAATCAGGTATTTTTTGAGATAATATTCCCTTGGATATGAGTTTACAGGTTTGATGAAACTCATTTGCGTTCACCAAGCTTTCTCTTCCATCCGTCTTCAATTACTGCCTCGAAGAGGTCATCGAGCGTAATTACACCTTTCAGCTTCCTGTCCCTGTCGACCACGGGAATTGCCAGCAGATTGTATTTTGATACGATATGTGCAATCTTCTCCATCTCATCATTCACAAAAACATAGACAGGATTTCGTGTCATTATCTCCGATATAAGTGTGGTCTTTTCTGATATTATCAGTTTTTTCAGAGAGACTGTCCCTTTCAGTCTGTTGTTCTTGTCAATTACATAGATATAATATATCGTCTCGGCCTCTTTCGCATTTTTTCTGAGGTAATCAATGGCCTGCTCCGCCGTCAGGTCCTCCGGAATTGTCAGAAACTCCGTCGTCATAAGTCCGCCTGCGGTATCCTCTTCGTGCTTTATAAGTTCCTGTACAATCTGGGCGTCGTCATTCTCCATTTTATTGATAATATCCTTTGCATCTTCCTCGTCTATCTCCTGAAGGATATCAGCCGCTTCATCGGGAGGCATCTCCTCCAGCAGGTCTGCTGCCTTGTCACTCCCTACAGATTCAAGGAGATTCTTCTGGACATCAGCATCCTCCAGTTCAGAGAGGGTCTCTGCCGCCTTATTATGGTCAAGTGACTTAAAGAGTGCCTCCTGTTCATATCTGTCCAGTTCCTCGATGATATCTGCAATCTCTGCCGGATGCATCTCCATAATATCATTGCTTCTGAATGCAAAATTCAGATGGGAATTCCCGTTCTTTACGGGAATTGCGTTCAGATACCTCCATGAGACTAGTTCCTCCCTCAGAAGAGCCGGGATTAATCCGCCAAGGGATATAAATTTCAGAAACCTGCTGCCAAAATACATCCTGAGATTTGCCGCAAGACTGATATCGATATGCGCAACTTTCAGTACATTACCGGCATTCAAAAGATGCAGGTCATATATTCTGACGACCTTCTTGTTGCGGGTATCAATTATCTTCTGGCCGATCAGGTCAATATTTGCCTTAATCTTCTGATTCATATCGTAATTTCTGAGTGGCAGAGGTTCGCAACCCTTACATATAATATCGAAATTTTCACCAACCTCCACAGAAGAAGATTCAAGGACATATAAAATCCTGTCCTTTCTTCTTTTGATTACAAATCCCACCACCTCAGGATAATTATCGGGAACCTTGATTATTACATCATATAAAACCGCTACCTTTTCACCACTGGTATTTTTTACCGGTCTTCTGAGCAATTCAGAGAGAAAAATAAAGACATTTGGCGGAGTTATTCCTGACATACTGAAATCTGATTAAAATCCGAATATTTGCCGAAATCAAGCAGAAAAAGAAGAATCATCCGTTACCCGGTTCTATTTTCTTTCAAGCACAATGACCGAGTTCGAATAACCCTTCTCCCCGTCTCCGTCGAAATCAAAAGGAATTGCCTCGCAGTTGTAGATATCTCCCTTCTTCACGAGTCTGCCCGGAACAGATGCAGAGGTAGTGGCAAAATTCATCATCTGCCCGTTTTTATACCACAGGAACTTATATTTTATTTCGTCCTTTTCTATATCCTCGGACGGTTTGACAATCCTGCACACGAGTTCATCTCCCTCGAACGGATACTGCGGTTCGAGTTTTACGGACGGGGCAAGAGGCCGCTTATTCTTGACATTGACATAAACCTCGGAAAATTCGCTCTTCAGTTCGCCGTCACTCGCAAACACATTGCAGGTATACTTATTCCCTCTCAGTACTTCATCGCCCGCAATCTTGCTGACATTCTCCTTAAACGGCTTTTCATTCTTCTTCCAGCTGAAGGTGTAAGTAATCTTATCCTTATCGACATCAGTACTGTCGGTTGCAATGATACAGGTGAGTTCATCCTTTGTATGCGGTTCTTCCGGCAGAATCTTTACCTGAGGTTTCTCCGGCCGGGAGTTCAGAATGACTACTTCGGGGCTCTTTGCACTTACAACATACTCACCGTCAGTCCCCGTAATCTCACAGTAGACCTTGTCACCCTTCTTGAAATATCCTTTTTGCAATACATTCTCTTCGGTAGTGACAAACTGAACGGAATTTCTGTACCATACATACTTTGTCTTTATGTTATCACCGTCAGCATCTGTAACCTGTTTTACAATCTTACAGGTAATATCACTGAGAAATGTCGGATTCTTCGGCTCAATCTCAACCGCAGGCGAAGTCGGCGGGGCATTCTTGATATAGGTAGAGACCTCAGCAGAATCTCCTTCTGACTCACCGTCAAACGGTATAACCCGGACAAGTACATTCTGGTATTTTGCAAAACTGACAGGCAACAGCTCGGTCTTCTCTCTGTTTGCCTCAATCTCTTTCCCGTCCACAAACCATCTTATTCTGTATTCAACCTTATCTCCGTCGATATCAGCCGAAGGCTTTACAATTTTGACCCTGAGGCTGCTGTTTTTATCGACCGGGGCTGTTTCAAATGCTATCTCGGGCTTCGAGGGAACTGAATTTCTGACCTCGAAGGCAATCCCGTTTGCCGGAGATTTATCAGTGCCGTCAAAGGCATAAACCCTGATATTCCACTTTTCATGCTTCTTCAGGGGGTATCCCTTTGAGTCGAGTTTATCATCGAGATTCTGTACCCTCTTTGTCCCCTGATACCACTCCGTCTTATAGACCAGAGTATCGCCGTCCGGGTCCTTTGATTCCTTTTCGATGATTATTTTTGCCTCATCCTGAGTCGTGAGCACGCTCTTTAATATATGGACCACAGGGGCCGAAGGTACGGCATTGAGTATACGGGTCTCGGTTGATGCCGCCTTCCCTTCCGAAATTCCATCACCGGGGAAGACCTCAACCTTTATACTATCTCCTTTTTTGAAGAACTTCGGTAAAAGGATACTACCGGATGCATCACTGATAAGACTCCCGTTCTTATACCATACATACCTGTAAGTTACTGCGTCTCCGTCATAATCCAGAGAAGGCTTACTCACAAATGCCTTAAGTTCCGACTCGACTGTCGGATTCTTTGGCAGTAACGAAACCTCCGGCGCAAGAGGCGTTGAATTTACAATCTTTACTGTCTTATACATCTCCTGTGAATACAGTTCTCCGTCATACGCCCTGACACCTATCTTTACCTCCTGATTTTTCTTGAAGAAGCCCTTCGGATATTTGCCGCTCAGGAAATCATAGGGTATAAATATTCCGTCGAGCCATAAATTATAAACATATTTGAGATTATCCTTATCTATATCGGATGAAGGCTTTGTTATTTTGACTTCGATATCGCTAATTACAGAGGGATTTTGCGGGAGAATGTCGAATTCACAGGGTGTCGGGGCAGTATTTCTGACCACAAACTCGATATTGGCCGATTTCCCGGTCTCCTCTCCGTCGAAAGGTGTCACTATTACCGATATCCTGTCATTCTTGAATACATCAGCGGGATCTATATAATTCTGGCTTTCGGGATACTCGAGTTTACGGTTATTTCTGAAGAAAGAATACCTGTAGCTTACCTTATCATTGTCATAATCGGTCGAATCCTTCGTAATCTTCACCTCTACCTTATTGGCCGTGAAGACCTCTTTAGGAAGAATCTCGACCTGCGGCGAGTCAGGAATGACATTCTGTATTTCGATCTCTCTGGTTTTAACTATTTTGGCGCCGGCCCCGCTTCCGTACTCTTTGAAGTTCTCTTCATCCTGAATCTCTGCATACAACTTGTCGTGTTTTTTGAAATATTTCGGTTCAATAACCCTCTTGCCGTCCAGTTCCTCCATACGTTTGCCGTTCTTATACCAGAATATTTTGGTATTCTGCTCTGCCCTGCCGTCCAGATGAAAGTAACTGTATTTCAACCTGAGGCTCTCATTGGAAAAAACCTTTTCGGACTCGAATCCCGCATCGTATATTCTCGCCGCATTGGGGAAAAATCTTCCGGTCTTCTGCGAATCCCTGCCCGCCATCTGCCATATCAATTTTGATTTCTTCTCACACTTGTTTACTGCTACCAGAGAGTGCAGTTCGGACTTCGGGGATAAAAAGAGCATCTCTATCCTGCTGTCATTGTCGATATCATCGATAATAGGTGAAGATTTGAGTTCACCACCAAGGATATAAGGGAAATCCTCGATTGTCTTACCTTTGCCGTTTAAGGCATAGATTCTGCCGTCAGTCGCCGGAAAGACTATCTCCATAAGACCATCGCAGTTGATATCACCCACTACCGGTGATGCAAATATCTTGCTCCCGGTATCATAAGGGAAGCCGTTTTTGACTTTCCCTTTATAGTCAGTCACATATAATTTCCCGTCTGTCGAGCCAACCACAATGTCCAGAAAACCGTCGAGGTCTATATCCGCTATTGCCGGTGAACCGTGAATCCTGTAACCAGTTTCAAACGGAAAACCCTCGAGCAGTTTTCCCTTTACATCAAGTGCATAAACAGAATAGTCCTGAGAGGCAATAATCAGTTCGTTCTTCCCGTCATCATTAATATCGGCAAATACAGGCATACCCGAAATCTGATAGTGAGTCTTAAACGGGAAGTTTTTAAGAACCCTTCCGGATGTATTTACAGCATATACAGAAC
This sequence comes from Bdellovibrio sp., assembly GCA_020725805.1. Taxonomy (GTDB): domain Bacteria; phylum Myxococcota; class SpSt-1050; order SpSt-1050; family SpSt-1050; genus SpSt-1050. The sequence goes on from DYEF01000065.1 coordinate 104,541, forward strand.
CGTTCTCACAGCCGAACGCAATAGTAAGCTCGTTGTTCTCACCGAAGTATGCAAAACTGCCGCTCGTCGTAACAGGCGAATCCACCTTTACCGGGAATCCCTTCAGGACCGAGCCATCGGGCTTTATACAATAAAACTTCTTGTCCTGTGTCCCGAAACATATTTCCGGTTTTCCGTCCTTGTCCAGATCAAATGCAGAGGGGGTCGAGATATAACCACCGGCAAATTTTTTCGGATAATTCGGCAACAACTTTCCGTCACCGCCCATAATATACAGATTTCCATCCAGAGAGCCGAATATAATCTCTGATTTACCATCACCGTTTATATCGGCAAGGGACGGAGAATATACCATCTCTGTATTCTCCTTTATCTCGAAAGGTGCCCAGGCACATATACTGCCGTCGGACTTCCAGCACTCGAGTCTTCCGCTGGCGTAAAAAAGAATCTCCTTCTCCTCGTCCGAATCAATATTGCCTATAACCGGAAACTGAAATACCGGAACTCCTATTATCTTTGCCGGGAATCCCTGTGTCGACCTGACGGCATACAGATTCGTGCCAGCCAGAAAAACTATTAAAAACAATATGAATCCTCTTTTCACACAATACCTCCCTGACAACCGTAAAATATATTAAATTGAAAAACATTTCAATCAGATTTATACCTTAATCTAAAGACACCCCAAAATTGCTTGCAAAACCAGCTTCAGAATGACTCTTTAATGTTGTGTCTAAGATATGCAGGTAAGAAACTTGTTATGATAAATATTTTAATTACACTAATTAATAAGTTGAAGGCTTCTATGGGGGGGGTAATAGAAGCCTTCGGCGAAAACTTTAACTCTTTTAACAGGCGGTCTTTTATAAAGATGCTATATACGAAGCTGCTAAACAAATAAACAACCTACCTATCCCTGACGATATGTTCGCTATATACACCAATGCCTATCACGGAACTTATCTGATATATAATATATAACAGGTTAAAGAATGGAAGGTGGAGTAAAGTAGTGCCGATAATAAAGAGTATGGAATACGAATTAAGACAATTATTCAACCTCAGATTTTCAAATGCTCAGACACAAAATTCTTGACAAGCCTCACAAACAAAAGTTCAAATTCAAATTATTCGCCTACTGCTTTATGAACTCCCATATCCACCTTATCATACAAACTCCAAAAGACCCCAATATCTCCATATCCAAAATTATGCACGCTATCCTTTGGAGATACGCCTTATCCTACAACAAGGCTCACAACAGAAAAGGTCATTTCTTCTCAGACAGATTCAAATCTCCTATAGTTCAATCTGACAAATACGGACTAACGCTATTAAAGTATATTACCCAGAATCCTGTTAGGGCAGGTATGGTTAAGAGGTGTGGAGAGTATATGTGGAGTTCATATAAGGTATATGCGGAGGGAAAGAATGACCCGTTGATAGACCTGTTACCATCGTATTTAGGGTTATCAGCCAGTAGGAGAATAGCGAGTAAGATGTTCAGGGATATGGTAGAGGGTGTGGTA